>NZ_JBIVCU010000015.1:90500-176908 GCF_044746785.1 Pseudomonas sp. NPDC090208
GCGTCAGCTCAGACAACCCGGCTTTAACTGACACACCGCCATCGCGGGCAAGCCCGCTCCCACAGAATCATTGTCCGCCGCAGGATGTGTGAATGAACGCCAAACCTGTGGGAGGGAGCTCTGCTCGCGAAAGCGTCAGCTCAGACAACCCGGCTTCAACTGACACACCGCCATCGCGGGCAAGCGCGCACCTACAGAATCATTGTCCGCCGCAGGATGTGTGAATGAACGCCAAACCTGTGGGAGGGAGCTCTGCTCGCGAAAGCGTCAATTCAGACAACCCGGCTTCAACTGACACACCGCCTTCGCGGGCAAGCGCGCTCCCACAGAGTCGTGACTAACCGCAGGTTGTGTGAAACGACGCAATCTGTGGGAGGGAGCTCTGCTCGCGAAGGCGTCAGCTCAGATAACCCGGCTTCAACTGACACACCGCCATCGCGGGCAAGCCCGCTCCCACAGAATCATTGTTCGCCGCAGGATGTGTGAATGAAACGCCAAACCTGTGGGAGGGAGCCCTGCTCGCGAAAGCGTCAATTCAGACAACCCGGCTTCAACTGATACACCGCCTTCGCGGGCAAGCGCGCACCTACAGGTTTCCGGGGGGACGGTGATTGATAAACCAAACGCATCAATCGATGAAAACATAGCACTTATCGTTTCAAAGTGTGTCGAGCAAACTCCGCGGTCATAAAGCGCTGACAAGCACAATTAACAAGATCGCTGGAGACACAATCATGCATGGCTCACCCCATCCACGGGCGGCGTCCGCCACCTCCAAGGCCGGTGCCGTTTTTCGGGTCACCTCGGGCAACTTCCTCGAACAGTTCGACTTCTTCCTCTTCGGCTTCTACGCCACGCACATCGCCGCCGCGTTCTTCCCGGCTTCCAGCGAATTCGCCTCATTGATGCTGACCTTCGCCGTGTTCGGTGCCGGGTTCCTCATGCGCCCGCTGGGCGCGGTGATTCTCGGGGCCTACATCGACGACGTCGGTCGCCGCAAAGGGCTGATCATCACCTTGTCGATCATGGCCAGCGGCACGCTGCTGATCGTGCTGGTGCCCGGTTACGCCAGCATCGGCCTGTGGGCGCCGGCGCTGGTGTTGCTCGGTCGCCTGTTGCAGGGCTTCTCGGCCGGTGCCGAACTGGGCGGGGTGTCGGTGTACCTGGCGGAAATGGCCACGCCAGGCCGCAAAGGCTTCTACACCAGCTGGCAGTCCGGCAGCCAGCAAGTGGCAATTGTCGTCGCCGCCGCGCTGGGCTACGCCCTGAACCAGTGGATGACCTCGGCGGAAGTCGCCGATTGGGGCTGGCGCATTCCGTTCGCCGTGGGTTGCCTGATCATCCCGTTCATTTTTCTGCTGCGCCGCAGTCTGCAGGAAACCGAAGAATTCAACGCCCGCGTCCACCGTCCGACCATGGGGCAGGTGATGAGCACCCTGTTGCAGAACTGGCGCGTCGTCGTCGCCGGCATGCTGATGGTGGCGATGACCACCACTGCGTTTTACCTGATCACCGTTTATGCACCGACCTTCGGCAAGACCGTGCTCAACCTGAGCACCGCCGACGCGCTGCTGGTGACCCTGCTGGTGGGCGTGTCCAATTTTGTCTGGCTGCCGATCGGCGGCGCCCTGAGTGACCGTTTCGGCCGCAAGCCGCTGCTGCTGGCGATGACCCTGCTGACCATTGTCACTGCCTACCCGGCGTTGTCGTTCCTGGCCCAGGCGCCGAGCTTCGGCCACATGCTCGAAGTGCTGCTGTGGTTCTCCTGCCTGTATGGCTTGTACAACGGCGCGATGATCCCGGCCCTGACCGAAATCATGCCGGTGGAAGTGCGCGTGGCCGGTTTCTCGCTGGCCTACAGCCTGGCGACGGCGGTGTTCGGCGGCTTCACCCCGGCGGTGTCGACCTGGCTGATTCACCTGACCGGCGACAAGGCCGCACCCGCCTACTGGATGACCTTCGCTGCCATCTGCGCGCTCGGCGCAACTCTGGTGCTGTACCGCAACATCTCCGCTCGCCCGCAACTGGCGGTCTGATCAATCCCTCGTCTTTCAAGGGCAATAACAATGAAAAACCTGCTTAAACCCCTGGCAACCTTCAGCTTGGCCTGCCTCGCTTTGCATGCCACCGCCGACGCTGCCGAGCTCAAGGTGATGACCTCCGGTGGCTTCACCGCCGCGTACAAACTGCTCGGCCCGCAATACGCGGCGTCGAGCGGCGACACCCTGGAAACTATCCTCGGCCCGTCGATGGGCAAGGCCCCGGAAGCGATTCCGAACCGCCTGGAACGCGGCGAGCATGCTGACGTTGTGATCATGGTCGGCTATGCGCTGGACGAGCTGATCAAACAGGGCAAGGTCGATCCGGCCTCGCGGGTGGAACTGGCGGATTCGCGGATCGGCATGGTGGTCAAGGCGGGCGCCGACAAGCCGCAGATCGGCAGCGACGCCCAGCTCAAGGACGTGCTGCTGAAGGCCGATTCCATCGCCTATTCCGACAGCGCCAGTGGCGTGTACATCGAGAAGGAGCTGTTCAGAAAGCTCGGCGTGCAGGACCAGGTCGGCCCCAAGGGCAAGATGATCGAGCGCATCCCGGTGGCGTCGGTAGTTGCCAAAGGTGACTATCAGGTGGGCTTTCAGCAGGTGGCCGAATTGTTGCCGGTGCCGGGCGTGATCTACGTCGGCAAGATCCCGGAAAACGTGCAGTCGGTGACCCGTTTCGCCGCCGGTATTCCGCGCAACGCCGAGCACCCGCAGGAAGCGAAGGCGCTGCTGGAGTATCTGTCTTCGGCCAAGGTGCAGCCGCAAGTGCAGGCCACCGGGCTGGACTCAGTGCCCCGTTGAACGGTGCGGCATTGACCTGACCAGTTGCTGCAATTCGATGGCCGCGGGCGTCAATGTCCGTCCGCGGCGCTGGATCAGCCCGACACTGCGCATCACCTCGGGCTCGATCAGCGGCACGCTGGCCAGGATCGGATGATCAGCGCCGGGCATGGCAATCGACGGCACCGCCGCCACGCCCAGCCCGGCTTCGACCAGGCCGATCATGGTGGTGACGTGGCGGGTTTCGCAGATGCCCGGTTTTTTCGGGTGCACGCGCATCAGCGCCTGATCCAGCATCAGCCGGTTACCCGAGGTCTTGTCCAGGCTGATGTAATCGTGCTCGTACATCTCTTCCCAACTGACGCATTCGCGGCCCGCCAACGGGTGATCGCGACGGCAGGCCACCACGTAGCGCTCCTGCAACAGCAGCTCGAAATCGACTTCCGGCGCCAGGGTGCCGCTGAAGCTCACGCCAAAATCCGCTTCGCCCGACGCCACCGCGCTGTTGACCTCGTTGGCGCTGGCGTCCAGCAGCTTGATTTTGATTTTTGGGTACAGCCGGTGAAACGCGCTGACCACCTGCGGCATGAAGTAATACGCGGCAGACGGCACGCAGGCGATGGTCACGCTGCCCATACGCGTGGAAGCGACTTCGCTGATGCTCATCAGGGCGATGTCCAGATCGTCGAGCATGCGCTCCACCTGCGGCAGAAAGGCCAGGCCCACTGTGGTCAGGCTGACCTTGCGCGTGGTGCGCTCGAACAGTTTGACGTTGAGCGCCGACTCCAGCTTTTCGATGCGTCGGCTCAAGGCCGGCTGGGTGATGCGAATGGCGTCGGCAGCCTTGCGGAAGCTGCCTTTTTCGACGACGGCACGAAAGGCCTGCAGGTCGTTGAGGTCGAAATTGATGCTCATCGGAACGCACCGGGCATTGATAGGAGGTGTGCATCAATAGCATGATCCGTCAGCGAATTCATCCGCAGGCCGCCCGGGCCCTTGATACGTGACGGAGCAACGCGGCAATGAGCATCAACCTACAGATACGCGACCTGGCCTATTTCATGAAGATTGCCGAACTGGGCCATCTGGGCCGCGCCTCGGAAGCGCTGCATATCTCGCAGTCGGCCCTGTCCAAGTGCATCGACCGGCTGGAGGAGGCCTACGGCGCCGAGCTGTTCGAGCGGGCAGGGCGCGGCATTCGTCTGACCAGCGCCGGGCAGCTGTTGTGCGAGCGCTCGCAACTGGTCGAGCGGGTGCTGGATGAAACTCGGCGGCAGACCTCGACCATGGGCAAGGGGTTGTCCGGGGTGATCCGCGTCGGCGCCGCGGCGACCACTGCCGAGTTCGTCTTGCCCCGTGCCTGTCGCATCCTTCAGGAACAGGCGCCGGCGGTGCTGCTGGAAATGCAGATCGGCATGAACGACGTGCTTCACGATTCCCTGCGCAAGGGCGCGCTGGATATCGTGGTCGGCCCGCTGGGTGCGTTGCCGCCCGGTTCCGGCGACGAAGAGCTGACTGAGTTGCCGGTGATGGACGACGAAGTGGTGGTCGCGGCCAGCGCGCAGCATCCCTTGGCCGGTCGCGAGGTGCCGATGGCGGCGCTGTGTGAATACCGCTGGATGCTGTCGCCGCCGTCCGTGGCGACGCGGCAATGGTTGGAAGCGGCGTTCAAGGCCAACGACCTGCCGCCACCGGACGTGGCGATCGTCTCCAGCTCGCTGGCATCGATGCGCAATCTGATCGTCGAAACCGGTCTATTGAGCTTTGTTTCCCGGCGCAATCTGACGGGCGCCAGCGGCGAAGGCCTGGTCGAAGTACACAACCCGAAAACCACCATGCCCCGGCGATTCGGCATCGTCCACCGCAGCGACGCCTACCTGTCCCCGGCCACACGGCGGTTTATCGACATCCTGCAGGAGCAGGGTGGGGTTTGACCGGCGGATGCGGTTCAAACCGTGGGAGCGAATTCATTCGCGAGGGGCCAGTCCGGTCGATAGAGATGTGTCGCCAGTAATACCGCATCGCGAATGAATTCGCTCCCACAAGGTTCCCGGTTATCGCCCACCCGTGCCAATCTCCGTGGGAGGGAGCCCTGCTCGCGAAGGCATCAGGCCAGTCAATATTGTGCTGATTGATCCGACGCCATCGCGGGCAAGCCCGCATGGCCGGTGTCGGGCTGAGATATAGCTGACACCACAAAACCTGTGGGAGGGAGCCCTGCTCGCGATGGCGTCAGGCCAGTCAATGTTGTGTTGACTGATCCATCGCATTCGCCAGCAAGCCGGCTCCTACACACCGGGTTTCAACCGAAAAATATCAGCCACCACAAAACCTGTGGGAGGGAGCCCTGCTCGCGATGGCGTCATACCAGTCAATATTGTGCTGACTGACCCGACGCCATCGCGGGCAAGCGCGCTCCCACATGGCCGGTGGCGGGCCGAGATATACCTGACACCACAAAACCTGTGGGAGGGAGCCCTGCTCGCGAAAGCGTCAGGCCAGTCAGTGCTGTGCTGACTGACCCATCGCATTCGCCAGCAAGCCGGCTCCTACACACCGGGTTTCAACCGGAAAATATCAGCCACCACAAAACCTGTGGGAGGGAGCCCTGCTCGCGATGGCGTCAGGCCAGTCAATGTTGTGTTGACTGATCCACCGCCATCGCGGGCAAGCGCGCTCCTACAGGTCTTATCCAGCACGCCAACTCATTCCTCAGAAGAATGATTGGTTGAAAATTCGCTAATGGATTCAAACATTCCCGGCCGTGATACTGGCGCCGCACCCCGAATGGGGAGGCCCACAATAAAAAGCCGGAGATCACTCCATGAAACTGTCCGCTGCGCCGCTGTTGTTTCTTGCGCTTCAAGCCCCGCTGTTTGCCCATGCCGCCGATGTGCTGCCGCCGAATCTGCCCACCGTTGAAGACAGTCGCCTGTTGCCGGTGGCGACCTCCGCGCATATCTGGAACGGCGTGACGGTTGCGCCCGATGGCCGCACCTTCGTGTCCCTGACCCAATCCGAAGGCCCTGGCGTTTCGCTGGCCGAGCTGGGCAAGGACGGTCAGTTGCATCCGTATCCCGACGCGCAGTGGAACAGCTGGGACAAGAACGATCCCGCCCACCATTTCCTGCATGTCAACGCGCTGCGTATCGGTCTGGACGGCAAGCTCTGGGCGGTCGATGCCGGTAACACGGGCATCAACACTGGTGCCCATGCGGTGCCCGGTGCCGGCAAGCTGGTGAAGATCGACCTGGCCAGCGACACCGTCGAGAAGGTCTATCCGCTGCAAGGCGATGTGCAGAAGGACAACAGCTATTTCGACGACATCCGTTTCCATGGCGATCTGGCCTATCTGACCGATCCCGGCGCCGTGCGCCTGGTGGTGCTGGACCTGAAGACCGGCAAGGCGCGCACGCTGCTGGAAGGCCATGAACTGTCGATCGACCACGTGCCGATGTACGCCGACGGCCAGAAGCTGTTTATCCCTAATGGCGAAGAAAAACGCGTCGGGCTGGACCAGCTCGAAGTGTCGCCGGACGGCAAATACCTCTATTACCAGGCGATTCCAGGCCCGCTGGCGCGCATCGAAACCCGTTATGTCGACGACGCCAGCCTGGCGCCCGCCGAAGTGGCCCGGCATGCCGAACGCTGGCTGGACACCTGGAGCACCGGCGGTACGGCCATCGATGCCGCCGGCAACCTGTACGCCTCTGACGTGAACACCCGCAGCATCAAACGCATCGCGCCGGACAAGACCGTGACCACGGTGATTGCCGACCCGCGACTGATCTGGGTCGACGCGATGTGGATTCACGACGGTTACCTGTGGATGCCGGCGGCGCAGATCAACCGCACGCCTGCGACCACGGCGGGCAAGCCGTCCACCGTGCAGTACCCGGTGCACCTCTACAAAATCAAGATCGACGCGCAACCGTCGCCCATCGACCATTCCTGAACCGGGGTGAGCGCCCCGGTGCCGTGCGCCGGGGTCGCGTCTCCTCTCTGACTGAAGGCTTGACCCATGCCCCATACCATTCTGGTCACGGCGCCGAAACTGGCGGCCGCGGGCCTTGATCTGCTGCACGCCGAAGACTGCCGCGTGCTGTTCGTTGCCCAGGATAAGGGCGCGCAGGAGATTGAACGGATTCTTGCCAGCGAGCCGGTGGATGCCGTGATTTCACGCACCCTGGACCTGACCGCCAAGGCCATCGACGCCTGCCCGACCCTCAAGGTCATTTCCAAGCATGGCGTGGGGGTCAGCAACATCGACGTCGCGGCGGCTACTGCGCGCAATATCCCGGTCTATGTCACGCCGGGGGCCAATGCCCAGTCGGTGGCGGAAATGACTCTGGCGCTGATGTTCGCCGCCGCTCGCCGGGTGAGCTGGATGGACCGCGAGATCCGCAGTGGCCGCTGGTCCCGCGCTCAGGACGGTCTGGAACTGTGCGGGCGCACCCTCGGCCTGGTCGGTTTCGGCCAGGTGGCACGGCGCGTGTCTCTCGCCTGTCAGGCCATCGGCATGAGCGTGGTGGTCTACGACCCGATGCTGCCAGCCGACAGCGATCTGCAAGGCGCCGAGCGCTGCGAGTCGCTGGACGACCTGCTGCCGCGCGCTCAGGTGCTGAGCCTGCACGTGCCGCTGACCGCGAAAACCCGTGGCTTCATCGGTGCTGAGCAACTGGCGCTGCTGCCCAAGGATGCGCTGCTGATCAACACCGCGCGCGGTGAAGTGGTCGATGAAACGGCGCTGATTCAGGCCCTGCGTGACGGCCACCTGTACGCCGCCGGGCTGGACACCATGGCCGTCGAACCGCTGCCGGCCGACAGCCCGCTGCTTGAGCTGGCCAACGTCGTGCTGACCCCTCACGTCGGTGGTTCGACCCCCGCAGCACTGGCCGCCATGGCCGCAGGTGCGGCACGCAACGTTCTCGGTTTTCTCAACGGTACGCCGGTGGCGCCTTCCGCCTGCGTCAATCCCGTCGTTCTCGGCCTCTGATCAGGAGTTTTTCATGAGCACTTCCACGCATACCGAATGGCCCGTCGGCTATCGCATCAACCCCCGCGTCAACGCGATTCCGGCAGAGCTGATCGAAGCGTTCCGCGCCATTCCCGTCGCCGTGGCGGGCGACTGCATGGGCCGCAGCATCGGTGCACGCGGCCTGAAGATCTATCACGGCGATCTTTCACTGAAACTTTGCGGCCCGGCGTTTACCATCCGCGTCCGCCCCGGCGACAACCTGATGGTGCACAAGGCGCTGATGATGGTCGAGCCGGGTGACGTGCTGGTCATCGACGGCGGTGGCGACGTCAGCCAGGCGGTGATCGGCGGTCTGGTGCGGACCACGGCGCTGCGGGTGAAGCTCGGCGGCATCGTCATCGACGGTGCAGTGCGCGACCTGGAAGAACTGGCCGAAGGCATCGTGCCGGTGTTCGCGGCTGGCCACACCCATCGCGGCCCGAGCAAGGACGGTCCTGGGGAGATCAACGTGCCGGTGGCCTGTGCCGGGCTGTGCGTGTTGCCGGGTGATCTGGTGCTGGGCGACGCCGACGGGGTGATCGCGGTGCCGGCGGCCGACGTGGCTGCGCTGCTGCCCAGAACCCTGGCGCATCTTCAGCGCGAGGCGGGCATCCGCGAGACCAATGAAAAGGGCACCGCAGACCCGGAGCGCTTCAATGCGCTGCTGCGGGCCAAGGGTTTGCCTGTCTGAACCGAACCGCGTCCTCCCCGGACCGCGAGCGTTTCGGGGAGGACGTTGCAACCCTGTACAACTATAAAAAACAGGATTTGCCATGCTCATGCTTCTCAGCTGTTTGATGTTGGCCTGCTTTATCTACTTTTTGATGAGCAAGCGTCTGTCGGCTCTGACCGCGCTCATACTGATCCCGACCGCATTCGCGCTGATCGGCGGCTTCCAGGCCGACCTCGGCAAGTACGTGATCGATGGCTTGAAAATGGTCGCACCCAACGGCGTGCTGATGATTTTCGCCATGCTCTACTTTCTCACCATGACCGAAGCGGGGATGTTCGATCCGCTGGTCAGCAAGATCGTCAAGGCCGTGCGCGGCGATCCGGTGCGGATTTTCGTCGGCACCGTGCTGCTGGCGTTCATCGTCGCCCTGGACGGTGACGGGGCGACCATCTACATGATCGTGCTGTCGGCGTTCCTGCCGATCTACAAGCGTCTGGGCCTGTCGCTGCCGATGGTCTGCTGCCTGCTGTTGCAGGTGTCGGGGCTGGGCAACATGGTGCCGTGGGGCGGGCCGACGGCGCGGGCGGCCACCGCGATGCACGTCGATGTCGGGCAGATGTTCGTGCCGATGCTGCCGGCGATGCTCGCCTGCGTGGCCTGGACCTTCGTGCTGGCCTGGCTGTTCGGCCGTCGCGAGCGGGCGCGTCTGGGCGGCAGCATCGACCTCAACGGTGATTTCGCCGAGCACAAGGAACACCGTGGCGACGGCTGGCGTTTCTACTTCAACTGGGTGCTCACCGGCCTGTTGATCCTCGGCCTATGCCTGGAACTGTTCCCGCTGAGCTATATGTTCATGGTCGCTGCGTGCCTGGCGCTGGTGGTGAACTTCCCCGGTCTCAAGGACCAGCAGGAGCAACTGGCCCTGCATGCGCCGCCGATTCTTGCGGTGTCGAGCCTGATTTTTGCGGCCGGCGTGTTCACCGGCGTGCTGTCCGGCACCGGCATGGCCAACGCCGTCGCGACCGGTCTGCTGCAGGTGATTCCGGCCAGTTTCGGGCCGTACATGGCGGTGATTACCGCCTTGCTGAGCATCCCGGTGACCTGGCTGGTGTCCAATGACGTGTTCTATTTTGGTATCCTGCCGATCCTCGCCGAGACGGCTCAGCACCACGGCATCACTGCGGTGGAAATGGCAAGGGCCTCGCTGATCGGTCAGCCGGTGCATATTCTCAGCCCGCTGGTGGCATCCACCTATCTGGTGGTGAGCATGCTCAAGCTCGACTATGCCGAGAACCAGCGTTTCACCCTGAAGTGGTCGGTGATCAACTGCTTCATCCTGCTGATCGTGTCGCTGGCAACCGGGATCTTCCCTCTATTCGTTCAATAAGGTTTACCCATGAGTTGGCTTTCCGACCCTTTCATCTGGACCGCCCTGGCCCAGATCATCGCCATCGACCTGCTGCTCGGCGGCGACAACGCGGTGGTCATCGCCATGGCCTGCCGGCGTCTGCCAAGGGAGCTGCAGACCAAGGCGATCTACGGCGGCATGGCCGGCGCCATCGCGCTGCGGGTGATTTTGCTGTTCTGCGCGGTCCACCTGCTGGCGCTGCCATTCCTGAAACTGGTCGGCGCGCTGCTGCTGGTGTGGATCGGCATCAAGCTGGTGGCCCATCAGGATGACGGGGACGAGGAAATCGACGGTGGCACGCGCCTGTGGACCGCGATCAAGACGGTCATCGTCGCTGACGTGGTGATGTCGCTGGACAACGTGCTGGCGGTGGCGGCGGCCGGTGACGGCAACGTCTACCTGGTGACCGCCGGGGTGTTGATCAGCATCCCGATCATCGTGCTGGGCAGCCGTCTGGTGCTGACCGCCATGGAACGCATGCCGTGGCTGGTGCCGGCCGGTGGCGCGCTGATCGGCTGGATATCCGGCGGCATGGCGGTCGGCGATCCGATCCTGCAACCGTGGCTGCCCCAGGCCGAATGGCTGCACTGGGTCGCCAGCGCGGTCGGCGCGGTGCTGGTGTTGCTGGCAGGCTGGTGGCTGGCGCGGCGCGATCAGCAGCAGGCGGTCGCCGAAAGCCGCTGATTCAACCCTTCACAAGCGTCCCGCTGCCGAGCCCATGAGCGGCATCAGCGGGGCGTATTCAGCATGGCTGACCGGCACGATGCTGGACGCTTCCTGGGAATCGAGGAAGTCTTTCAGCGCTTCCTGATGGGTCAGCATCGCGGTGCGGATTCGCGCTCGCAAATCGCTGCACAGCCCGCCGCGAAACACGAACGGATCGTAGTAGATCGGCTCCGAGCGCCACAGCACATTGAAAGTGTCGCGGTTGATGCGGCCGCTGGTGAGGTAGGCGTCGGCGCGCACGCTGGAGACGAAGGCGGCGTCGACTTTGTGGTCGAGCAGGGCATCCAGGGACTTGTCGTGGGAGCCCGAGTAGACCACCGAGCCGAAGAAACTCGCCAACGGCATGCCGACCTGGCGCGAGAATTCGGCGTTGGGCACGACGCTGCCGGAAGTGCTCGCCGGGTCGGTCATTGCCACCCGTTTGCCACGCAGAGCGGTGAGGTCGGTGCCTTTGGTCGTCAGCAACAGGGCCTGGTAGTGGTGGCCGGCCGGAGTGAAGAAGCCGTGGCTGATGGTCAGGCTGGCGAACGGTTCGATACGCGGGTCACGCTGGTAGGCGAGGATGTACGACGCCGGGCCCAGCCACGCGATGTCCACACCGCCGGAGACGATGGCGTCGACCACGCTCTCGTAAGATGACGACGGCACGATTTCCACCGGGATGCCGGTCGCGGCGCTGAGCCTGTCGATCAGCGGGCGATGCTCCTTGAGCAGTTCTTCCATGCTTTTTTTCGGAATCACCGCGATGCGCAGGCTGCGCTGGGTGCAGTCGGCGAATGCGTTGTCGGCGAGGGAAAACAGCATCAGCAGGACAACAAAAAACTTCAGGACACGCATGCGTTTTCCACGAGATTCATGAACGGAGGGTATTCGCGCAACTGCGCGGCGGAGAGTGGCCGGCTGAAGTGATAACCCTGGGCGATGTCGCAGCCGGCCAGCTTCAGGCACACCACTTGTTCGCGGGTTTCCACGCCTTCGGCCACCACTTCCAGGCCCAGGCGCTTGGCCAGGATGATGGTGGAGGAGACGATGGGGCTGTCGTCCGGGCTGTTGGACAGCGGCGCGATCAGCGAGCGGTCGATTTTCAGTTTGGTCAGCGGCAGCGATTGCAGATGGGCGAAACCGGCGTAGCCCTTGCCGAAATCGTCGAGGCTGATACGCAGGCCGGCGTTGCGCAGCAGGCGCAGGTGTTCGATGGCCTGGCCTTCCTGGTCGAGCAGGGTGGTTTCGGTGATTTCCAGTTCCAGATGCCGCGGTTCGACGCCGTGCAGCGCCAGCTCTTCCAGCAGTCGGCTGCTGAAATCGGCCTGATGCAACTGGATGGCCGACACGTTGATCGCCATTCGCACCTCGCGATCCTCGGCATGCCAATGCGCCAGACTTTCGCAGGCCAGGCGCAGCACCTCCCAGCCCAGGGCCGTGATGAAACCGCTGCGTTCGGCCAGGGCGATGAAGCGGTCCGGGTAAACCAGTCCGAATTCCGGATGTTCCCAGCGCACCAGCGCTTCGTAACTCTCGACGCGCATCGAGTCGAGGCGGATCTGCGGCTGGTAATGCAGGCAGAACTGACGTTCGTTGAGGGCGTTGCCAAACGCCTGTTCGAGGATGAATTCCTCGACATCGGCGACGTTGAGCGATGGATCGAAGAAGCGGTACTGCCCGCGACCGGCGCGTTTGGCCGAATACATGGCGGCGTCGGCGCCGCGAATCAGTTCTTCGACGTCCTGACCGTCCCGGGGGCAGATGCTGATGCCGACGCTCGGGCTGGTGGTGACTTCCTGTTCGTTGAGCGAGTAGACCGCCGACAGCTTTTGCACCAGTGCCTTGACCCAACTGTCGATCTGTTCTTCGCTGCGCTCGCCGGCCAACAGCACGACGAATTCGTCGCCACCGAAGCGCGCCGCCTCGTCGCCGGCTTCCAGCATGCGGCTGATCCGCCCGGCGACGGCTTGCAGCAGCATGTCGCCGATCTTGTGGCCGAGGGAATCGTTGATCGACTTGAAGCGGTCCATGTCGATGAACAGAATCGCCAGCAGGCGGCGCTGGCCGCGCTGACGGGACAGCACGCGGGTCGCCACTTCAAGAAACTGGCGGCGGTTGTGCAGGCCGCTCAGGTGATCGGTGGCGGCGGCATGGCTGCTGCGGCGGTGTTCTTCTTCCAGACGTCCGATCAGTTGCTGGTTGATCTGCTGCGCTTGCTCCAGCGCGTTGAAGGCTTCCTGGCGCTTGCGCAGCACGCGCAGGGTCCAGATCAGGCTGCCGAGAATCAGCAGGGTCATGCACAGGTTCAGCCATAGCTGGCGCTGGTTGGTCAGGCGCGAGGTGGCGAGGATTTCGTCGTTGGCCTGGCTGACCAGCACGCTGAAGCCGCGCTGCGGCACGCGCAGGTACATGCTCTGGTAAAGCTCGCTGGCAGCGTGTTGCGCGAGCATGCCGACCTGTTCTCCCTGGCTCGGCAGTTCCGGGGCGAGCGGGGCGCCGGAAAACACCACGCCGCTGCTGCTGATGCGCAGGCGTTCCTGGCTGTCGCTGTCGAGCAGGCGCAACATGCCGCTCTGGCCCAGGTCGATGTGTTCGAACAACGCGGCGAGGTAGCCGACATCCAGTTGCACCACCAGAATGCTGTCCATCCTGCCGGTCGATGCGTCGATCAGTGGCAGCAGGAACGGCAGGCGCCAATTGGGCACCAGCGAACTGCCGGTGCTCTGCAGGGCGCGTGGCAGCATCGCCTTGAAGCCGAATTGCGCGGCATGGGCCTGCAATTGTTCAAGCCACGGCGCGGGCAATTGGTCAGGCTCGTCGGAATGGCTGGCGGAGAGCAGATGGCCGTCGGCAGCGTACAGGCTCATGCGCTTGAACACCGGGTCTTCCGCCAGCATGCGCACCAGCCCCTGATGGCGCAGCCCCAGGTCTTGCATGTCGCCACGGGTTACCCGGCCGATGGCCTGGGCACGGTCGACCAGCTGACGCAGGTTTTCCGCGGCGATGGTCGCCAGGTTCAGGTGCTCGGCGGCCTTAGCGGTCAGCGCTTCATGGCGGGAGGTGGCTTTCTGCTGAAAATACAGCGCCCACAGAAACACCAGCGTCGCTGCGCACAGCGTCAGCAGGAGCAGTTGGAGGAAGCTTAAGGAAGACAACGATCGGCGGATCATGGGGCTCATTCCTGCCGCAAGGTGGTGGCAAATTACTACCACTGTGTGACTGAATGATGACTGCCATGTAGAACGATTGCCAGCCTCAGCGACGGAATTCGGCGATCAACCAGTCCTGCAGGCTGCGGCAGGCCGGCTCGTTTTCCTTCTCTTCATTGACGATCAGGTATTGCGTGGATTCCTTCAGGGTCATCTCTTCCTTGACCGGCCGTACCAGACGCCCCTGTTTGATCAGATGCCCGATCAGGTGATCCCAGCCCAGCGCCAGGCCCTGATCGTCCAGCGCCATCTGCACCAGCAGGCCGTAATCGTTGCTGCTCAGGCAATGCGGGCGGTCGCTGTTGGCCGGCGGCAGGTGCTGGGCGTGGAAGGCGAACCAGACATTCCAGTCGACCTGCTCCGACAGTTGCGCGCGGCCATAGGGGTTGAGGTCCAGCAGCACGCTTTCGCGCATGCCTTCCACGGTGCGCAGCTCGGGGTGTTGTTCCAGATAGCGTGGCGTGCAGACCGGATAGACCACTTCCTGAAACAGCGCGGTGCGGCGGTAGCCCGGCAGCAGGTCCATGGTCTTGGTGATGAAGATGTCCGGCTTTATTCCCGGCTCCATGGCGAGAAAATGCTGGGTGGTGATGATGTTGAGGTCGACGCCGGGGTGGGCGCTGAAAAAGTCTTTCAAGCGGTGCGACAGCCACAGCGCCGACAGGGCCGGCGAGCAGCACAAGGTGATGCTGTGTTTGTCGGCCTGTTCGCGGCGAATGCGTTCGGTGGCCTGGAAGATATTCAAAAACGACAGCTGCGCGGCATCGAATAACGCGGTGCCGGATGCGGTCAGCCTGATCTCGCGGCCTGCGCGCATGAACAGCTCGGTGCCCAGCGACAGTTCCAGTTCGCGAATCTGCCGGCTGATTGCCGCCTGAGTCACGCACAGCGCCTCGGCGGCGCGGGTGAAGCTGCGGTATTTGGCGGCAGCGACAAACGAACGCATGGCCTTGAATGACGGCATGTTGATCAGCGGCAGATCAGGCTGGGGGCTTTTAGGCATAACAAAAACTACCTGTTTTCACGAAAAAAAAGTCGGTTCTAAAGCGCGGTACACGGCCCGTACACTGCAAGCCATGATGGACCGTGATACTGCTGGCTCCGGCACTCAAGCCTGGCTGGGCCGAAGGCCTGTGGGAGGGAGCCCTGCTCGCGAAGGCGTCAGTCCTGACGAAACAGCATTGTCTGAAATGACGCCTTCGCGAGCAGGGCTCCCTCCCACATGAGTTGCCTCATCTGCCTGGGTTCGACCGTCAGGTCCGGAAGCGGTGTCTCAGCTTACCCGAATGCATGCCGGCAGATAGCAGGGCCGTCAGAACAAAAAATACAGGCATCACCAGGAACCTTCACATGGCCTACCGAACCGCGACCGAAGCCTTCATGCAAGGCGTGCGCGCCTTGCTGCCGCTGACCCCGGGGGTGATTCCCTTCGGGTTGATCACCGGGGTGATGGCCATCGAAATGGGCATGGCGCCCGGCACCACCATCGGCATGACGCTGCTGTTTTATGCAGGCTCCGCGCAGATGGCGGCGCTGGCGCTGTTGCACCAGGGCGTGGTGCCCGTCGCCATTCTGGTCACGGCGCTGGTCATCAACCTGCGTCTGGTGATGTACAGCGCCGCGTTGGCGCCGCATCTGCACCATTTGCCCCGGCGCTGGACCTGGCCGCTGTCGTATCTGCTGTCCGATCAGTCGTTCGCCCTGTGCCATCTGAAACTATCGACAGGGGAGCTGGGACGCTTCGCTCATCATTTCTACGCTGGCACGGCTTTCAGCATGTGGCTGGTCTGGCAGCTGTCGGTGGTGGCCGGGGTCTGCCTGGGGGCAAAAGTGCCAGAGTCGTGGTCGCTGGGTTTCGCCGTGCCGCTGTCCTTTGTGGCCCTGCTGATTCCCGGTCTGCGCAACGCCGCCAGCCTGGGCGCCGCCGTGGTTGGCGGGTTGATCGCAGTGCTGGCGGTGGACCTGCCGTACAACCTCGGGCTGATCATCGCCTCGGTGGGCGGCATTGTCGCCGGTTTGCTGCTGGAGCAGGCCGGCAAACCGACGCTGTCCGGCGCCGTGACCGAGGGAGCGAGCCATGGAGAGTAGCTGGGCGTTGTGGGGCCTGTTTCTGGCCATCGGCCTGGGCACTTTTGTGCTGCGCCTGTCGTTCGTCGAACTCTATGGGCAGTTGCGCATACCGCCGTTGCTGCGTCGGGCGTTGATGTACGTCCCGGCCAGCGTACTGGCAGCACTGATGCTGCCCGCCGTGGTCTATCCCGGCGGTCATGGCGCATTCACCCTGAGCAACCCGCAGATCCCGGCGGCAATCGTTGCGGCGGCGGTGGCCTGGCGCACGCGCAACACGACACTGACGCTGGCGGCGGGCATGGGCGTGTTGTGGGCACTCAAATACTGGGGCGTCTGAGCCGACGGGGTGGACAGCAAAAACTCGCCATTCTGATGTGCAGGCGTTGCACATGACTTGATGTCAGTGGAGCGCATGGCGAAATTTTGATACTACACGTCGGGTTGGCGGGAGCGCTGCGCAGGCCCTGAAGATTATTGTTTTCCCACTCATGCAGGAAAACAATAATCATGCCGCCGCCGATCAGAAGAATTGACAGTCACGTTCATTTTTACACTTCGCGGGATCTTTCCCGGGTCGCAGGTTCGCTGCCTTATACATTGCCCGAGCCGCACCCGCTGACAACTTATCTGGATCAATTGATCGATAACGGTGTTGTGCCTGCGCTGATCAACAATGTTCACCTGAGCATTCTTCCTGATTCGGAAAATGTGTTTGCCTCGTTCGAAGAGTTGAAACAACTTCAGGCAGCACATCCGCAGCGTTATGCCGGTATTCGGCTGGTCGGCACGATCAAGGCCGATCCGCAGTACGCCACTGCCGAGCGTCTGAACCATCCACAAGTGATCGGCGCACGTATCGTGCTGCACGATGCCAGGCCCGAAACTGTTGGCGACAACGACTTCAGCGATGCTGCCTGGACTGCGTTCTATAACCGTCTGCAACCCCATCAACACCTGCACATCTATGCCAAAGAGGCGCAAACCAGCCTGCGCGTGTTGCGGCAGATTCCCGAGACCGTGCGGGTGGTCATCGACCATCTGGGCAGTTGCCACAGTGAGCGCGGCACGGCCGAACCTGCCTATATCGCCTTGCTCGCCGAAGCGCAGCGACGCGGCAATGTGTGGTTCAAGGGGCCGGGTTATCGCACTTCGATCCATCCTGAAGTCACCGCCGGCTTTGCCATACAGATCGTCCGTAGTGTGGGCGCCGACAAGTTGATCCTGGAAGCCACCGACGCGCCCCATGTCGGCACGGACAATAACGCCGTGGCCTATGCCTCGGTGTTCGATTCAAACAGCGTCTTTGCATTCGTCGACGCTGTTGCACAGCAAGTTTCTGCAGAAACACAAGTTCCCGTTGACCGCTTGCTTCGCGGAGCAATCGAGCAATTGGCAAGTTGATTAACGCCCACGCTTCAATATCGAGACAGACTGCAATGACTGATATCACAACAAAAGACATACAGTTCGCCGTTCACTATGCCGACCAGACCCTGAACCTCAAAGGCACGGTATTCGAACCCGTACCCGGCAGCGCCAATGGCGAAAAACTGCCACCGGTGGTGTTCAACTCCGGCTTCACCGGCGGGGTGAGCATGTACGGCCAATTATTCGGTCGGGCGCTGGCAGCACGCGGCTATCGAGTGATGACCTACGACGTGGCCGGCTTCTTCACCAACAAGGCCATCCGCAACACGTTCAAGGCCGGCGATCTGGTGGTCACCAACGTCTCGCTGCAAGACCAGCAGGACGAAGTGCTGGGCGCGGTGCAGTGGGCGCGGGACAACTTCGGTGAAATGCCGGTAGTGGCGTCCTGGGCCATGGGTTCGGTCGCCAGCCTGGGCGCGGTGGCGGCGCTGGCAAAAGCCGGCGGTGAGCAGATCCGCTTCTGGGTGCCGATGAGCTACACCACCCTGCGTGACCTGCAAGGGCTGCGCGCTGACAAGGCCGCTGCCGATGCCGCCATTCTGGCGCTGGACGACAACGCGCCGATCCCGCCATTCGACACCGGCACCGACGCGACCCGTCTGGGCTACTACCCGCTGGATCCGGACACCCAGGCTTATGTCGATCAACAACTGGGCGGCTACACCGAAGCCGGTGGCGCCGACCGCTGGCCGGGCTGCAGCCATGTCACCGCGAAATCCTACAAATCCTACGTGGCGTTCGACCCGGAGCCGGGCATCGAAGGCGCCAAGGGCTTCCCGCCGGCGCTGATCATCCACGGTGCCGACAACACCCTGCACATGCCGTCGGAGTCCCAGCGTCTGCACCGTCTGTACCCCGGTGACGCCGGCGCCAGCGCCCTGATCGTGCCGAACATGCAGCACGGCCAGCAGAACCAGGTCGACAGCCCGGTGTTCCAGTCGATGATCCGCAGCATTGATGAGGCGATCCGCGCTCGCGCTTGATGCCCTGACGCCGAAAACCTGTAGACGCCGGCGTGCTGGCGAACGCGGCCGGCCATCTGATGCCAAGGTGACTGTGGAAATGCCTTCGCCAGCAAGCCGGCTCCTACAGGAAGGTGGTGTTTGACGCTGAACCCGTGGGAGCGAATTCATTCGCGAGAGGCCATGTCAGGCGACAGAGATGTGTCGGCCGTTACGCCGCATCGCGAATGAATTCGCTCCCACGGGGTTTGGGCGTCAACCCGCAAGCCCCCTTATCTGTCACGAAAATCCCGTCTGGCTGTAATATGCCTGCCCACGCTGCGCAACCCTGTGTCGCCGGCGGCAGGCATGACCCACGACAAGGATCCGGCGATGACAAGCCCTGTTGAACCTCCCGCGCCCGGCAATGGCCAGGCCACCAAGCGCATCGGGCTGCTGATTCTTCCGCAATTTTCGATGATGGCCCTGGCCGGTGCCAGCGAGCCGTTGCGGGCGGCCAACCGGTTGGCCGGCAAGGCGCTGTACGAATGGACGGTGCTGTCGGAAGCCGGTGGCATGATCAGTTCCAGCAGTGGTTTCGAAATCCAGACCCTGCCGGTGGAGCAGGCGCCGGAACTGGACAGGGTGTTCGTCCTCGCCAGCCTCGATATCGAAAACCAGAAGCCGCCGAAAATGCTGCGCTTTCTCCAGCGTCTGGCGGGCAAGGGCAGGACCGTCGGCGCGCTAAGCACCGGCACCTTCATTCTGGCCCGAGCGGGCTTGCTGGACGGCAAGCGCTGCACCTTGCACTGGGAATCCATCGGCCAGTTTTCCGAAGAGTTTCCCGCCATCGAAGTGACCAAGGAACTCTACGTCAACCACGACAATCGCTGGACCTGCGCCGGCGGCACGGCGGCCATCGATCTGATGCTGGCGCAGATCGCTCTGGATTTCGGCAACCCCCTGGCGGCGAGCATTGCCGAGCAATTCCTGCATGCGCGGATTCGCGCCCCGGAAGAACACCAGCGCATGTCGATCCAGTGGCGCTTCGGCATTCATGACCGGCGCCTGACTGCGGCCATCGCGTTCATGGAGGACAACCTGGAGAACGTGGTCGGCATTGAGCAGATCGCCGACAAGTGCAACCTCTCTCACCGCCAGCTGGAACGCCTGTGGCACCAGCATTTCGGCATGACGCCGAAGAAGTTCTACCTGGAACTGCGCCTGAACGAGGCCCGCCGCCTGCTGCGCGAAAGCACCCAGCCGATTGCTTCGATTGCCTACAGCTGCGGCTTCGTTTCGGCGTCCCATCTGGGCGCGGCCTATCGTCGGGTGTGGGGCTGCACGCCGGGAGAGGAACGGCGGAAATTTGATGAGGCGCACTCCTGATCGTCAGCGCCGGGCCTGTGTGTGTGCGCCGATATTTCGCTATGGCGGGCCTGTTCCGAACCACCTGACAAACCCATAGCAAGCTAATGACCTCAGGCCCGTCCCGGCGGCGGCCTGTCTGCCGTGGACGGCTGCCTGCCGCGAGGACGGCAGGCTCTGCGACTTCTCGCTGAAAAGACACGTGACGTCGATTTTTTGATAGAGATCGTCGAACTCGAAGGGCGGGCCGGCGAGCCGGGCAGGGTAAGGTTTCCTACAAATCCGGCGTTCAATTCCAGATGTACAGCCGGAAAAAATAACAACGACATGAAGAAGGCATAACAACGATGGAAACCTTGAGTTTCATTCTGGAAAACGCGCGGCTGGTCGGCCTGCTGCTCGGTCAGCATCTGCTGATCGTGCTGGTGGCGGTTGGTCTGGCGATCCTCACGGGCGTGCCGGTCGGCGTCGCCATCTCTCAGCACCCGCGAACACGCCGCTGGGTCCTGGCGTTTGCCGCCGTGCTGATGACCATTCCTTCCGCCGCGCTGTTCGGCCTGATGATCCCGGTGTTGTCGCTGATCGGCTACGGCATCGGCGTGGTGCCGGCGGTGATCGCGCTGTTTCTCTACTCGCAGTTGCCGATCATCCGCAACACCACCACCGCCATCTCCAACCTCGACCCGTCATTGCGTGAAGCCGCCATCGGCATGGGCATGTCCACCGCGCAGCGGCTGTTCAAGGTCGAGTTGCCGATTGCGGTGCCGCTGATCATGGCCGGCGTGCGCATGGCCACGGTGATCAACATCGGCATTGCCGCCATCGCCGCCTACATCGGCGCGGGTGGCCTGGGCAGCCTGATCGTGCGCGGCATCGCCCAGTCCGACCCCCGCCAACTGCTGGCCGGGGCCATCGTCATCAGCATCATTGCCATTGCCGCCGACTACGCGCTCTACGCCCTGCAGCGCGTACTGACGCCCAAAGGCCTGAACAAACTGGCCGCAGGCCAACTGAAGGAAGCCACGTCGTGATCCAGATCAATCACCTGAACAAGCAATTCGGCACCACCACCGCCGTGGAAGATGTGTCCTTCAGCGTTGAAGAGGGGCAGATCTGCGTGCTGCTGGGGCCGTCGGGCTGTGGCAAGACCACCACCCTGAAAATGATCAACCGCTTGATCACGCCGACCTCCGGCACCATCCGGATCGGTGGTCGCGACACCGCCGAGATGGACAGCGTGACCCTCAAGCGCTCTATCGGTTATGTGATCCAGCAGGTCGGCCTGTTCCCCAACATGACCGTCGAGGAAAACATCTGCGTGGTCCCCAATCTGTTGGGTTGGGACAAGGCCAAGAGCCGCAAGCGCGCCGCAGAACTGCTGGACGTGGTGGCGCTGGAGCCGTCGAAGTTTCTCAAGCGCTACCCGTGCGAACTGTCTGGCGGCCAGCAACAGCGGGTCGGCGTGGCCCGTGCCCTGGCCGCAGACCCGCCGGTGATGCTGATGGACGAACCGTTCGGCGCCATCGACCCGATCAACCGCGACGTGATTCAGGATGAATTCATGCGCATCCAGCGGCAGGTCGGCAAGACTGTGCTGTTCGTCAGCCATGACATCGACGAAGCCGTGAAAATGGCCGACTGCGTGGCGTTGTTCCACAACGGCCGGATCGAGCAGTTCGGCACCCCGGATGACCTGCTGGCGCGGCCGAACAGCGAGTTCGTCGCCAACTTCATGGGCGGCGACCGCATCATGAAACGCCTGCGCCTGCTGCGCGTGGCCGATGTCGTCACCCACACCGCGCCACGGGAGCAGATGCAGGTGGTCGGCGGCAATGGTGCGGTATCCGGCGTCTCGCGGCTGGTGGTCAAGCCCGGCGATGACTTGCGGCAGGTATTTTCGCAGCTGCTGGGGCAGGGCCAGGACTGGGCGCTGTGCAACGACAGCGATGGTCGCTTCGTCGGTTACGTGCACCAGGCCGACATCCTCGCCCGGCTGGTGGAAAACACCACGGCAGTGGGGCACTGATCATGTCCGACTTGATGATGAGATTCTGGGAAGGGCTGCAATATCACTGGGGCGACATCAGTTTCCTCAGCGTGCAGCACCTGCGCATCGTCGCCATCAGCGGCGGGCTGGCCTTGCTGGTGGCGCTGCCGCTGGGTGTGTGGATGAGCCGCCCGGCCAACCAGCGTTATGCCATGGCCGCGATGCAGGTGCTCAACGTCGGCCAGGCGATTCCCAAGCTGGCGCTGCTGGCATTGGCCATGAGCCTGCTGGGCGTGGGCGGTGGTGCGGCGATCTTCGGCTTGTGGGTCGCGACGCTGTTGCCGGTGGCGGTGAACACTTACGAAGGCCTGCGTGCCGTGCCGCCGCACCTGATTGAGGCCGCCGACGCCATGGGCATGACCCCACGGGAAATTCTCTGGAAGGTGGAAATCCCCAACGCCATGAACGTGATCTTCGCCGGTGTGCGTACGGCGCTGGCGATCAACGTCGGCACCGCACCGCTGGCCTTTCTGGTTGGAGGCGGGGGCCTGGGCGAGCTGATTTTCACCGGTATCGACCTGAACGACTTCGGCATGATGCTGGCCGGCGCGATTTCCACTGCGCTGCTGGCGATTGCCGTGGACATGGCCTGCGGCGTGCTGCAGGTGCTGACGGTGTCGCGGGGCCTGCGGCTGGCCGGTCGCTGACCGGGCTGACGTCCATTCATAACAAGAACAGCTAACAAGAGGTGCATGATGATTCTACGGACACTCGCCAGCCTGGCACTTGCGATGGGCCTTACCCTGGGCTCTGCGGCCAGCGTTTCCGCCAACAGCACGATCGTCGTCGGTGGCAAGAAATTCACCGAGCAGCAACTGGTGGCAGAAATGACCGCACAACTGCTGCGCGCCAATGGCTACGGCGTCGACAAGCGCGCTGACCTGGGTTCCTCGGTGCTGCGCGCCGCCCAGGAAAACGGCCAGGTCGACGTGTACTGGGAATACACCGGCACCTCGCTGGTGATTTACAACAACGTCAAGGACCGCCTCGACGCCGACGAGACTTACAAGAAAGTCAGCAGCCTGGATGCGCAGAAGGGCATTACCTGGCTGAACCCGTCGAAAGCCAACAACACCTACGCGTTCGCCATGCGCAAGGAAGAAGCCGACAAGGAAGGCATCGTTTCGATCAGCGATCTGGCGAAAAACGTTGCCGGCGGCAAGGAATACAAATTCGCCTCCAACGCCGAATTCTTCTCCCGCCCCGACGGCCTGCGCCCATTGCAGGAGATGTACCAGTTCGAGTTCGAGCGCAAGAACATCATCCGCATGGACGGCGGCCTGACCTATCAGGCCCTGCGCGACGGCCAGGTCGACCTGGCACTGGTGCTGTCCACCGACGGCCGCATTCCGGCGTTCGGTTTCGTGGTGCTCAAGGACGACAAGGGTTTCTTCCCCAGCTACGCCCTGACCCCGGTGATCCGCACCAAAGTCGTCGAAGAAAATCCCAAGGTCGGCGAACTGCTCAACGCGCTGTCGGCAACCCTGGACGACGACACCATCGCCAGACTCAACTCCCGGGTCGATGTAGGCCGTGAATCCATCGAAAGCGTCGCCAAGGAGTTTTTGCAGAACAACAAGCTGATCTGATTGCCTCACCGTAACCTGTGGGAGCGAATTCATTCGCGAGGCGGGCTGGCAGCCGACACATCACCGTCGTCTGGAATGGCCTCTCGCGAATGAATTCGCTTCCACAATGGCGCCCGGTTGAGCCCATTCTCCTGTAGGCGTGAGCTTGCTCGCGATGGCGTCTATTCAGTCGCAGTGGCGCTAGCTGAAAGAACGCTATCGCGAGCAAGCTCACTCCTACAGGGGTAGGCCGTCACACGGTTAATGAACATCCCCATACCCTGTGGGAGCGAATTCATTCGCGATGCGGGCTGACAGCCGACACATCACCGTCGTCTGAATGGCCTCTCGCGAATGAATTCGCTCTCACAATGGCGCCCGGTTGAGCCCATTTTCCGTAGGAGAGTGGCTAGCCGTCAGATCTGCTCCAGCAGCCACGCACGAAACGCCCGCAGCGATGGCAGGGTTTCGTTGCGTGGCGGGTAGGCCAGGTAATAACTGCGCTGGCTGGCGAAGGGCAGGTCGAGGTTGATCAGTTCGGCGCTAGCAAGTTCGTCATCCACCAGAATGCGCGGCACCAGACCGATGCCGATACCGGCGCGCACCGCCTGGATCAGATGGGAGGTCAGCTCGAAACTCGGCCCCAGGCGCATCATGCGGTGGGGCAGGCGGTGATGGCTGAACCATTCGCCCCAGGCGTTGGGGTTGTTCACCACAGTGAGCAGCGTCTGCCCGGCGATCTGTTCCGGCGTCCACTCGGTATGGGCTTCAGCAGCCTGTGGCGAGATCACCACCACCAGTTCTTCGGCGTGCAGGCGATGGCTGATCAGGCCCGGCAGGTCGCTGTTGCCGACCACGATCGCTGCATCGATGCCACTGGTTTCGAAGTCGATGGCGTCGATCCGCGAGTTGATGTGTACCAGCATGCCAGGGTGGGTCTTGTAGAAATCATGGAGGCGCGGCAACAGCCATTTCGAGCCAAAGGTCGGCAGGGTCGCCAGACGCAAGGTGCCGCCGCCGGACTGATAGGCCATGGCCTGCAGGGTGGCGCTGCGGATGCGCCCGAGAGCCTCGCTCAGCTCGCGTTGGTACAGGCGGCCGACGTCGGTCAGTTGCACCTGTCGACCCTCGCGACGAAACAGGGTCAGGCCCAATTGTTGTTCCAGCGCCTGCACCTGGCGGCTGACCGCGCTCTGGGTCAGCGACAGTTCTTCGGCGGCGCGGGTGTAGCTTTCATGGCGGGCGGCGGCTTCAAACGCCAGCAGCAGCGACATGGAGGGCGTGAGGTGACGGTAATTCATTCAGAAAAGTCATCGATAGCGGCAGGAATATCCGTTTGTCCTGCGCGCAAACCTGCAGGATCATTGGCATCACCAAGAGCCCGAGGCTGACCTATTAATGCCCGGGCGACAAGTATTTTGCTTTTTCCGTGATCAGACCGACAAGAGGCCATCCGATGATGATTGCCCAACTGCCTGCCGCCACCCCTGCGGCCGGTTACCCAGAATTTCTCGACGCGCTCGCTGCCAGCGGTTTCCGCGGCCAGATCAGCGCCGACTACGCCACCCGTACGGTACTGGCGACCGATAACTCGATCTATCAGCGTTTGCCGCAGGCGGCGGTGTTTCCGCGGGATGCCGATGATGTGGCGCGCATCGCCACGCTGATGGCCGAGCCGCGCTTTCGCCAGATCAAGCTGACCCCGCGCGGCGGCGGCACCGGCACCAACGGCCAGTCGCTGACCGACGGCATCGTCGTCGACCTGTCGCGGCACATGAACACCATCCTTGAAATCAATGCCGAAGAGCGTTGGGTACGGGTCCAGGCCGGGGTGGTCAAGGACCAGCTCAACGCCGCGCTCAAGCCCCACGGGCTGTTCTTCGCGCCGGAACTGTCGACCTCCAACCGCGCCACTGTCGGCGGCATGATCAACACCGACGCCAGCGGGCAGGGCAGTTGCACCTACGGCAAGACCCGCGACCACGTGCTGGAACTGCACAGCGTGCTGCTTGGCGGCGAGCGTCTGCACACGCAGCCGATCTCCGATGAACAGCTGGACGCCGCCTGCGCCCAGAACGGCCGGATCGGCGAGGTGTACCGTACCGCGCGGCAGATCCAGGAAACCCAGGCCGAACTGATCGAGTCGATTTTCCCCAAACTCAACCGCTGCCTGACCGGTTACGACCTGGCGCACCTGCGCGACGAGCAGGGCCGTTTCAACCTCAACAGCGTGCTGTGCGGCGCCGAGGGTTCGCTGGGGTACATCGTCGAAGCCAAGCTCAATGTGCTGCCGATTCCGAAATATTCGGTGCTGGTCAACGTGCGTTATTCCAGCTTCATGGACGCCCTGCGTGACGCCAACGCCTTGCTGGCGCACAAGCCGTTGTCCATTGAAACCGTGGATTCCAAGGTGCTGATGCTGGCGATGAAAGACATCGTCTGGCACAGCGTCGCCGAGTACTTCCCGGCCGATGCCGAGCGTCCGACCCTGGGCATCAACCTGGTGGAGTTCAGCGGCGATGACGTCGAGGAAGTGAACGCACGCGTCGCGGCGTTCGTCTCGCACCTGCAAACCGACAAAGGCGTCGAGCGTCTGGGCCATACCCTGGCCGAAGGCGCGGCGGCGGTGAACAAGGTCTACACCATGCGCAAGCGTTCGGTGGGCCTGCTGGGCAACGTTGAGGGCGAAATCCGTCCGCAGCCGTTCGTGGAAGACACCGCCGTGCCTCCGGAACAACTGGCCGATTACATTGCCGAATTCCGCGCCTTGCTCGATGGCCACGGCCTGGCCTACGGCATGTTCGGCCACGTCGACGCGGGCGTGCTGCACGTGCGTCCGGCGCTGGACATGAAAGACCCGGCCCAGGCCGCGCTGGTCAAGCCGATTTCCGATGCGGTCGCCGAGCTGACCCAGCGTTACGGCGGCTTGCTGTGGGGCG
Source organism: Pseudomonas sp. NPDC090208 (assembly GCF_044746785.1). Lineage (NCBI taxonomy): Bacteria > Pseudomonadati > Pseudomonadota > Gammaproteobacteria > Pseudomonadales > Pseudomonadaceae > Pseudomonas > Pseudomonas sp. NPDC090208. The sequence continues at coordinate 116,699 of NZ_JBIVCU010000015.1, forward strand.
AACACGGCAAGGGCCTGCGTTCCGAATACGTGCCGGCGTTCTTCGGCGAACTGTACCCGGCGCTGCAATCGCTCAAGGGCGCGTTCGATCCGCACAACCAGCTCAACCCTGGCAAGATCTGCACGCCGCCGAATGCTGCCGAAGGCCTGCTCAAGGTCAACGAAGTGACCCTGCGAGGCGACCTCGACCGGCAGATCGACGAGCGCGTCTGGCAAAGCTTCGGCAGCGCGGTGCACTGCAACGGCAACGGCGCCTGCTACAACTTCGACCCGAACGACGCCATGTGCCCGTCGTGGAAAGCCACCCGCGAACGTCAGCACTCGCCGAAAGGCCGCGCTTCGCTGATTCGCGAGTGGTTGCGCCTGCAGGGTGCGGCCAATATCGACGTGCTCGAAGCCGCACGCGGCAAGGCCTCGTGGCTGAAAGGGCTGCCGGCGCGACTGCGCAACAACCTGAAGCGTTCCCGTGGCGAGGCGGACTTCTCCCATGAGGTCTACGACGCCATGGCCGGTTGCCTGGCCTGCAAATCCTGCGCGGGGCAGTGCCCGATCAAGGTCAACGTGCCGGAATTCCGTTCGCGTTTCCTGGAGCTGTACCACGGTCGTTATCAGCGCCCGCTGCGTGATTACCTGATCGGTTCGCTGGAATTCACCATCCCGTACCTGGCCCATGCGCCGGGGCTGTACAACGCGGTGATGGGTTCGAAGTGGGTCAGCGGCCTGATGGAGCGGCATGTCGGCATGCAGGACAGCCCGCTGATTCACCGCTACAACCTGCAAGCCACGCTGCGCGCCTGCAACGTCGGCGTCGCCAGCGTACCGGCCCTGCGCGAACTGAGCGCGGAGCAGCGCGCCCGCAGCGTGGTGCTGGTGCAGGACGCCTTCACCCGTTATTTCGAGACGCCGCTGCTGGCGTCCTTCATTCAGCTGGCGCATCAACTGGGTTATCGCGTGTTTCTCGCCCCGTACAGTGCCAACGGCAAACCGCTGCATGTGCAGGGCTTCCTCGGTGCGTTCGCCAAAGCGGCGATCCGCAATGCGAAGCAGCTCAAGGCGCTGGCCGATTGTGACGTGCCGCTGGTGGGCCTCGATCCGGCGATGACTCTGGTTTACCGCCAGGAGTACCAGAAAGTCCCGGGCCTCGACGCCGCGCCGAACGTGCTGTTGCCACAGGAATGGCTGATCGACGTGCTGCCGGAACAGAGCCAGCCGGCGACCCGGACCTTCCGCCTGATGGCCCACTGCACGGAAAAAACCAACGCCCCGGCCAGCAGCGGCCAATGGGAAAAAGTCTTCGCCCGCCTGGGCCTGAAACTGGTCACCGAAGCCACCGGCTGCTGCGGCATGTCCGGCACCTACGGCCACGAGTCGCGCAACCAGGAAACCTCGAAGACCATCTTTGAACAATCCTGGGCCGGCAAACTGGACAAGGAGCATGAAGCTCTGGCCACCGGCTACTCCTGCCGCAGCCAGGTCAAACGCATGGCCGACAAACAACTGCGCCACCCGTTGGAAGTGGTGTTGGAGCAGGCTTTGGCGGGGTGAAAGAGGGCTTTGCCCGGCTTGCTGGCGTCAACGTTGGCGAGCCGGACGGCTACAGGGCGAGCGCTGAGGTTTGTTTTTGTGGGAGGGAGCTCTGCTCGCGATGACGGTGGGTCAGTTGACGCAGCAGTGTCTGGACTGACGCTATCGCGAGCAGAGCTCCCTCCCACGGCCTTCGGCCAGAGTCAAAAGCAGCAGCGCACACCGCCCTGTAGCACCGGTCTACCGTGGGAGCGAATTCATTCGCGATAATCAACCAGGCGACACGAAACCATCGTCGGGAACACCGCATCGCGAATGAATTCGCTCCCACAGTTATTCAGGGGGCAGGCAGGCTTCAGTAGGCCGCCTAAACCCGTAGCAGTCCGGCTTGCTGGCGGTGGCGATTTCAAGGACGCCTTCGTCCGAGTGCGGCCCAGACCAAGCCCGCTCCCACAGGAAGTGTGTGTTTCGCCGGCTTTTGATCTGGCTTTTGATGTTGGGGCCCCGTTCCAGAAGGCCGAACGCAGGCGATGCGCAGTGGCGCCGAGCGGCATGGATGCCGCGAGAGCCGAGTGGGCCATGGATGGCCCATTCGCGGCGTGCCCACGGAGCATTGCCGGAGTGCGGGCACATCGAGCCTAGGCGAGATGCCGTATGGCGGGGATAAGAGCCCTTGGTTACTTGGGGCTTTTCCAAGTAACTCGCCGTCAGGCGAAACCAAGCTGCGTTAGCAGCTAAAGGCGTCATGCCAGACAAACAGAGTGCACAGGATTTACGACGACTGCGTCGCCGGTCGCAGGGCAAGCCAGCTCCTACAAGGGACCGCGTAACTCGCCGTAGGCGAAACAGGGCTGCGTTAGCAGACTCGGCGGAGTGTCAGACAAGCCAAGGACACAGGTTTTACGACGACTGCGTCGCCGGTCGCAGGGCAAGCCAGCTCCTACAAGGGATCGCGTAACGTGCTGGAGGCGATTGAATCAATGGCCCCGCACCGACCACGCCACCAACCGTGCCACGATCGGCCTGACGACCAACACACAGACAAACGCCGAAGGCATCGCCACACGGTAAGCATTAATCACATTCTTCAGGTAATGTTCGTCCAGACCAAACTCCGCGAACGTGATCACCAGACACATCAGAAACGCCATGATCGTTGCCATATACAGCGCAAACACATAAGGCGTGGTGTGCTTGGGAAAACGAAAACGGGCAGTTTTCAACAGGTTTGTGTCAGTCATTGAGTCACCCCCTGGCCAGTGGCCGCAAGAAAGAGTGGCTAACCTACCAACGCGCCAACCCGGTCGGTAGACAGGCTTGGCTTAAATCACTATTAAGAAAAATCAACGAATAGGCCGAGGCTCAATGGACATCCTGGGACTGATCAACACCTACATCCGCGTGGTCGAACACGGCAGCATCGCCGCAGCCGCCCGTGCTCAGGGCATGAGCGCCGCGGCCGTCAGCCAGAGCATCGGCCGTCTCGAAACCCACCTGGGCGTGCGTTTGCTGTCGCGCACCACGCGCACTATGGCGGTGACCGAAAGCGGCGCGCGTTACTACGAGAAGGTGCGACATATCCCCCGGGACATCGATCTCGCCTCCCAGGCCGCCGCCATCGCGACTACTCCCCAAGGGCGTCTGTGTATCGCCACCAACCGGGCGTTCGGCCGTCATGTGCTGGCGCCGCTGCTGCCCGCGTTCAAGCAGGCTTATCCGCGGATCGACATCGAACTGGTCAGCACCGAGCGGCGGGTCGATCACCGCCTGGAAGGCATTGACGTGAGCATCCGTATCGAAGCGCAGTTGAGCGATCAACTGATCGCCCGGCGCATCGCCTCACGACCCTTCGTGTTCTGTGCGTCACCGGATTACCTCGACCGTGCCGGCGTACCGGCCGCGCCGGAAGAGCTGCAACAGCACGCCTGTCTGGTGCTGCGTTACCCCACGGACGGGCGTTTCTTGCCGTGGGCGTTCGTGCGCGATGGCCAGCGTTTCGAGGCGAAAACCCAACCGGGCTTCATCTGCGACGACATTGACACCATTGCCCAGATCGCCGTCAACGGCGGCGGTATCGCCCGGCTCGCAGACTTTGTGGCCCGGCCTTTCATCGACAGTGGACAGTTGCTGCCTTTGTTCGAGCCGGACAAAAGCAGCGCCGCATGGGCAGAACCGGTGCCGATGCACATCTATGCCTGCGTCACCGAACAATCGGCGCTGAATGCGCGGGTGCGGGCATTCATCGACTTTCTCCAGGTCGCGCTGGTGAAGCAGGAACAGACAGCCAATCTGAGCCCTGACAACTGAGCGGCCTTGTCGCCACCTGCGTGCCGATATTTTTCGCTGAACATGTGCCGAACGTCCTGCTGCTGCCGTCTTTTACCGCGCGATCTTGCCCGTTAAGATGCGCGCCCCCGCGTTTGCCCGCCGACAATTCCAACAATGCCCCGCCTGCAACGCCTGTCTGTTCGATCACTTGAGGTTTTTATGTCTGTGCAATTGTTGGCGATGGCGCTGGCACCGCTATTGGGTCTGTTCATCATCAGCATCGGCAGCGCGTTGATGTCGTCGCTGACCACGCTGCGTCTGGATGCCATGGGGTTTTCTGCGGAGATGGTCGGCGTGGTGTCGTCGGCCTATTTCATTGGCCTGACCCTGGGCTCGATTTTCAACGAGCGGCTGATCGCGCGTATTGGCCACATTCGTGCCTACAGCTGTTTCGCCGCATTGATTGCAGTGACCATTTCCCTGCAAGGCATGAGCAGCGACCCGTGGATCTGGTTCGGGCTGCGCCTGATCGGTGGCTGGGCCAGCGTCGGCGTGTACCTGGTGGTGGAAAGCTGGCTGTTGCTGGTGGCCGAGCCGAAGATTCGCGGGCGTTTGCTGGCGCTGTACATGATTGCGCTGTACGGCGCGGGCCTGTTGGGGCAGATGAGCCTGGGCACGGTGATGGGGGCGGGCGAGACGGTACCGTTCACCATCGCTGCGATGCTGGCTTCGTTGTCGCTGGTGCCGATCGTGATGATCCCCAAGGTCACGCCGCTGGTCGAGCGCGCCGAGCCGTTGCACCCGGGCCAGTTGCTGCGCATCACCCCGACCGGCGTGATGGGCTGTTTCGGTTCGGGTGTCGCGATTGCGGCGGTCTACACGCTGCTGCCGCTGTACCTGCAACGGGTCGGGCTGAGCGTGACTGAAGTCGGCCACATGATGGCGGCGGTGATCTTCGGCGCGATGGTGCTGCAGTACCCGGTAGGGCGCTGGTCGGACCGCAAGGACCGGCAGACCGTGTTGATCTACCTCGGTGCTGTATGCGCAGTGCTGTCGGTTGTGGCCTTGCTGTTGCCGCCGTCGGGCTGGCCGATGCTGGTGGTGATGTTCCTGCTGGGCGGCGGTGTTTTCGCCGTGTATCCGGTGGCTGTCAGTCACGCCGCCGACAGCGCGCCGTCCGGGGCGCTGGTGCGGATGATCCAGGGTCTGCTGCTGATCAACTCGCTCGGCTCGGCCATCAGCCCGCTGGCGATTTCGCCGGTCATGAGCTGGGGTGGGCCGTCCGGCTTGTTCTGGGCGTTTGCCGTGATCAATCTGGCGCTGGTGGCGTTTTTCGTCTGGCGTCGTCGTGAGCACCCGGTCCCCGTCGCCGCTGCACCGTTTGCCGCTGCTGCGCAGTATTCGCCCACCGGTGTCGAGCTGCGCATGACCGAAGACCTGACCCAGGCAGCCCAGGCCCATGATGCCGTCTGAACTGACGCTTTCGCGAGCAGGGCTCCCTCCCACGGCCTGCGGCCAGAAGCAAAGCAGAGTGTGATCACCGACCCGTAGCAGCCCGGCTTGCCGGCGGTGGTGATCTTGAGGACGCCTTCGCGGGCGAGCCCGCTCCCACAGAGAGTGTGTGTATCGCCGGCTTTTGATCTGGTTTTTGATCTGGCTTTTGATCTTGGGGCCCCGTCCCAGAAGGCCAAACGCAGGCGATGCGCAGTGGGCCGAGCGACAGGATGTCGCGAGAGCCGCGTGGGCCATGGATGGCCCATTCGCGGCGGGCCCACGGAGCGTCGCCGGAGTGAGGGTACACCGAGCATTAGCGAGGTGCCGTATGGCGGGGATAAGAGCCCTTGGTTACTTGGGGCTCTTCCAAGTAACTCGCCGCCAGGCGAAACAGGGCTGCGTTAGCAGACTCAGCGGAGTATCAGACAAACCAAGGACACAGGTTTTACGACGACTGCGTCGCCGGTCGCAGGGCAAGCCAGCTCCTACAGTTGATCGCGGACAAGCGCGCTCCCTCCCAGGGCCTGCGGCCAGAATCAAAACCGGAAGGTGCCCACCCACCCGTTTAAGGACGTCGACGCTGGAACCGAATCCATCATTGTTGTTGTCGATAGTCAGCATCACGCGTTTCAAGTTCTGTTATGGCGCCTGAAATGGAGAATGGCCGATATCGAAAATCCTGATGACGGAACCGCACATGCGCCAATTACTGGCTGTCACCGCCCTGATCTCTACCGCGCTTCTGGCCGGTTGCGCGACCGCGCCGAACGAACCGACCCAGACGCTGGAAACGAAAAAGTCGCCCGAGCAGTACACCGCCTGTGTGGTGCCCAAGCTGCAGGACCGTCATCTGACCCCGGTGCTGTCCCAGGCCCAGCGGCATTACCGGATCACCGTGTCGAGTTCGGTGGCAGCCGATAACGTCATCGAAGCCTACAAGGCTTCAAGCGGTGGCAAGGTGTTCATTTATGAGCGCAGCCTGCTGACTTCCGGTTTTGGCCAGGCGGCCAAGGACTGCGTGTAAGAGGCGGGGGTGCGGAGCGTCGCCTGGCAGCGAACGCTCCGGTATCAGCCGAGGCTGATTATTCCTTCACATCCATGAATTCTTCGGCCCAGGCCACGTAGTCCTGCGGCTGGGTGTAGGTGTGGGTGAGTTCCGTGGCACTGAGGTTCTCGGTGCTGTGGGTCACCTGGCGCTGCGCCCGGAGGCTGTCGTAGGTCGCCTTGATTGCGGCGAAATAGGCAGCATGGCCCTTTACCACAATACGCACACCCAGATCGGCCAGACGTTTCTGGTCGGAGAGCTTCGGGTTGCCGTAGGTCACCAGCATCAACGGGACGGTCAGGTTGGCGGAAATCTGCTCAAGGTGTTCGAAGTCCTTGATGCCGACGATGCAGATACCGTCCGCGCCGGCTTTCTCGTAGGCCTTGGTGCGTTCGATGATGTCCTCGACCGGCAGCACGCCGGCATTGGTGCGGGCGATGATCGCCAGCTCCGGATCGATCCGCGCTTCCAGCGCCGCCTTGACCTTGCCGATGCCTTCCTCGATGGAGATCAGGTCGGTGGATTTGCGGCCGAACTGCGCCGGCAGCAGGGTGTCTTCAATGGTCAGCGCGGCGACGCCGGCACGTTCCAGTTCTTCCACGGTGCGCATGACGTTCAGCGCGTTGCCGTAGCCATGGTCGGCGTCGGCAATGAACGGCAGCTGGGCAACGCGGCCAATCCGGGTGGCCTGCTCGACGAACTCGCTCAGGGTGATCAGGGCAAAGTCCGGCGCAGCCAATACCTGCAGAGAGGCCACAGAACCACCGAGAATGCCGACTTCAAACCCGAGATCCGCGGCGATGCGGGCGGACATGGGGTCAAACACGGAGGCGGTTTCATAGCACGACTGTGAAGTGAGCAGGGCTCTGAAACTACGCCGCAAAGCGGTGTGGGACATTCTGGACATGGACTTACCTGATTTCTGGTCATTTTCAAAAGTGCGCTGAGACTACCATGCCGCAAAAACGCCAGCTTATGTCGTTTGGGAATGGCCCATGCAGGAAGCACATAAGTCATAGTCGCCGGTTTGTCGGTTTGCACCGGCGGCCGACGAAAAGCGCCCGCTCATCCGAGCAACATCCGTACCCGTTCAGGTTGTCGTCGAGGCGGTCTGGAGCGGACGCACAGTGGCGACGGAGGATGGATAGCCGCTCGACCGGCACAGGCCGAGCGGCGATGGGCCCTCTGTACAGCGGGCCCGGAAGAGACTCAGAGCTTCGGCAACTGACCGACGCGGGCCATCATCTCGGTGACGATCTGCAGGTCCAGCAGGAACTGCCCGGTGGTCTTGAACTCGTTGTCGTTATGGCCGGTGTACTTGACGTTGGGCATCGCCAGCCCGAATTGCACGCCGTTGGGCAGCTCATGCACCGAGGTGGCGCCGGCGGACGTGCCGAACGTGTGCGCCATGCCGAGGTTTTCAGTGGCCACGGCCAGCAGCGCCTTGACCCATTCGCCGTTGGGATTGCGGTACATCGGTTCGGCAATCGAATAATCAAACGTCGGCGCGATGTGGGTCTGCTTGCTCCAGGCCTCCAGTTTGCCAGCGATCTCGGCCTTCAGCGTGTCCGGCGACTTGCCCTTGGGCACGCGCAGGTTGACCGCCAGCTTGAACACCTTGTCATCCAGGGCGACGTAGGTCAGCGAAGTGGTCAGCGGCCCCATGAAGTCATCGGCGAAGCCCACGCCCAGTTTGCCGCCCAGGTAATCCAGGCCCCAATTGTCGGCGGCGTAGCGCGCGGCGTCAGTGATGTGGTTGTGCTTGAGCGCAACCTGACCGTCGAGACCATTGATGAAGTCGAGCATGCGCGCCACCGGGTTGACCCCCGATTGCGGCTCGGAGGAGTGGGCCGACACGCCGGTCACGGTCAGCTTCACGTCCTTGCCCGCCACCTCGGCGGCGATCTCGAAATTGCCGCCGTTGCGTTTGACGTACTCGGCACCGGCTTTTTGCAGGCTGGCGGCCAGTTCTGCCGGTGTGTCGCTGAGCAGCGTGGCGACTGACTTCGACGGAATCTGGTTGGTGGCCAGGCCTCCGGTCATCGAGATGATTTCCGCGCCGCTGCCCTCGCCATTGCGGCGGGCAAAGCTGGCCATGACCGTGCCGTAGCCCTTTTCGGCGATCACCACCGGATAGCCGCCGTCCAACGCCAGGTTGTAGTCCGGCGTCGGGTTGCGCTCGAAATAGTAGGGGATGGCATCGCCCGAGGTTTCTTCGGTGGTGTCGATCAGCAGCTTGAAATTACGCGCCAGCGGCAGCTTCTCGTCATGGATGATCTTCATCGCGTACATCGCCACGACGATGCCGTTCTTGTCATCCTCGGTGCCACGGCCGTACATGCGGTCGCCGATCAGCGTGACCTTGAACGGGTCGAGGCGGGTGCCGTCCTGCAACACCCAGTTTTCCGGTGTTACCGGCACCACGTCGGCATGGGCATGGATACCCACCACTTCCTTGCCGCTGCCCGGCAGGGAAATCTCGTAGACGCGGTTGTCGACGTTGCGGAAATTCAGGTTGAAAGTCTGCGCCAGGGTTTTGATCATGTCGGCGATCTTGAGGAACTCGGGGTTCTCGTGCTGAGGCACGCCGTCGACGCGGAAGGTCGGAATCGCCACCAGCTCACGCAGGGTTTCAGTGGCCGCAGCGCCGTACTTCACCCGGGCATACAGACCGAGCAGTCGATACACCTCGTTCTGCTGATCGACGGTAAGGGTCTTGTTGCCGAGGAAACCCTTGATCGCCGGCGCAAGATTGGCGGTCCGCGCCACATCGGTTTTGCCCAGCGTGGTGAGGAACTGACGGAAGTCGCCGACCGAGGCCGCACTGAACGACTTGACGATGGCCGCGCTCTGTTGCGGGGTGATGTTGGCGTGGGCGAGGGTGGCGAACGACGACAGGCTGGTCAGCATCAATGTGGTGACAGCCAGGTGCTTGAATGGAAAGTGCATTGCCGGAGGCATTCCTTTGCAGAGGGTGGGTGAAAAGTATCTGTTTGTTTCAGCAGAGGATTTTCAAGGTAACACCGTGCCCCGGCGATGCGGGAGGGCTTGTGAGGAGATGTGTCGCACCTGTGGGTGAAAGCGGCGCAGATCTGAAAACACCGGGCGCTCGCCTTGCGGGGTGCAAGCGCCTGATCGATGAATCAACCGTCAGCCCTTGATGATCGACTCAAGCGTCGGCGGCTGGGCTTGCGATTGTGCAGCGTCGGTGCCGGTCATGGTGCAGTACGGGTCGCGGATGCAGGTCCAGATTTTCAGCGGTCGTTGCACGAACTCGTTGGTTTGCGGGTGGCGGTAGCGGTTCAGGGGTTGCAGGTGCTTGGCCAGGCTCCAGAAGAATTCCGGCGCCACAGTGTTTTGCGATGCGCTGGGGGCCAGGTCGATACCCGCAGCGGAATAGGCCATCTGCACGTAGGCCGCCGAATGCATGGGATGGCCTTCGGTGAGCGGGTTGCGCACTTCGCCCTTGTCGCTGAGGTAGTGAAACCACAGCCCGGCCAATGCGGCCAGGCCGAGCTGCTGCCGGGCCCTTTGCGGTTCCAGCGCCACCTTGCGGATGGTGGCACGTTCTTCGGCAGTCAGGCCCAGCGAGATCACGGCAAAATTGGCGACGCTGGCGAGGCGATGCCAGTCGAATTCGGCCGGCGCATATTCGGCCAGTCGTCTGGGCATGACGCCATCGGAATAGAGGGCATCGCTCAACGTGGCCGACGGTCGCAAGGTGCATTCCAGCAACCATGGGCTGTCAGGGCCGCGCAGCAACTTGGGGTCGTTCTGCAGGCCGCCGGTGAACAGAAAGGCATGGCTCCAGTAGGACGGTCCACGGTCAAAGCGGACGATTTCCTGGCTGCGTCTGAGGCCATAGCCAAACAGGCCATACGAACCGATCAGGCCGATGGCCATTTCACCGTCGGCGGCATGATGGGGCAGGTCGTCCTTGCCCGGCTTGAGCTTCGCCAGCTGTTTGGCGACCTCGGCGAGGAAGGCGGCGTTGTCCTTGTTCTGGAAGCGTTTGCTCAGATCGACAGGCGGCTCGGGCTTCTCGGACGGCTTTGACGGTTCGACATCAAAGTACTGGGGCGAATAGAAGAGGCGATTGCTCATGGGACGCTCCTAGCTCAGGTCGAGGTTGATGAACATCTGTTGCCTTGCGTTGCTGCCCAGCGTCTCTGCCGTATCCACCGGAATATGTTTGCCGTCGCCGTCGATCATCCACCAGCGGGCAACGCAGCGCAGACCGAAGCTGTGGTTTTCGAATTCCAGAATCGCGTAGTTGTTGCTGGCGAAGGTTTCGCCGGTGCGGACAAACCTGATCGTGGAGCCACCACCTTCGATCTTGTTGGGTGATTCGGGGGGGCGACCGGTACCGTACGCGATGCGCGATAGCGCAGAGGACACGATTTCGTAGTCGTGAACGTCCTGGTCGCTGTTGGCTTTCGTGATTTGCTGAGCGCGACTCCAGTGAATATCTCCGGTCAGCAGCAAGGTTGAATGTTTGCGACTCAGAAGCGCGAGCCACAGGGCGTCGAATTGCCTCTTGTAGTCGTTCAGATTGCTGTCTGTAGCGTCGCCGCCTTTATCCAGCATTGACTGCGATGTCACCAACAGGACGGGGGCTTCACGCTGCTGGACGCGTTGGATGGTGGTTGCCAGCCAGGCCGGTTCACTGAACTGCCCGGTCTGGACGCCAGCAGGCGGTGGGTCGCTGCGTTGAGTTCGTGTGTCCAGCACCAGCATGGAAAATGTCTTGCTCAGGCTGGCGGGGGCAAGCTTTCCGGGGAATTCAAAGCAATGCAGCTCCTCCTCTGTCAACGGGCCACCAGCGGCCAGCGTATCCGGATCGGCATTGAGCACCGCCTGATAAATCATGAACGCACGGTTCATGTCATCGGCAATCGCCTGAGGTGGCCGCTTGAAGATGCCGCTCAGGATGCCGGCGCGACGGCTGCTGGGGTAGTTGTTCCAGAATTCGTGATCGTCGGCGATGCACAGATTGCCCCCCCGTGACATCCACGCCAGAAAACGAGATTCGTACCATTGCTCCTCATAGCGCTGCCAGGTGTTGTCCAGCGGTGCTGGAACCAGACCCCAGAATTCCAGATCAAGATAGATCTGATCGCCGCTGAGCACTTTGACGTGGGGAGTATTTTGAATATTCAGATAGGTCTGCGGCAAAGGCGCGTTGGCCAGCAGCCGGTTGTTACCGTCGTAATAACAGCTGGCGACCACCACCTTCAGTCCGTCGGCCGTGCTCGGCAGCGTTCGTGAATAAGCCAGATTGCCGGGGCTGTTTTTGTAGAACACCCGCAGTGTATGGGGCGCTCCGGGGGCGCCGTCATTGTGGGTAGTGACCGCCAGAAAGGTACGCTGCGCCACCTCGCCAGCCTTGCCGGTGACCATCCCCAGTACCGTACCGACATTGAGAATGCGCGGCACCGGATTGAGCGGCTTGCCATCCAGTTCGAAGCGATAGTCGGCGAGATTGGCCGAAGGGCCCTGAAACCACCAGAGCAGCGCATTGAAGCCGGGCCGGCCGGGAACGACGATGGCCTGACTCAAGATGAGCACTCCGCAGGATGATTGCCGGAGACGGGAAGAACATGAAGTGACGACTCAACCGCTGGAAACGAAGGCATGATTGCCCTCCCTGGCAAGGTATGCGCCTGACTGCCTGCTAAGCGTTGAATGGGGCTAACTGTAGTTGTGCCGTCCGGTTGTTTCCAGAAACGACACGGTCATTTCTCCGCCGACTGTCGCTACGGGACAGGTGCGGGGAGTTGCACCTCGGAGAATGGCTCTGGCACGTGAGCATCGTAGCCTGCAAGCTTTTCGACCAGGCCGCGATAACGCTGAAGCGGGATGGTCCGCGCCGGCTTGTCCAGGTCGTTGCCAAAGAAGTTTTCCCAGTGCCCGAGCAACACCATGCGCGGCCGCGTGACCCGCAGCAAGCCGGTCGGGTAGTAGCTGACCTTGTCCCAACTGGCGGCACAGAGGATTTCCACGTCATAGCCGCGACCGTCGGCCATCAACGGTGGAAAGCCCCACGGCGGCTCGGCGGCACTGTCCTGGTAATGAATCCGGTAGACCGGCTTGCCGTCGTCGCTCAACAGATCGATGACCCAAGCCAGCGTCACGTGCCCCAGCTTCCAGTCGAAGATCGAGGTGGGTGTTTCGGTCAGGTCCTCGTCGTAGGCGCCCGGCAGGAAGTTGCGCCCGAATAAATGCGGGGCATGCATGCTTTCCACCGGCATGGCGCGGATCCGGCCTTTCGGGATTCTGTTTTTCAGACGTTTCGGGTCATCGCCATCGGTGAGGTACTCGCCAGACGAATAGAACCAGGTGCCACGCCAGCCAGGCTGTTTGCGGTAACTGATCTGCGCGAGGCGGGGCACGACGGTTCTGACGGCATCCGGTGCTTCGGCCTGGAGAATATGCCGCACCGTTTCCGAACCGTAGACGACGGCATTGGGGGCCTTGGTGCGCACGACATGGCTGACGTCGAGCAAGTGATCGTAATGGGCGTGACCGACCAGCAACATGCGCACGTCCGAGGCGTCCGGCATATGGCGATCGATCACGGAGTGATTGGCCTCCACGGTCAAGGGCGGAAGGCCACGGATACCCAGCGAAGCCGGGTTGCTGAAAGAGGGGGCCAGCAGCAGGCTTTCACCGTGCCAGTGCAGCAGCCAGCCGCCGACCCCGAGAAACTGGATCTTCGGCTCGTTGAGGTGGTGGTCGTCCGAAACTTTCAGACCTTCGTCTGTCGGCTCATGGGTGCAGGCAGCCAGTAACAGTGCGAGCAGCAACACGATCCTGTGCATGAGCGGCCCCTCCGAAGCGACTCTCCAAGCATAGTGGAGCGTGAGTGGTGGCTGCCGGGTCATCCGTCGTCCAACCGGCGCATCGCTATCGCTGGCAAGCGCGCTCCTACGGATGCGGGTGCGGTGGCATGCCGCAAAACGATCGGCTATCACGGAACCGGTGGGAGGGAGCCCTGCTCGCGAAGGCGGTGTATCAGTCACCACTGTGTTGTCTGAATCGACGCTTTCGCGAGCAGAGCTCCCTCCCACGGCCTGCGGCCAGAATCAATAGCGCATGGCACGCAATGGGCTGTAGCAGTCCGGCTTGCCGGCGGAGGCGATCTTGAGGGTGTCACCGCTGGCAAGCCATGCTGCTACGGATGCGGAGGACACCGCCAAAACCGTTGGCTATCACGGAACCTGTGGGAGGGAGCCCTGCTCGCGAAGGCGGTGGATCAGTCACCACTGTGTTGTCTGAACCGACGCTTTCGCGAGCAGAGCTCCCTCCCACGGCCTGCGGCCAGAATCAAAAGCAAGAGTGCCCACCGTTCAGTAGCAGCCCACAAACCCTGTGGGAGGGTGGCTTGCCCGCGATGCATTTTATCTGACGCTACTAGGGTGACTGACTCAACGTCTTCGCGGGCAAGCCCGCTCCTACGGCCTTCGGCCAGAGTCAAAAGCGGGCGGCACGCAATGGGCTGTAGCAGTCCGGCTTGCCGGCGGAGGCGATCTTGAGGGTGTCACCGCTGGCAAGCCATGCTGCTACGGATGCGGAGGACACCGCCAAAACCGTTGGCTATCACGGAACCTGTGGGAGGGAGCCCTGCTCGCGAAGGCGGTGGATCAGTCACCACTGTGTTGTCTGAACCGACGCTTTCGCGAGCAGAGCTCCCTCCCACGGCCTGCGGCCAGAATCAAAAGCAAGAGTGCCCACCGTTCAGTAGCAGCCCACAAACCCTGTGGGAGGGTGGCTTGCCCGCGATGCGTTTTATCTGACGCTACTAGGGTGACTGACTCAACGTCTTCGCGGGCAAGCCCGCTCCCACAGGGGCGATGGCGAAATCACTCCGCCGACTCATACAGGAAACACGCATCCTCATACCCGCGCGCGGCGTATTTGCCGTAGAGGTTGTCCACGTCCAGTTCGCCAAAACTCTCGGCGAGGAAGTCCAACAGTTTGCGCACGGCGGGCATCAGGCCGCGGCGGGAGGGGAACAGGGCGTGGACCACGCCGCCTTTGGGGCGCCAGTCGGGCAGGACCGGGGCGAGCAGGCCGTTGCGCAGGTCCTTGAACACCACCAGTCGGGGCAACTGCACGATGCCGCCGTCCTCCAGGGCGACCCGGCGCAGGGTGATCATGTCGTCGGTCACCAGCCTCGGCGTGTATTGCACCTTGGCCTGCACGCCTTCCGGTCCTTGCAGGCTCCAGCTGTAATGCCGGGTGCAGGGGCCATTGGACAGGCTCGGGAAACGCTGCAGATCGGCCAGGGTCTGCGCCGACCCCAGTTGCTGTAACAGACGCGGGCTGGCGACCAGTTCCTGCGGGCTCTGCGACAGCACTTTCATGGTCAGGCCGCTGTCGTCGAACGGCGGAAAACCCACCCGCAGCGCCACGTCAAAACCCTCGCGCAGCGGGTCGACGGTGCGGTTGGTGCTTTCCACATGCACCTCCACTTGGGGATAGCGCTGCATGAAGCGCGAAATCATGCCGGCAACGAGGAAGTTCAGCAGTGCCGTGGGGCAGGCCAGGCGCACGATGCCCCGTGGCGCCGAGGTGTTGCTTTCGATCACCGATTGCGCAGCCTCGGCCGAGGCCAGCATGGCCAGGCAATGCTGGTAATACTCCATGCCCAGCTCGGACACCACGAACTGCCGGGTCGAACGGGTGATCAGCCGTACCCCGAGGCGGGTTTCCAGCGCCGACAAGTGCCGGCTCAGCCGCGATTTGGGGATGCCCAGCGCTTCGCTGGCGGCGCCGATGCCCTGATGTTCGACGATCTGGGCATAGAGATAGAGTTCGTTCAGGTCATACATCGGCTGACTGTTCCATATATGAAAAGGTCCGTTCCGGGCATCGGTCTACCGGGGTGGCCGACCGGGGCCTAAGGTGGCAGCACATTTGAACGCCGACAGAACGAGGTGTGTTGTGAAAAAGAAAATACTGGTAGTGCTGACCAGCTTTGCCAAATACCCGACGATTCCCCGTGCCACCGGTCTGTGGCTGGGCGAGGCGGTGCATTTCGTCAAGGAAGTGCAAGCCGCGGGTTACCAGGTCGACTACGTCAGCCCCAAGGGCGGCTACACGCCCATCGATCCGCACAGCCTGGCCATGGCCGATGAAACCGACTGGCAGTGGTATCAGGACGACGCCTTCATGGCGCGTCTGGGCTCGACGCTGAAGCCATCCCAGGTCAAGCCTGCCGACTACGCGGCGATCTACTACGCCGGTGGTCACGGTGTGGTCTGGGACTTCCCGGACAACACCGAGCTGCAGGCGATCAGCCGCAACATCTATGAAAACGGCGGTGTGGTGTCGTCGGTCTGTCATGGCGCGGTCGGCCTGCTCAATATCAAGCTGGCAGACGGCAACCTGCTGATCAAGGGCAAGGAAGTCACCGGCTTCTCCAACAACGAGGAAAAACTGGCCGAACTGGACCAGTACATGCCGTATCTGACCGAAGACGAGCTGGTCAAGCGCGGCGCCATCTACAAGTCGGCCGCCGAGCCGTGGCTGGAATTCGCCGTGGCCGACCAGCGCGTGGTCACCGGGCAGAATCCGGCGTCGGGCAAGGCAGTGGCCGAGTTGGTGGTCAAAGCACTGGCCTGATCTGGCCGACCGAGCGATCCCGACGGCCCGTATTGCCTCCACGCAAGGCAGCGGGCCGCCGGTTTTTATCCCTTTATTCACCTCGGGCTGCACCGAAACCGGTCGCGGCCTGTTGGCGTATGTCTCGATCAGGAGAGTGTTGTCGATGTCGAGTTTTTTGCATGTGGCGGCGGTATTCAAAGTCAAACCCGAAGGGCTGGAGGCGATGCTGCGGTTGCTGACGGCACTCACCCGGGCGACCCAGGAAGAGCCGGGCTGTGTGGATTACGGTTATCTGCAGGCGGTGGATGATCCATTGCTGTTTTCTTCGTTCGAGATCTGGCGTAGCGCGGAAGATGAAGCGTTGCACTGGCAGACCGAGCACCTGCAGCAGGCGCTCGCTCAGGCGGCCGACCTGTTGCAAGGCGTGCCGCAGATCAACCGTTATCAGCGGGTTTGTTGAACCAGAGCGCACCGTCAACAGCCTGGAGATCACAGAACCTGTGGGAGGGCGTGCTGCTCGCGATAGCGGTGGATCAGTCACCACAGCATCGTCTGAGCCGACGCATTCGCGAGCAGAGCTCCCTCCCACGGCCTGCGGCCAGAATCAAAAGCAAGAGTGCCCACCGTTCCGTAGCAGCCCACAAGCCCTGTGGGAGCGAGGCTTGCCCGCGATGCGTTCTATCTGACGCTACCAGGGTGACTGGCACAACCCTTTCGCGGGCCAGCCCGCTCCCACGGTTTGTCCGCATTCAGCCAGCAATGTCCGTAGCAGTCCGGCTTGCCTGTCTCGTACAAAAACTGTGGGAGGGAGCTCTGCTCGCGAAAGCGGTGGATCAGTCACCACAGCATTGTCTGAGCCGACGCCTTCGCGAGCAGAGCTCCCTCCCACGGCCTTCGGCCAGAATCAAAAGCAAGAGTGCCCACAGCCGGCAAGCCGGACCGCTACAGAGGGCGTGCGGCAGGCTGTGTTCAGTCAATCAACCCGTACAGATCCGCACTCCCGGCCCGGGCTGCAATTGCCAGGGATTCGATGCGCGGCAGCAGGCGGTTGAAGTAGAAGCGCGCAGTCGCACGCTTGGCGGTGTAGAAATCGCCGTCCTTGCCCTCGGCGGCCCGTGCCATGCGTGCCCACATGTAGGCGTAGGCGGTGTAGCCGAACAGGTGCAGGTAATCCACCGACGCCGCGCCCGGTGCAGTTGGGTCTTCAGCGGCGGCGCGTTGCAGGTGGGCGGTGAGGCTTTCCAGCTGATCGAGCGCCTGCAGCAGGCGGACGCTGAAGCTGTCGTCTGCGCCTTTGGCGAAATCGCGAATCTCCTCGGCGAACAACGCCAGCGACGCGCCGCCATTGCCCAGAACCTTGCGCGCGATCAGGTCCAGCGCCTGGATGCCGTTGGTGCCTTCGTAGATCTGTGCGATACGCACGTCGCGCACCAGTTGCTCCTGGCCCCACTCACGGATATAGCCGTGGCCGCCCAGCACCTGCTGGCCGAGAACGCAGCTTTCCAGGCCCGTGTCGGTGAAAAACGCCTTCGCTACCGGCGTGAGCAATGCCACCAGGCTCTCCGCCCGTTGACGCTCCCGGGCGTCGTCGCTGTATTTGCCGATATCCAACAGTTGCCCCAGCCAGGTGGCGAAGGCACGACCGCCTTCGGTCAGGGCCTTCATGGTCAGCAACATGCGCCGTACGTCGGGGTGGACGATGATCGGGTCGGCGGCCTTGTGCGGCTCGACAGCACCGCCGGCTGCGCGGCTTTGCAGGCGCTCACGGGCATAGGCCATCGCCGTCTGACCGGACATGTCGGCGCAGCCGATGCCTTGCAGGCCGATGGACAGGCGTTCGTAGTTCATCATGGTGAACATCGCCGACAGGCCTTTGCCCGGTTCGCCGATCAGCCAACCCTGGGCGCCGTCGAAGTTCATCACGCAGGTGGCCGAAGCCTTGATGCCCATCTTGTGCTCGATGGAGCCGCAGCTGACGGCATTGGCACCCGCCAGCGCGCCGTGCTCGTCGACCAGCACTTTCGGCACCAGAAACAGCGAAATACCCCGCGAGCCGGCGGGTGCGTCGGGCAGTCGGGCCAGCACCAGGTGGATGATGTTTTCGGTCAGGTCCTGATCGCCGCCGGTGATGAAGATCTTGGTGCCACTGATGGCGTAGCTGCCGTCTGCATGCGGCTCGGCGCGGGTACGGATCAGGCCCAGATCGGAGCCCGCCTGGGGCTCGGTCAGGCACATCGAGCCGGCCCACTGCCCGGCGTACATGGCCGGCAGGTATTTCGCTTTCAGCGCGTCGCTGGCGTGGGCATCGATGGCCAGGCAGGCGCCGGCCGACAACGTCGAATACAGGGCGAAACTGGCGTTGGCGGCGTACATCATTTCTTCGAATTGCACCGACAGCATCTTTGGCATGCCCATGCCGCCGAACGCCGGGTTGCCGGCCAGACCCACCCAGCCGCCTTCGGCGTAGGTGGCGTAGGCCTCGGCGAACCCGGCCGGAGTGATGACATTGCCGTCCTGCCATTGCGCGCCCTGTTCATCGCCGCTGCGGTTGAGCGGGGCGATCAGGCCGCCGGTGATCTTCGCTGCCTCTTCGAGAATGGCATCGGCGGTGTCGCCATCGATACGCTCGGCAAGCGCCGGCAGCCGTTGCCAGAGGGCAGGGGCGTCGAATGTTTCGTTGAGCAGAAAGCGCATGTCGCGCAGCGGGGCCTTGTAGTCAGGCATGGAATGACAATCTCCCAGGAAAGGAAAAACGACAGCAAGAAAAAACCGCCACGGCTTGCGTGGCGTGTACGTCAGTGGGCGTTCGCGCTGGCGACCCCGAGGCCGGTCTGAGCGCGGACCAGTTGATCGGCAAAACCGGCGCGGTCCTGCGCGGCTCGGGCGCTGCGGTCGAAGCGCGACACCAGCACGATCACGGCGAACGACAACGGCATGGAGAACAGCGCCGGGTGGTCGTAAGGGAAGAGGGCGCGCTCATGGCCGAGTACGGTGACCCACACGGTCGGCGACAGCACCACCAGGGTCAGCGCCGACACCAGCCCGGTCAGCCCGCCGTAGATCGCGCCGCGGGTGGTCAGGCCTTGCCAGTACATGGCCATGAACAGCACCGGAAAGTTGGCCGACGCGGCAATGCCAAAGGTCAGCCCAACCAGAAAGGCGATGTTGACCTGCTCGAACAGAATGCCCAGCGCCATCGCCAGCAACCCCAGTACCGCCACGGCGACCCGCGACACGCGCATCTCCCGGGCTTCGCTGGCGTTGCCGCGTTTGATCACCATCGCGTAGAGGTCGTGGGAAATCACCGAGGCGCCGGCCAGGGTCAAACCGGCGACCACGGCGAGGATGGTGGCAAAGGCCACCGCCGAGAGAAATCCGAGAAACAGGTTACCGCCCACCGCCTGGGCCAGGTGCATGGCGACCATGTTGCTGCCGCCGAGCAACGCGCCGCCGAGCTTGCCGTCGACGAAGTAGGCCGGGTCGCTGCCGACGATGACGATGGCGGCAAAGCCCAGCACGCACACCACCAAAAAGAAGAAACCGATGAAGCCGGAGGCGTAGAACACCGACTTGCGCGCCTCACGGGCGTTGGGCACGGTGAAAAAACGCATCAGCACATGGGGCAGGCCGGCCAGACCGAACACCAGACCGATGGCCATGGACGCCACGTTCAGCGGGTGGCTGAGCATGCTGCCGGGGCCCATCAGCGCCCAACCGGCGCTGTGTGCCTGCACGGCCCGCTGTGCCAGCGTCTCCAGGCTGAAGCCGAATGGCGCCAGCGCCAGAATCATCAGCACCGTGCCGCCGGCCAGCAGAAGGACGGCCTTGGTGATCTGCACCCAGGTGGTCGCCAGCATGCCGCCGAAGATCACGTAGACCAGCATCAGCAGGCCGACCACCACCACGGCCACCGGGTAGTCGAGGCCGAACAGCAGCTTGATCAACTGCCCGGCGCCAACCATCTGCAGCAGCAGGTAGCAACTGACCACGGTCAGCGAACCGCAGGCCGCCAGCACGCGGATACGGCGTGGATCGAGGCGGAACGAGACGATGTCGGCGAAGGTGTAATGGCCCAGATTGCGCAGGCGCTCGGCCATCAGAAAGGTCAGCACCGGCCAGCCGATGAAGAAGCCGGTCATGTAGATGATGCCGTCGTAGCCCTTGGCGAACACCATGCTCGACAGGCCGAGCAGGGTCGAGGCCGACATGTAGTCGCCGGCGATCGCCAGCCCGTTCTGCAGGCCGCTGATGCCGCCGCCGGCGGTGTAGAAGTCCCGTGCCGAGCGGGTCCGGCGTGCGGCCCAGACGGTGATGACCAGGGTGATGGAGACGAACAGCAGGAACATGCCAATGGCACTGAAGTTGATCGCGCCGGGAGTGGTCATGGCTGTGACTCCTCGGCAATCGCGGCGATCTGCCGGTCGAAATGGCGGTTGGCGCGGTGCACGTACCAGCCGGTCAGCAGCCATGGGATGACGACCAGCAGACTGGCGAGCGGAATGCCGACGCTCAGGTGGCTGCCCGGATACAGCGGCGCATGCAGCAACGCCGGCACACCGGCGGCAATCGCCATGAACACGAAATAGGCGCACAGCACCAGCCCACTCAGGCGCCAGCTCAACCGCGAGCGGGCCTGCACGACGGCCTTGAACGCGGGGTTTTCGCGGATCCTGCGGTACTGTTCGCGGATGGAATCGGGGGTGTCGCTCATGGTGCCTCCAGTTGTTTTTGTTGTAGGAAAGCCCGTTGGCCCGTCGCGGCGACGGGCCAGTCAAAGGAATTGGCAGAGCGGCGATTCAGCGCCAGGCGTAGTCGCTGAATTGTTCGCGCAGGGTCTTCTTGCTGACCTTGCCGGTGGCGGTATGGGGCAACTGCTCGACCGCCTCGCTGGCGTCCGGCATCCACCATTTCGGGATCTTGCCCTGGAGGATGGCGAGCAGCGCGGCGTGGCTGGGCGCCTTGCCCGGCTGGCGCGGGACGATCACCAGCAGCGGCCGTTCGCTCCAGCGCGGGTGCGGAATGCCGATCACCGCCGCTTCGGCCACGCCGGGGTGGGCCATCACCGCGTTTTCGATTTCCACCGAACTGATCCATTCGCCGCCAGACTTGATCACGTCCTTCATGCGGTCGGTGATCAGCAGGTAACCACGGGCGTCGATGGTCGCCACGTCGCCGGTGTCGAACCAGTCGCCGTTGCTGTCCAGGCCGAAATAGCCGCTGCGCACCCACGGCCCGCGCACCTGCAAGGCGCCGGCGATCTGGCCGTTGTGCGGCAGCACGGAGCCGCCTTCGTCAACGAGGCGCATCTCGACGCCGAACAGGGCCCGGCCGGATTTGAGCAGTTGCTGGGCGCGGGGTGCCTCCAGCAGTTCGTCGTACCAGGGTTGATGGCGGTTGTAGCTGCCCATCGGGCTCAGTTCGGTCATGCCCCAGCCGTTTTCCAGCGCCACGCCGTGGCGGGCCATGGCTTCGATCAGGGCCAGAGGACAGGCAGCGCCGCCGCTGACGGCACGCTTGAGGGTAGGGATTTCACCGCCTTCGCTTTCCAGATGGCGAGAAATGTTCGACCACAGCGTCGGCACACCGAGGGAGAAACTGACCTG
Organism: Pseudomonas sp. NPDC090208; assembly: GCF_044746785.1. Taxonomy (NCBI): domain Bacteria; kingdom Pseudomonadati; phylum Pseudomonadota; class Gammaproteobacteria; order Pseudomonadales; family Pseudomonadaceae; genus Pseudomonas; species Pseudomonas sp. NPDC090208. Next base: position 138,241 of record NZ_JBIVCU010000015.1, read on the forward strand.
CTCGTCGTTGATCAGCTCGACCATCGCCGCGGCATCACCCACCCTCGGGCCGGGCAGCACCAGCCGCGCGCCGACCATGGCGGCGTTGTACGGCATGCCCCAGGCGTTGACGTGAAACATCGGCACCATCGGCATGACCACATCGAGGGCGCGCAAGCCGACATTGTCCGCCATGTTCTGCGCCATGCCGTGCAGCACGGTGCTGCGGTGGCTGGTCAGCACACCTTTGGGGTGGCCGGTGGTGCCGGAGGTGTAACACAGCCCGCTGGCGCGGCGCTCGTCGAGGTCTGGCCAGTCGTAGGCATCATCGACGCGGTCCAGCAGCGCTTCGTAGCTCAGCAGATTGGGCAGATTGCTGGCGGGCAGTTCGTCGGCGGCACACAGGGCGATGTAATGGCGCACGCTGCCCAGCTCGCCTTGCAGGCTTTCCAGCAATGGGATGAACTGCGGGTCGACGAACAGCAGATCGTCTTCGGCATGACGGATGATGTAGCTCACCTGCTCAGGCGACAGCTTGGGGTTGATGGTGTGGCAGATACGCCCCGAGCAGGGGATGCCGTAGTGCAGCTCGAAATGGCGATAGTCGTTCCAGGCCAGCGTGCCGATTCGTGCATCGGCGGGGCAGGCCAGCGCATCCAGCACGTTCGCCAGGCGTCGGGCGCGGCTGTAGGCATCGGCGTAGGTGTAACGGTGTTTGCGGCCGTCGGCCAGCAGCGAAACGATCTCGCTGTCGCCGGCCACGGTCAGGGCATGCCGCATGATCGCGGTGATGCTCAGGTTGAAATTCATCATCATGCCCAGCACAGGCACCTCCAGCCTTGTTCTTGTAGGAAGGATGGCTGCCTGACCGTCAGGGTGGGGCAGCCCTATGCCAAGGGGTTGAGCAAGGGCTGTGCCAACGGATTTTTCAGGTGAATTTCTATTTTTAAAATGTATTTAAATCAACTAGTTAAAGGTGTTTGTTAAAGCTGTACAAGAAACGTCTTTAACCACGGTGGCAGGTGTTTTTCATTTCATTTGTGCAATGGATTTCACAGTTGAAATGGTCGCTCGCTCACTCGTCCGTGCTGTTGCGCAGACGTCGCCACAGGGTGGTGCGGCTGATGCCCAGGCGCCGCGCCGTTTCGTCCATGTCGCCATTGCACTGCTCCAGCGTCTCGCGCACGCGGGCACGTTCGTGGTCGCGGCTGAGGCTGCGCAGGTCCTGCGCTGCCAGCGGGTTGATCGATGGCTGGGCACGTCCGGGTCGTGACTCGAACAGTTCGTTGAACAGGGTCTGCAGTTCAAGAAGGCTGTCGCTTTGCTGCAGCGCATTGGCCGACAGCGCAGCGCGTTCCACCAGATTCTCCAGTTCGCGGATGTTGCCCGGCCAGTCGTAGCGCTGCAGGTGCGGCAGCAGGCGGTCGAGCAGTGCGTGGCTGGCGCCGGTGTCGCTGACCGGGTGCGGCAGTCGGGCCAGAATCGCCCTGGCGAGCATGGCGACGTCTTCACTGCGTTCGCGCAGCGGCGGGATGGCCAGGCGCAGGATGTTCAGCCGGTAGTAGAGGTCTTCGCGAAAGCTGCCTTCGTCGATGCGGCTCAGCAGGTCACGGTGGGTCGCGGCGATCACGCGGATATCGACCGGGGTCGGTTCGGCGGCGCCCAGGCGCAGCACTTCACGCTCCTGCAAGACCCGCAGCAGGCGGGTTTGCAGGGTTACCGGCATGTCGCCGATTTCGTCGAGGAACAGCGTGCCGGTGTGCGCGTTCTCGATCAGTCCGACCTTGCCGCCCTTGCGCGAACCGGTGAAGGCGCCTTCTTCGTGGCCGAACAGCTCGCTCTCCAGCAGGGTTTCCGGGAATGCCGCGCAGTTGATCGCCACGAACGGCCCGCTCTGGCGTGGGCTGGCGTTGTGAATGCTCTGCGCCAGCAATTCCTTGCCGGTGCCGCTTTCACCGCGAATCAACACGGTGGAGTCGGCCCCCGCATAGCGCCGCGCCAGGTCGAGCATGGCGCGAAAGCCGGGGTTGTCGCCGAGAATCTGCTCGAAGCGGTAACGGGCGGTGAACTGTCGGGGTTTGACCTGGCTGCGGATACGCCGGTCGGCGCGCTGGATGGCATTGGCTTCCTGGCAGGTGATCACCGCGCCCTCGGGCTTGCCGTGCTCGATGATCGGCGTGATGTTGGCCGCCAGGGTGCGGTTGCCGACTTTGACGATGCGGTTCTCTTCGCCTTCACCGCTGACCAGCACGCTGGCGATGTCCAGATCAGCGATGACCTCGGCCAGCGGCCGCTCTCGCGCCCATTCGCTGGAAATGTCCAGCAGCGCGGCCATGCGTGGGTTGAGTGATTGCACGATACCGGCGGCATCGACCGCGATCACGCCATCGGACAAGTTGCGCAGCACGGCATTCAGGCGTTGCTGCTGGATCAAACTCTCCTGGCGGCTGCGACACACTGCCAGTGCGTCCTCCATGGCCCGCCGCACGGTGTCGCTGTTCAGCGCCAGAACGCCTTGCACGCCAGCGGCTTCGGCCAGTTCCACGGCTGTCGATGAGCCGACCACCACCCGGTAACCGTCCTCGGTCAGCCGTTGCACTTGCTGTCGTGCTTCTTCGTAGCGGGTGTAGGTGAGCTGGCGGATATCGACGGTGAACAGCGACGACAGCGCGGCCAGTTCCGGGTGGCCCTGCTGGAAGCTGAGGATGCCGACGCGGGTGGCGCGGGTGCGCGCCAGGTCCAGCGCGCGGATCAGGTCGTACTCGCCCATGCGGATCGACAGCACGGCGGTGGCGATGTGGCGGCGCAGGTACTCGGAAGTCGCCCCCGAACAGATGATCACGTCGATGTCGCCACGGGCCTCCAGCGCGCGGCCGGTGTCGCGCAGCTCGTTGACCGTGGTTTCGACGATTTCGACGCGGGCGCGGGCCTGATAGTCGGGCAATACCTGCTCGACGATACGCGCCATGCGGCTTGGTCCCTCCGGCAAGCGCAGGTGGGTGATCAGGGCGACGACACGAGGCAGATAGGCTTCGGCAGGCATGGAAAAGATCCGACAAGGTTTTTTCCATGCTGAAACGTGCATTTCAATTCTGCAATGTCTGTGTCGCACAATAAGCGATCTTGAGTCTCTGATTCCTATCTCAACTATATGATTTAAAAGGATAAAAATATTTTTTAGATGAGCTGGCGCGGCTCTTGCTCTGGCAAGGGGGTAGATCATTCCCCTTGTGAGTTTGAAACGCCATGCACAGTTTGACTTCTCCAGGCTCTGCCCATCCCCGGATCGCCATCCCGGACGCACACCCCGCGCTGGCGGCGTATCTGCGCCAGCAAATGGGTGCGGACGACGTGGCGATCGACCGCAGCGAGCGCCTGTCCGGCGGTGCCATCCAGGAAAACTGGCTGCTCACTGGCCGGGTCCGCCGGGGCGACCGGCAGACCGCAAAAAGCTGGGTGCTGCGCACCGATGCGGCGTCGTCAGTGGCGGTCAGCATGGGCCGCGCCGAAGAGTTCGCCGTGCTCGCGGCGGTACACGGCGCCGATGTGCGTGTGCCGGAGCCGCTGTGGCTGTGCCGCGACCGTTCGATCATTGGCCGCGACTTCTTTGTCATGGGCAAGCTGGACGGCACCGCCAGCGGTCATCGCCTGACCAGCGACCCCGAACTCGATCCGCACCGCGACGCCCTGTGCCGCAGCCTGGGCAGCAACCTGGCGCGGTTGCACCGGATCACCCCGGACCACCCCGACCTGACGTTTCTGCCGCCGCCGGCCAGCGATCCGGTACAGGCCAGCATCGACCAATACCGCGGCTACCTCGACGAATTGCCCGACAACCACCTGGTGATCGAGTGGGGCCTGCGCTGGTGTGAACTGCACAAGCCGGCCGCGCTGCCGCAGCGTTTGCTGCACCGCGACTACCGCACCGGTAATTACATGGTCGCCGAGGGCCGATTGAGTGGCGTGCTCGACTGGGAATTCACCGGCTGGGGTGACCCACGGGAAGACCTCGGCTGGTTCACCGCCCGTTGCTGGCGTTTCAGCCGCCCGGATCGCGAGGCGGGCGGGGTCGGCGAGTTGGCCGCGTTTCTTGACGGCTATCAGACCATTTCCGGCTTGCAGATCGACGCCGAAGACCTGCGTTTCTGGCAATTGATGGCGCACCTGCGCTGGGCCGTGGTGGCGCTCCAACAGGTGCAACGGCATGTGTCCGGCCAGCAACGTTCGCTGGAATTGGCGCTGACCGGCCATCTGCTGCCGGAACTGGAGCAGGAAATCCTTTTGTTGAGCGGAGAGCGGCCATGAGTAGCAGCAACGTGTGTGCAATCGACCTTCTGGACACCGCCAAAGGCGTGTTGATGACCGAGCTGTTCCAGGACCTCGGCGACAAGCGCCGTTACGAGGGGCGCATGGTCGCCCGGGCGATGTCCATCGCGGCGCGGGAAATCGACATCGGCGCGCAGGTGGCGACCATCGAAGCCCGCGCGCTGGCGGCGGTGCTGGCCCACCATGGCCTGCTGGAACTGACCCCGGTGCACGCGCGCAACCTGCTCGCCGGTTTTATCCGCAACGGTGTGTATGACGCCGACGACAGCGCTCGCGAACAGCTGTTTGCGGCCTTGCTGCAGATCACTCAGGCACGGCTGTCGATCAGCAACCCCAAGGTGATCCGCGATGAGCGTTGAACCTTATCCGCTGCCGCGTCGGCGGCGCTGTTATCTGGTCCGTCACGGCCATGTCGATTATTTCGACAGTCAGGGCCGCCCGTTGGACCCGCGCAGCGTCTGTCTGTCGCGCAGTGGTGCGCAACAGGCCTGGGCGTTGAGTCAGGCCTTGCTGGACACGCCCATCGACCGCGCGCTGTGCTCCGACTATCCACGGGCGTTGCAAACCCTCGACCTGCTGCTGGTGGGCCGCGGCATCAGCGCCGAGCCGAATGCTGCGCTGCGGGAAATTCGCGCCGGGCGCCTGCGCGAGATTCCCGCCGAGGCCATGCATGGACAGGTGGTCGACGCTTACCGCAACGCCGGGCGCGAGGGCGCGCAGTTTCTCGGCGGCGAACGCTGGGACGATTTTCGCCAGCGGGTGTTGGGCGCGTTCTTCGAACTGGTGGCCGATCCGTGCTGGGACAGCGCGCTGATCGTCAGCCACGACGCGGTCAATCGCATCCTGCTGAGCTGGGCAACCGGTGCGGGGCTGGCCGGTATCGCCGCGTTCGAGCAGGACACCGCGTGCCTGAACATCCTCGACATCGACACCTGCGGCCAGCAGGTGCAGGGCGCGATCCTGCGCACCGTCAATTTCACCCCGTACAACCCGCAGAAGACCGGTATCCACGACACCGTCATGGAAAACCTGTACCGCGACATCCAGCCGGCCGGGCCCCGCGCCTGACCGTTAACCAGAAGGCATCGACTTATGAACTTCGCACTCTCCGCCGATCTGACCGCGCTGCAGGCGCGTGTCCGCGACTTTATCGCCACCCAGATCATCCCCATGGAAAACGACCCCCGGCAGACCGCCCACGGGCCGTCCGCCGAACTGCGTCAGGCGCTGGTGGAAAAAGCCCGTGCCCACGGCCTGCTGACGCCCCATGCCTCGCGGGAAATGGGCGGCATGGGCCTGGACCACATCGCCAAGGCGATACTGTTCGAAGAGGCGGCGTATTCGCCGCTGGGCCCGACCGCGCTGAACATTCATGCGCCGGACGAAGGCAACATTCACCTGCTGGAAGTGGTCGCCACCGAAGCGCAGAAAGACCGCTGGCTGCGCCCGATGGTGCAGGGCCACATCCGCTCGTGCTTCGCCATGACCGAACCTTCGCCGGGCGCCGGCTCGGATCCGTCGATGCTGACCACCACGGCAGTGCGCGATGGCGACGATTACATCATCAATGGCCACAAATGGCTGATCACCGGCGCGGAAGGCGCCAGCGTGGCGATCATCATGGCGCGCACCGAAGACGGCAACGCCACCATGTTCCTCACCGATACCGACCAGCCGGGGTTCATCCTCGAACGCATGATGGACTCGCTGGACACCTGCTTCACCGGCGGCCATGGCGTGTTGCGCTTCGAAAACCTGCGGGTGCCGGCGGCCAACGTGCTCGGCGAAGTCGGCAAGGGCTTTCGCTACGCTCAGGTGCGTCTGGCGCCGGCTCGCTTGACTCACTGCATGCGCTGGCTCGGTCAGGCCCGTCGCGCGCATGACGTCGCCTGCGCGTACGCCGCGCGGCGCGAGTCGTTCGGTCAACGGTTGGGTGAGCATCAGGGCGTCGGTTTCATGCTGGCCGACAACGAAATGGACCTGCTGACCACGCGCCTGACCATCTGGCATTGCGCCTGGGTGCTGGATCAGGGCGGACGCGGCAACGTCGAGTCGAGCATGGCCAAGGTCATCAGCTCCGAAGGCATCTGGCGGGTGATCGATCGCAGCGTGCAGATTCTTGGCGGGCAGGGCGTCACCAGTGAAGCCATTGTCGATCGGATCTTCCGCGACGCCCGTGGCTTCCGCATTTACGACGGCCCCAACGAGGTGCATCGCATGAGCCTGGCGCGCAAGATCCTGTCCCGCGTCGATGGCGGTGCGCAATGAACGCCTTTGTCAGCCGGTTGTTCGATCTGAGCGGTCAGCGCGTGCTGGTCACTGGCGCTTCCAGCGGCCTTGGGCTGCACTTCGCCCGCACCCTGGCGGCGGCCGGTGCGCGGGTGGCGGTGGCGGCCCGGCGGGTCGAGCGCCTCGACGAGTTGGTCAGTGAATTGAGCGCGGCGGGGCATGAGGCTCGCGCCTACGCGCTGGACGTTACCTCGCGGCAATCAGTGGTCGCGTGTCTGGAAGCAATAGAGGCAGACTTCGGTGGGCTGGATATCGTGATCAACAACGCCGGGGTCAGCGATACGCGCCGGGTGTTGGATTACGACGATCAGGCCTGGGACAGCATCGTCGACACCAATCTCAAGGGCGCGTGGCGAGTGGCGCAGGAGAGCGCGCGGCGGATGATCGCGGCGGGCAGGACCGGCAGCATCATCAACGTCACCTCGATTCTGGCCAGCCGGGTCGGCGGTGGCGTGGGGCCTTACAGCGCAGCGAAAGCCGGGCTCAGTCACCTGACCCGTTCGATGGCGCTGGAACTGGCGCGTCACGGCATTCGGTTGAATTCGCTGGCGCCGGGCTACATCGCCACTGAAATCAACGACGGATTTCTCACCAGCGAAGCCGGCGAGCGCCTGCGCTCGCGGATTCCCACGCGACGCTTCTGTTCCAGCGAAGACCTGGACGGTGCCTTGCTGTTGCTGGCGTCCAGTGCCGGGCGCGGCATGACCGGCACGGAAGTGGTGGTCGACGGCGGGCATTCGTGGGTGGGGTTGTAGACGACGGAGCGATCCCCTGTAGGAGCGCGGCTTGTCCCGCGACCGGCGGGGAGCCCATCGTAAAACCTGAGAATGCGGTATGTCTGTCACACCGCATTCTCCGGATTTACGACTGCTGCGCAGCCGGTCGCGGGACAAGCCGCGCTCCTACAGGGTGTGTGTCGATCACACCGGGTTGGTCAACACCACCTTGCCGATGTGCTGGCCGGATTCCATCAACGCATGGGCCTGGGCGGCGTCGGACAGGGCGAAGGTCTTGAAGATCAACGGCCTTATCGCGCCACTTTGCACGTGCGGCCAGACCTGCGACTGCAACTCGGCCAGAATGCTCGCCTTGTCGTCGTGGCTGCGCGAGCGCAACGTGGAGCCGATGTGGGTCAGACGCTTGACCAGCATCGGGAACAGATCGACCTGGGTGGCAGGGCCCTTGACCACGCCAATCTGCACGATGCGGCCGTTCATGGCGGCGGCCTGGAAGTTACGCGACACGTAGTCCCCGGCAATGATGTCGACGATCACGTCCACCCCTTGCTGATCGGTGCCGTCGAGCACCGCTTTGACGAAGTCCTCTTCGTTGTAGTTGATCGCCGTGTCGGCACCGAGGGCCAGGCTGGCGGCCTGCTGCTCGGGGTTGGCAACGGTGGTGAAGATGTTTGCCGCGCCCAGCGCTTTTGCCAGCATGGTCGCGGTGGTGCCGATACCGGAAGCGCCACCGTGGATCAGCACCGATTCGCCGGCCTTGCACTGGCCGCGCTGGAACAGATTGACCCAGACAGTCATGAAGGTTTCCGGCAGGGCGGCGGCCTCGACCATCGACAGGCCGTGGGGCAGGTTCACCGTGGTGCGCTCGTCGACCACGGCGTATTCGGCATAACCGCCGCCGGGCACGAGGGCGATCACCTGGTCGCCGACGTTGAAGCGGGTGACGTCGCTGCCGGTCTGCACGATCTCGCCGGAGATTTCCAGGCCCGGAATGTCGGAAGCGCCGGGTGGCGGATCGTACAGGCCCTTGCGTTGCAGCAGGTCGGGGCCGTTGACGCCGGCAGCGTGTACGCGAACCAACACTTCGCGTGGGCCGGGCGTCGGCGTGGGGCGTTGCACCGGCTGCAGCACATCGGGTGTGCCGGGCCGGGAGATTTCAATGGCCGTCATGACGGCAGGAATACGATGAGTCATGGGATAGCCCTGATAAAGACCTGATAAAGAAAGGCAGCAGCCGTTCTGGCTGGTGCCGATCAATCTACGCAAGCGCCTTGCAGCGCACGTGCGGCGATTTTGCGAGGCTGCGTTGCAGTAATTCTTCGAGGAAAAGAGTGGATGAATTGGGATGATGCACGGGTGCTGCTGGCCCTCGGTCGCGAACAGAGCCTGCGCAAGGCCGGACGGGTGCTGCGGGTGGACCAGGCCACGGTCGGGCGGCGCATCGCCGCGATGGAAACCGACCTGGGCTCGACGCTGTTTCTGCGCACCTCGACCGGCTTTCAGTTGACGGCCATCGGCGAGGCGGCCTTCGAGGCTGCGGAAAAGATGGAGCAGGCGGCGCTGGAACTGACCCGGCGTGTCCGTGGCGCCGACGATGAATTGTCCGGCGAGGTGCGCATTTCGACCACCGATTCGCTGGCCTGCGATTACGTGATTCCGGCGCTCAAGGCGCTGCGTCTGAGCCATCCGGGCATCTGCGTGCTGCTCGACAGCCGTTCGGAGATCGTCAACCTGTCGCAGCGGGAAACCGATATCGCCATCCGCAACCAGCGCCCGGACAACCCGGACCTGATCCTGCGCAAGCTGGCGGCGTGGCCCATGGGGCTGTTTGCCGCTGAGGAGTACCTGCAACGCAAGGGCCTGCCGGTACCGGGCGACGGTTTCGCCGGGCATGACGTGGTCATGTACGAGCCGTACTGGCGTGACCGCGAAGTGCCGACTCTCATCGACGAGCCGATGGACAAGGCGACCGTGGTGGTGGCCGGCAACTCCAGCATGCTGGTCCGCCGTTCGATTGCCGAGGGCCTGGGGATCGGTGAGATTCCGCTGGATGTCGGCCTGCGCGACGGGCTGACCCGCATCTGGCCGAACCGCCAGCGCAGCCAGCCCTACGAGGTGTGGATGGTCACCCACCAGGACCTGCGCCATACCGCGCGCCTGCGGGTGGTGATCGATCATCTGGTCAGAGCGTTTCTGGCCGACAACCCAGCCTGAAGGCGGAGAACCGTGTGGATGTTTTGACCTCGATGCAGATTTTCGTGCGGGTTACGGAAGTGGGCAGTTTCACCGGCACCGCCGACGCGCTTGGCTGTTCGATCACCCACGTGTCGCGCAGCGTGTCCGAACTGGAAAGCCATCTGCGCGCCAAATTGCTTAACCGTACCACCCGCCGCCTGGCGCTGACTGAAGTGGGCACGCGCTATCTTCAGCACTGCAAGTCGATTCTGGCTGACCTGCACCTGGCCGAGCTTGAGGCGTCCGGCGCGCAGACCGAAGCGTTCGGCAAGCTGCGGGTGCATGCGCCCAACGGGATTGGTCAGTTCCATATCGTGGGGCTGATTGCCGAGTACTCAAAGCTGCACCCCAATGTCGATTTTGAACTGACCCTGTCCCACGTCGCGCCGGACCTGTTGGCGGGTGGTTATGACCTGATGATTTCTGCCGGCAGCAAGATGGAAAACTCGGGCTTTATCGCGCAGTCGCTGGGCAGCACCTACAGCGTGCTGTGTGCCGGTCCCGATTACCTGCGAAGCGCAGGCATGCCGACCTCGTTGGCCGATCTGGCAGCGCATGATTGCCTGGCGCTGCACGACCCTGCATTTGCACGGGGGTGGGAAATCGAAGGCTTCGACATGCAGGCGATCGTGCCGGCGCGGCAGCGGCTGACGGTCAACGTGGCGGACTCGATTGCCCGTGCAGCGAGGGAGAACATGGGCATCTGCCTGATTCCCGGCTACGTCGCCGCCGATTCGATCCGCAAAGGCGATCTGATCCGCGTGCTGCCCGAGATCAAGGCCAACCAGAGGGAAATTTCGGTGATCTACCCGTCGCGGCAGTTTCTCGATGCCAAGATCAGAACCTGGATCGATTTTCTCAAGCTCCATTTGCCCCAGCGCTTGAACGAAGACGACCTCATCCTCGCCAGCCCGTAGCCATCCGGCTTGCTGGCGGCGGCGATCTTGAGGGCGTCACCGCTGGCAAGCCATGCTGTTACGGGTGCGGAGGACACTGCCAAAACGATGGGCGATCACAGAACCTGTAGGAGCCGGCTTGCTGGCGAACACGACAGGTCAGCACCATCAGCATTGACTGACACAGCGCCTTCGCCAGCAAGCCGGCTCCCACGGCCTTCGGCCAGAATCAACAGCGCATGGCATGCAATGGGCTGTAGCCGTTCGGCTTGCCGGCGGAGGTGATCTTGAAGGTGTCACCGCTGGCAAGCCATGCGGCTACGGGTGTTGGGACACTGCCAAAACGATGGGCGATCACAGGACCTGTAGGAGCCGGCTTGCTGGCGAACGCGACAGGTCAGCACTATCAGCGTTGACTGACACAGCGCCTTCGCCAGCAAGCCGGCTCCCACTGCCTTCGGCCAGAATCAAAAGCCATCGCGGGCAAGCGCGCTCCTACAGATACGTGGGTGGATGGGCTGTAGCAGTCCGGCTTGCCGGCGGCGGCGATCTTGAGGGTGTCACCGCTGGCAAGCCATGCGGCTACGGGTGCGGGGGACACTGCCAAAACGATGGGCGATCACAGGACCTGTAGGAGCCGGCTTGCTGGCGAACGCGACAGGTCAGCACTATCAGCATTGACTGACACAGCGCCTTCGCCAGCAAGCCGGCTCCCACGGACTTCGGCCGGAATCAACAGCGCATGGCACGTAATCGGCTGGGGTCTCACTCTAAAATGTGACCGCTACGGCGCCATGGCTCAACAGGCGTTCGATGGCGCCGCGCAGCAGGTTTTCCAGCAACGCACGGCGTGCCGGGGCTTGCAGGGCCGATTCGTTGACCCAGGCCGGGGTGGCGTTGAGCAGGGCGGCGATGGCGCGGGTGACGGCCTGCACTTCATCGCAACAGTCGATCCGACGAAAATCCAGCAGCGCCGACAGCTTTTCGTGGTAGCGCGCCTTCAATGCCGCCACTTCCTGCTGCAATTCCGGCGTAAGACTGTCGCCGTCGCGCATGGCGATGCTGAAATGCCAATGCAGGCGGGCGTACAGATCCAGGTGCGCATCGATCACCGCACCGACCCGGTCACCCGATTGCACATCGGCGATCTGCATCGCCTCCAGCAGTTCCTCGTAAAACTCTTCGACGAAATCGAACAGCAGGTGCTGCTTGCTCGGGTAATGGTGATACAGCGCCCCCGGCGAGACGCCCATCTGCGTCGCCAGTTCGCGCATGCCGACCTGCGCGAACCCCTTGCTGGCAAACAGCGCCAGGGCCTTTTCCCGGTTCAGCGCGAAACGGCCCGCACGGTCGGCGACGGGGGCGGCGGTGTCTGGCCCTGCGATCAGGTCTGGATGCATCCGGGTCGGTACTCCGCAGTGGGGTTCGGCTGGCTTTTGGGTTCAGGTGGCGTCGCCGAACGAGTCTAGGGGCAGGGCGGGCGAGGGTCGATGCCGATACTGTTCAGGCTTTCTGGCGTTTTCTGCCATGGGCTTCAGACGGGCTTCACTTCGGCGGATCTTTCGCCGATCAACTGCGCTTGCAGGCCCATCGCCAGCTGCTAACGTGAAAATTGCAGAACGGATCGAACGCCGCGCCCAACAAGCGCTGGCGGGCATCCGAAGGGCACCACGACAGACTCCTGCGCAGTCAGTTTCCGGCAGATTCTTGGGTCAGCGATTCGTGAATGGCTGAAGGAAATGCGATGGCTGACGCGCTGACTGCCGGGCAATGTTTTGCCCATTACCTGTCCAAATGGACTCATCATCTGCCAGCGGCATTGATGGTGTCGGCACTGGTCACTATCTGCCATCACGACCTGCATCTGCTCGATGCCATTGATGGCTATGCGTTTTTTACCATCGGCAATCTCACCGCCAAGGACGCTTCGCTGGAACGCGGCAATACGCCCACCGTGGCGGTGGTGCAGATCGACCCGAGAAGCCATGAGGACGTGTACCGCGAGCGCAGCCCACTGAATCGCTGCGAGCTGAAGAAAGACCTGGAGTCGATCTACACGCTGCCCGAACCGCCGAAATTGCTGGTGGTCGATCTCGACCTGTCACCGGCGCTGCCCATGGACGGTGCGGCGGGTGAGGCGGACCGGGCCTGCGAAGAACAGCTCAGGCAGTTGCTGATGGTCCCGCGCAGCACCCGTACCGTGCTGATGGCGCCCTTCGAGGTACTGGACCGTGAAGGCCAGGCGCTGATCGATCAATGGCGCGAGTCGCTTGCCGGTGCAGTCACCTTTGCGGAGCCGACCCTGAAGATCAGCTACGGCCTGGTCAATTCCCAGGCCTGCGAAAGCGATTCGCTGGCGGCGGCCGCGTTCAGGGAGTACGCGGCGAATCCCGCCGAGGTGAACAACTGCCTGAGTGAAAAGTCGGAGCGGTTGCTGATCAGCCCGTCGCAATACTTGTCCGGTTTGCGTGCGGTTCCGCTCAGTCAGTTGCCTTCGCGCCAGCTCGACAGTCGCCGCAATGCACGAACCCATTTCGAGCCGCTGTACAAGCTGCCGGTGGTGTTTTTTGGCAGCGGCTTCGGCGACGACGATACCTACCTGACACCGGTCGGCACGATGTATGGCGTGGAGGTGCATGCGGCGGCCTTCATGTCGCTGCTGCAACCGACCAGCGATCTGAAATCGGTGCTGGGGTTCGTGTTGGACATTGCGCTGGGCCTGTTGCTGGGCAAGGTCATCGAGAAGTCCTGGCAGCGTTATTTCGCCCTGCGTTTCAGCAGCAAGGCACGGCGGCGGCAGGCTGCGCCCTGGCTGATTCTGTTGTTGGCAGTCGGGCTTTGCGTGCTGGTGTTTCTGCTGACGGTGCTGTCGTTCTGGTTTTTGCGCCACGTCAGCATCTGGCTGTCACCGATTCCGATCGCGCTGGGCATGCTCATCGAAAGCTTCTTCAACAGTGCCGTCGGTGCCGCGGTGGGCGAGGGTTACGAGCAGCGTCAGGCGCTGGTTCGCCGTCTGCATATGGCCCATGAGGGCGGCCCCCAGGCCTTCGCCGCTGAAGTCGCACGGGAAACCGAACAGCGCCCGCACCATGCCCACGATCTGCAGGAGCGTGCCGAGCGCTTCTTTTATCTGGATTTCCAGCGCTTGTGGCGCAGCCATCAATACGTGGCATTGGCGTTGTTATCGGTGCGCCGTGTGGTTTTTTTTCTTCTGCTGTTCCTGTTGTTCAAGATCCTGCTGCATTGACTGGCTGCGTTGCCAAGTGAGGAATGACATGAATCGATCAGCGCTCCCGCTCGCTCTTGCCACTGTTTTGTTGACGGCTGCGAGCGGTGTGATGGCTCAAGAGTGCAAGGGCCTGGGGGACTTGCAGCGACAAAGCAGTGGCAACGGCGTCATTGACAGCCTCATCCAGTTGGTCAGCCGTGACAAGGAGCAGGTCGAGTGCGGCGCACTGGTATCGGTGCTCGACAGTGCGGTCAACACGCACAAGGCGGGCGGTCGCAAGCTTGAAGAAGATCGTGGTTTCAACGCGCAGGCTGCCCAGGCCAACCTGACCAAGGCCCAGGCCGACCCGGAGGTGCGCAAGCGACTGGAAAAGATCCGCAAGGACATCAGTGATCCGACCCGGCGGCTGGTGTATGAAGCCGCCGTCTTCGACGAAGAGGGTTACTACGGCGCCCGGGATCTGCGTATCAACCAGCTCAAGCAACAGATCAAATGACAGGCAGGTTCCTGTCGGGGATGCCCCATGAACACCCGCGTGGCGTTTCACGCCGTGCTGACCATGACCTTGCTGACCAGCGCCTGCAGCAGCGGGCAGTTGTCCAACCCGTTCAGCGGCGATGGTTCGCAGCACCTGAAAGACATCGACAGCCTGCCGCCCCGAGCGCTGGTGGTGCTTGATCGCCACTGCGCCGAGCTGGTCCAGCCTTACCGGCTCAGCGACAATTTCGCCTCGCTGTCGGTGTTCGGCATCAAGGAAGGGATCAAGGCGGTGCCGGGGCAGATCAACAAGCTGCTCGGCACCGGCGGCGCGCAGGCGACTGGCAACAGTGACAAGCTCAGCGCCTCGGCCAAGCTGGCGGCCAAACAGTTCAACTGGCTACCGATGAGCGCCGAAGTGTTGTACGCCGAGCGTCAGCACCGCGCCCGCGAAGATCAGTTGCTGGACCGTGATAGCAAGCAGGGCCGCAAGTTTTACCCGGTCGCCGACAAGATGCTCAGCGACATCCTGGCCAGCATTCACGAGTCCTATGACTACCAGTTCAAGCTGTTTATCGTCAAAAGCGACAATCACAACGCGCTGGCGCTGCCCGGCGGCTATCTGTACCTCGACAAGGGCCTGCTGGATTCGCCGGAGATGCAGAAAAAGGCTTACTTCGCCCTGGCCCATGAAATCTCCCATGTGCTGCAACGCCACGAAACCAAGGAAATGCAGAGTGTGGTGGTCGACTCGTTCAGTGCCAAATCCGACCTGCTCAAACTGATGAAAAGCGCCGGCAGCAACCCCAAGGCGGTGGTTGACCGGATCAAGCTGGAGAAAGGCCAGTTCACCCGTCACCACGTCGATCAGGAGCTGCAGGCCGACTCCTGCGCGGTGAAAATGCTCAGCCGCGTCTACACCAGCCGCTCGCAACTGGCCGCGTCGATCAATGCCTTCATCAAGGACCTGCCCCCCGCGCAGAAAGACCCGACCGCCAAAACCTCCGGCAACCAGGCCGAAGCGCTTGCCAACGATGTGACCGACATCGTCAAGTCACCCGCGTTACGCCATCCCAACACCCAGGAGCGCAAGGCGAACTTGCAGGAGATTTACAAGGAAGTGACGGCGGGCGGGTGAGGTTGGACCGGCGTCGGTGTTCTCGATATCGCCGACGCCGGCAAGCCGGACTGCTACGAGACAGGTGTCGTGCGGAAAAGGCACGATACTTCCAATCCTTGTAGGAGTGAGCTTGCTCGCGATGGCGTCCT
Organism: Pseudomonas sp. NPDC090208; assembly: GCF_044746785.1. Classification (NCBI taxonomy): domain Bacteria; kingdom Pseudomonadati; phylum Pseudomonadota; class Gammaproteobacteria; order Pseudomonadales; family Pseudomonadaceae; genus Pseudomonas; species Pseudomonas sp. NPDC090208. The sequence continues at coordinate 153,678 of NZ_JBIVCU010000015.1, forward strand.
TCCTGTTGGTAATGGTTTGGCTGACTTGCCGCCATCGCGAGCAGAGCTCACTCCTACAAAGAAACTGCGTCTGACGCGATGTAGCAGCCCGGCCTGTCAGAGGTGGCGTCAGACCGGACGAAATGCGATCAGCGCCGAGCCGCCGTCAACCGGCTCAGCCGCGCCGCGATGTCTTCGCGGCTGAACGGTTTGGCCAGCAGGTCGTAGTCATCGTCCCGGGACCGTTTGAGGTTGGCATAGCCGCTGATGATCAGCACCGGCAGGTCGGGGATCTGCTGGCGTAACTGGTGGGCCAGCTGGATCCCGGTCTGTTCGGCCATCATCTGGTCGGTGATCAGGATGTCGGGAGCAAGGCCATCCTCGACGAGCCGCATGGCTGCGGCACCGCTGGCCGCTTCGGTCACCTGATAGCCCAGATCCTTGAGCAGCAGGGCGGTGGTGTAACGCACCAGTTCTTCGTCGTCCACCAGCAGCACGCGGCTCGGCGATGTCGGCGCCAGGGCGGCGTCGGACGCAACGTGCGCGGCCAGTACCGGGCTTGAGGTCACCGGAAACCACAGCGAAATCCGTGTGCCTTGGCCGGGGGCCGAATCGATGTCGAAGCCGCCGCCGGATTGCATCGCCAGGCCCTGCACCATTGACAGGCCGAGCCCGGTGCCCTTGCCGGCAGCTTTGGTCGAGTAGAACGGCTCGACGCAGCGCTTGAGGGTGTCGGCGCTCATGCCGCAGCCGTTGTCGGCAATGCTCAGGCGAATGTAACGGCCGGCGTCGAGCACACTGGCGCGGGGGCCGGATATTTCTTCGCTGGCCGCCGCGATGGTCAGGCGCCCGCCGTCCGGCATCGCATCCCGCGCGTTGACAGCCAGGTTGAGCACGGCCAGTTCCAGTTGCCGGGGATCGACCAGCACCGGTGACAGCCCCGGCGCCATGGCGATTTCGACGGTGATGGTCGGGCCGACCGAGCGCTCGATAAGGTCGGTCAGGTCGCTGATCAGGGCCTGCAGATCAACCGCTTCGGGTTTCAACGTCTGCCGCCGGGCAAAGGTCAACAGACGACCCACCAGCATGCGCGCCCGGTCGGCGGCCTGCAGGGCGGCGTCGGTCAGTTTGTGCGTGCGCTCATCATCAATGCGCCGCCTGATCAGCTCCAGCGAAGCCATGATCGGCGTCAGCAGGTTATTGAAGTCGTGGGCGACACCGCCGCTGATCTGCCCGACCATTTCCATCTTGCGCGCCTCGTGCAGCTGCGCCAGGGCGGTTTCACGTTCGGCGACCATGGCCGCGACGCGCTGCTCCAGGCCTTCGTTCATCTCCCGCAGTTTGCGTTCTGCCGCCACACGCTCGGTGGTCTCGGTGACGATGCACAGCACGCCGCCCACCGCGCCATCAGCCTCGCGCACGGCCGAGTAGGACACGTCGAAATACACCGTTTCGCCGTCGCTGCCGCGTTCGATATAGAAAGGGCGGTCCTTGGCCGAGAAAGTCTGCCCGGTTTCACGCACGCCGCGCAGCAAGGGTTCAAGGTCGTCCCACAGCTCCGTCCAGTTCTCGATGGCCGGGCGTCCGAGCGCCTTCGGGTGTTTGTCGCCGATGGACGGGGCGTAAGCGTCGTTGTACAGGGCCACGTACTGCGTCCCCCAGAAAATCACGATCTGCGCACGCACGGGCAGGGTCGTTGCCATCAGGGTTTTCAGGGCAACCGACCAGGCGGCAGGTGGCCCCAGGGGAGAATCGTCACATATGGAAGTCCGCAGAAGGCTGCACACCTCACCGCCATTGTTCAGAAACCACAGATTTTCCCCGGCGTTGGCGCCAGGTTGCTTGCGATTGAGCTGTTCCATCGGCTTTGGGCACATTGTGGGTGAGGGCGGGCATGCGCTGTTAGAGCATCGCGGGTGTGCCAGCGTTCCGTAGATAGAGAGGCAGAATGATATTGAGCTTATTCGTTCGCTACCGGCTTTGCCATGGCGACGCTGTCGAACCTGTCTGTGGCAGGGTTTGCGGTGGTCAAGACGGCACGATTCAACGCGGATAAAACGGTGGGAGCGAATTCATTCGCGATGCGGCATTCCGGTCGATACATCGGTTGGCGACGGGGCTGCCCATCGCGAATGAATTTGCTCCCACAGGGATTGTGTCCGGCCATTCCACCGCCTTGCTCAATGCTGGGGGATCTCGACATTGTGCGCGCTGCAGATGCATGGGACTGCACCGGCGCGACGCCCTTGTAGGAGCTGGCTTGCCCTGCGACCGGCGACGTAGTCGTCGTAAACCCAGCGCATGCGGTTTACCTGACACGGCCAGTGCGCATGGTTTTACGACGACTTCGTCGCCGCTCGCAGGACAAGCCAGCTCCTACAGGGGGATGTGCGGCGGGTGCCTGTTCCATCGTCTTGCAGCGCATTGGCCTCCACCCATTACGGGCGGAGGCTTTTTTTTGGGGGCGGCTCAGACGTTGTAGCCGCCATCGGCATCGATGATCGCGCCGGTGATGTAGGAAGCCGCCGGGCTGGCGAAGAACAGGATGGGGGCGACGACTTCTTCCAGGCGGCCGAAACGCGGGAAGCACAAGCGAGAGATGAACGGTGCCAGTGAGTCGCGGGAGTGGGCGTTGATGTCGGTTTTCATGAAGCCGGCATGGACCACGTTGACGGTGATGTTGCGCTCGGCAAGGTCGCGGGCAACACCACGGGAAAAGCCGTCGATGGCGCCTCTGACGGCCGCGAGGTCGGAGAGGCCGGCGACGCCGACGCGGGTCCCGAGGTTGGAGTTGAGCAGGACGATGCGGCCGTCGTCGCTGATGACTTTCGATACGCTGCGGACTGTGGCCATGAAGCCGGTCGCCGCGACGTCCCAGAAACGCGTGAAGGCTTTGTCGTCGCGGTCAGGGTCGTCGATCCTGCCCAACTGATCGATCGAGGCGTTGCCGATGAGAATGTCGATGCGGCCGAAGTGGGCCATGACCCGGTCGATCAAGCCTTGCACCGCCGTCACATCGCCCTGATCCGCCTGAAATGCCTCGCCGCGCACGCCCTGTGCGCGCACCTGCTCGATCACGTCTCTGGCTTGTTCCTCGGCAAATACATAACTGATGGCGACGTCGGCACCCTGTTCGGCGAGTGCTTTGGCCGTCGCGGCGCCAAGGCCTCGGGAGCCTCCGGTTACCAGTGCGACTTTGCCGGTCAATGATTGGGTCATGCTCGATCCTGTAAATGGCTGAATGACAGGAGCGGCAGCCTAACCGGCAGCGGGCATGGCGATCATCGGGCGAGCCGCGATAACAGATATCGCGGTGCGGGATAAATCAGCGTGTCAGGCACCAGGCGGGTTGGCAGCGCTTTTCAGGTTTTCCCGGGTCGCGGCCACGATCTCTTCGGCGAGTTGCGGGTCGGTGGACTTGATCGCCCGCGCCATGGCCAGGCTGCCCATCATGCTGCACATGAAAAACAGCGCCTTGCGCCGCGCCGTATCGTCGGCAAAGGCTTCGGGCAACATGTCCTGCAGCAGGGCTGCCATGCCCTCAAAGCCTTGGGTGAAGGTGTGCTTGACCGCGTCATCCTGGGTTTTCATTTCGCAGGTATAGGCCGCCATCGGGCAACCCTCGGCAATAGTGTCGACATGTTCGGACGAGACGTAAGTGTCGATCACGGCGTGCAGGCCGTTGGCGGCAGTGCTGCGCATGGCTTGCCAGTCGTCGTGGCACTTTTGCAGAGACTGGCGGCAGGCCGCCTCGATCAGCAGGTTCTTGGATTTGAAATGCCCGTAGAACCCGCCCTGGGTCAGCCCGGCGCGTTCGCTGATCTGGGCGACGCCAGTGGCGGCGAACCCCTGTTCCTGAAACAGCCCTGAGGCTGCAGCCACCAGCGCGTCGCGGTTTTGGGCGTTTTGCTCTTTGGAAACTTTCACGCGGTCACTCCTGAATCACTCGTATCCATTTATTGCGATCACTTTCAATGGCGTGCATGCTATTAAAACCGATCGCCATGATAAGCGGCGGACAAAGACATTTGAACCCACCCACTCAGGTACTTGAGCATGAAAGCGATCCAGATCACTGCGTACGGCGATCCCCTGCAAGGCCTTGGTCTGGTCGACATGCCAGAGCCCGCCGCACCCGGGCCGGGCGAGGTATTGATCGGCGTCGAGTACGCCCCGGTCAACCACAACGACCTGCTGCTGTTCGGCGGAAATTTTCCGGTGCATCCGCCGTTGCCCAGTGTCGTCGGCAACGAAGCGGTGGGCATCGTGCTCGGCGTCGGTGCCGGGGTGGACAACGTCCAGGTCGGCGACCGGGTGACGCCGCCGCTGTACAGCTTTACCTGGCGCGAGCGCATGGTGATTCCTGCGGCAGGCTTGTTTGCCTTACCCGCAGACGCGGACCTGCAACAACTGGCGATGCTGCGCATCAATCCGCCGACTGCCGCACTGTTGCTCAGCGAGTTCGTCAATCTCCACCCCGGCGACTGGGTGGTGCAGAACTGCGCGAACTCCGGCGTCGGTCGGGCGGTGATCGCCATTGCCAAGGGCAGAGCGTTGCGTACGGTCAATTTTGTCCGGCGTCAGGAGCAGGTCGCCGAGGTCGAGGCGGCCGGCGGCGATCTGGTGCTGGTGGATGAAGACGGTGCGACCGAGCGGGTGCAGGGGTTGATCGGTGACGGTGCGGTGCGCCTGGCGCTGGACGGTATCAGCGGCGAGGCGACGGCACGGCTGATCAATGCGTTGTCTCAGGGTGGCGCGCTGGTCAATTACGCGCAGATGAGTGGCGACATGTCGGCGCCCGGCGACTTCAGACCGCTGATGCGCAAGAGCATCATCTTGCACAATTTTTATCAGGCCAAAAAAGAGTATGTGGCGAAGATCCCGCAGATTCTGCATGAGGCTGTCGCGCTGATCGCCGCCGGCAAGTTGCAGGTGCCGGTGGCGGCGGTGTACCCGCTTGCACAGGTCAAGGACGCGATCATTCACACCCGCAAGGGCGGGAAAGTCCTGTTGGCGATCAACGGCGCCCGCTGACCCGAGGTGAAGAGGCGCCATGAGGGCGCCTCGGAGAGCGACTCAGAAGGTGATGCCGAACGCCGCGAAGGCGCTGTCCATGCGCTGGTCGAGCAGGGTACGGGTCTGCTGCCAGGCGGGCACCTGGTCCAGCAGGCGTTGTTGCCAGGCCACGATGTGGGGGAATTCGTCATAAGGCAGGCGGGTTCTGGCCATCTGCGAGAACGGCGCGGCGATGTCGAAGTCGGCCAGCGTCACCTGCTCGCCGACCACGAATGCCTTGTCTGCCAGATACGCGTCGAGCATGGCCGCGTTGCTGCGGATGTTGTCGAGAATGAACGCCACCAGGGTCGGATCTTCCGCCACGCCCATGACCCGCTTGCCGATGCGCTCGTTGAACAGGCTGGAAGAAAACACTCGCCAGTGTTCGGCGGCCCAGAACATCCACTTGAGGGTTTCATAACGGGCGGCGCCCTTTGGCAGCAATGGCGAATCGAAGGTCTCGGCCAGGTACAGGTTGATGGCCGAAGCCTCGGACAGCACCAGTTGGCCGTGGACCAGAACCGGGACGCGACCGGCCGGGTTGAGCGTGCGGAACTCCGGGGTCTGGCTTTCGCCCTTGAGCAGGTCCACCGCAATGGCTTCAAAGGAAAGGCCCATGTGGGTGGCTGCGGTCAACACCCGGCGATAGCTGCCGGAACCGATGTCGCCGTAGAGATTGATGGTCATGACTGACTCCATGAAACGAGGGGTTGAGGACGTTACGCGGAGCGAGACTAACCAAGGTTTCCGGCGCCGATAATGGCCCGGGCGGCGATAAAATTTATCGCCGACACGAATAGATCAGCGGCGCAACGGCCGCGAACGAGAGGCGGTGTGGACAGATTTGCAGCGTTGGAGATTTTTGTCAGGGTGGTCGAAACCGGCAGCTTTTCCGGGACGGCCACCGAGCTGTCGATCAGCCAGTCGACGGTGAGCAAGCAGGTCAAGGATCTGGAAAACCGGCTTCAGGCAAGGCTGTTGTCACGGACGACCCGGCGCCTGTCGCTGACCGATGCCGGCGAGACGTTCTATGAACAGGCCAAAGGGATACTGGAGCAATATTCCATGGCCCTGGGCGCCACGGCCCATGCCCGACAGTCGCCGTCCGGCACGCTGCGCATCGCCAGCCCTATCCTGCTGGGGCGCAAACAACTGACGCCGCTGTTGCCGCGCTTCTTCGAGCGTTATCCGGGCATTACCGTCGAGCACCATCTGAGCGATTCGGCGACCGACCTGATTCGCGACGGCGTCGACCTGTCCATCCGCGTCGGTGAAATGAAGGACAGTTCCCATCAGGCGCGCAAGCTGGGCGCGTTTCAACCGGTCACCGTGGCATCCCCGGAATTCCTGCAGCGCTATCCGACGATTGCCCACCCACGGGACCTCGCAGCGGTGCCGTGCCTGATCTACCTGTCCCAGCCGATGCCGTACACGTGGTCGTTCACCGATGCGCATGGCGATGCATGCAGCGTGGACGTCGACGGTCCGTATCGCGTCAGCGTTTTCGAGGCGTTGTGCGAGGCAGCGCTCGCCGGGCTGGGTGTCCTGCGTGCGCCGTTGTCGGCCTGTGGCGCGGATTTGCAGGCCGGACGTCTGGTCAGAGTCCTGCCTGACTACAATGCCGCTTTCGTCCCCATCTACGCGGTGATGCCGTTGTCGTCCTGGATGCCGCAGAAAACCCGGGTGATGGTGGATTTTCTGGTCGAGGAGTTCCGTGGAAATGCTTGTCTCAATGGTCCGGTCTGACGCCTGCTTGTCCGGGAAACGCCTGCATGGCGACTGCGACGATTTCCAGCAACTGCGCCGCGCTTGCGCCGTCTCTGGCCTGCACGGCCAGCCCTCGGGACAGCGCATTGAAATAGCCGGCCAGCGCGGCGACGTTGGTGTCGGCAGGTACGTCGCCTTCATCGATGCCGCGGCGGATTCTGTTTTCCATCGCCTGCCTGGCCACGGCCCGGTGCTCGGTCATCATGTCGCGCACCGAATGCAGCGACGGCGGCACATGCACGCAGGCCACGGAAATCATGCAGCCGGCGGGCAGATCGTCGCGGGTGAATTCCGAGGCGGTGGCCTGCAGCAGGCGCTCGAACGCGGTGCAGGTGTCGGTGTCGCCGTTCAGGATGCCGCCGAACCATTCCCCGGATGCCTGCAGATAGGCGTCCGTCGCTTCGGCATAAAGCTGCTCCTTGCTGCCGAAGGCGTTGTAGAAGCTGGACGGGCTGATGCCCATCGCGGCGATCAGCGTGTCGAAGGAGGTGCCTTCGTAACCCGCGTCCCAGAACAGTTTCATTGCCTCTTGCACGGCCGTTGCCCGGTCGAATGAAGAGGGGCGGCCACGGCTGCGTTTCTTGGCTACGGATAATTTTGGGTCCATCGCTCCAATATTCCTTGACGAAGGGATTTTCAGCGCACTAGTATTGCATATCGGAGTAACCACTCCAAAAAACATTCTACCTTGTTCAGCGTTGCCCTCTGGTGGGGCATGACTTCCTGATCGCCCCTGAAACCAACGCTCTACCGGAGTGCAAACCATGATTGACGAAAACGGCCCACATTACTTTGTCGCCTTCCAGAGTCCTGGCCCTAACTGGGTCGCCGGGGTGAAATATAACGAGCAACCGCAGTTCATGGACCACGTGAACTACATGATCGAGCTGCACAAACAGGGGCGAACCATTCTCAGCGGACCGTTCATGGAGAAGGCCGGTGGCCTCAATGGCGTGCTGGCCGACGGCGGCATGACCATCTTTCAGGCGGCCGACCTTGAAGAAGCCATCCGTATCGGCAACGACGATCCGACGGTGAAATCCGGCATGCTCAACGTGGAAGTGAAAATGTTCTGGGTGCCATTCCACACCTGACGGACCGCCGCTATCGGCGATGGAAGAGAAGGGCGCATGCGGGTCATACGCCCTTTTTGCGTTTTGCGCGGTGCTTTATTTCAACGCCGTCCTCAACATCGCCGGCGTTGCTTGGAGTGATCTCGATGAAGTCATCCGAAACGGCACGACTCCCTTGTAGGAGCGTGGCTTGTCCTGCGACCGGCTGCGCAGCAGTCGTAAAATCTGCGCATGGGGTGTACCTGACACGGCCAGTGCGCATGGTTTTACGACGACTACGTCGCCGGTCGCAGGGCAAGCCAGCTCCTACAGGGGGGATGTGCAGCGAGTTTGTGTTGCGCGGCAGATGCGTGAGACCGCGTCGGCGGTGGTCATGACCGATGTGCTTGGTGGGCACGGCGGGGCGATGGTGAATCAGGCGCTGTAATCCGAAACGGCACGACTCCCTTGTAGGAGCGTGGCTTGTCCCGCGACCGGCGACGAAGTCGTCGTAAACCCTGCGCATGCGGTTTGTCTGACACGGCCAGTGTGCGTGGTTTTACGACGGGTTCCCCGCCGGTCGCAGGGCAAGCCAGCTCCTACAGGGGGATGTGCAGCGAGGTTGTGCGCGGTGAAGATGCGTGAGACCGCGTCGGCGGTGGTCATGACCGATGTGCTTGGTGAGCACTGTGGGGTGATGGTGAATCAGGCGCTGTAATTCAAATCGGCACGATTCCCTTGTAGGAGCGTGGCTTGTCCTGCGACCGGCTGCGCAGCAGTCGTAAAATCTGCGCATGCGGTGTACCTGACACGGCCAGTGCGCATGATTTTACGACGACTCCGTCGCCGGTCGCAGGACAAGCCAGCTCCTACAGGGGGGTGTGCAGCGAGGTTGTGTGCAGTGAAGGTGCGCGAGACCGCGTCAGTGGTGGTCAAGACCGATGTGCTTTGTGGGCACAACGGGGTGTTGAATCAGGCGCTTTAATCCGAATCGACGCGACTCCCTTGTAGGAGCGTGGCTTGTCCCGCGACCGGCGGGGAAGTCGTCGTAAACCCTGCTCATGCGGTGTATCTGACACGGCCAGTGCGCATGGTTTTACGACGACTCCGTCGCCGGTCGCAGGGCAAGCCAGCTCCTACAACGGATGCGGCAAGCAAGGGACGCGGCAAGTGGCTATTCCACCGCTTTGCTCAACATCGCCCGCAACAGCACGTTGGCGCCGGCTTCGGCCCAGTGCGGATGAATGTGTTCGGCTTCGTTGTGGCTGAGGCCGTCGACGCAGGGCACGAAGATCATTGAGGTCGGCGCGACGCGGCTCAGGTAGCAGGCGTCATGGCCGGCGCCGGAGATCATGCGCCGATGGCTGTAACCCAGCGCCTGGGTGGCCTGTTCGACATGCGCGATGCAGTCGCTGTCGAAGGCGATCGGCGCGTACTGGAAGATCTGTTTGAGGTCGTGTTGCAGGCCAATGCCTTCGGCAATCTGCGCGACTTTTTCGCGCAACTGGCCGTTGAGGATTTCCAGCACGGCTTCATCGGGATGACGGAACTCGACACTGAACAACACGCGCCCCGGCACCACGTTGCGCGAGTTGGGAAAGACGTTGACCCAGCCGACCGTGGCGCGGCCTTCGTCGCCTTGGGCAACACCCAGCGCGTTGACCGCTTCGACCACCCGCGCCAGACCCAACAGGGCGTCCAGGCGATGATTCATCGGTGTGGTGCCGGCGTGGGCGCTGCGCCCGGTCAGTTCGATTTCGTACCAGCGCTGGCCCTGCGCGCCCGTCACCACACCGATGGTGATGTCCTCGGCTTCAAGGATCGGGCCCTGTTCGATGTGCAGTTCGAACGCGGCATGGATGTCGCGGCCGCCCATGGGTTCCTCACCGGCATAACTGATGTTTTTCAACGCCTCGCCAATGGTGATGCCCTTGGCGTCGGTGCGCGACAAGCCGTATTCCAGGTCAAACACGCCGGTGTAGACGCCCGAGGCGATCATCGCCGGAGCAAAGCGCGAGCCTTCCTCGTTGGTCCAGTTGACCACTTCGATCGGGCGGTCGGTCTGGATGCCGTGGTCGTTCAGGGTGCGGACCACTTCCAGCCCGGCCAGCACGCCATAGATGCCGTCGAACTTGCCGCCGGCCGGCTGCGAATCACCGTGGGAGCCGGTCAGCACCGGCGCCAGGCTGTCGTTACGTCCGGCGCGGCGGGCGAACATGTTGCCCATGGCGTCGATGCGCAGGCTGCAGCCGGCTTCCGTGGCCCAACGGGCGAACAGGTCGCGGCCCTGGCGGTCCTCTTCGGTCAGCGCCAGGCGCGAGACGCCGCCCTTGGCGGTACCGCCGATCTGCGCCATTTCCATCAGCGAGTCCCAGAAGCGCTCGCCGTTGATTGTCGGCAAGTCGCTCATGACTTGGGCTCCTGGTCCTTGACCTTGTAGCGGAAGTTGCAGTGGCTGGCGCCCTGCATGATGGTCTGGGTACGAGTCAGTTCGACGTTGGGGTCGTAGCCGACGATGAACAATTCGTCGCGGTTGCACGACAGCAGGTGGCCGATCTCGCCCAGGCCCATCTCGTGGTACATCTCGGCGTAGCGGCAGCGATGCACGTCGTAGTCATAGTGGCTGGCGTCGCTGGCGATGATGTCGACCTTCAGCGCGTCGTCTTTCTCCCACAGCTCTTGCAGGGCGACGAAACCTTCCAGGCTGGCGCCTTCGGGCTCACGGTCGGCAAAGTACTTGCCGGCCTTCACCGCCGCTTGGGAAACCGCTTCGCCGATGACGGCCTGGGCGCTCTGCTTGCCGTAGTCGCGCACCAGTATTTCGTAGATAGGCTTGATGATCTCAGCCTCGATTCGCCGCCGGGCCAGGATGCCCAGTTCACCATCGACAGCGCTCATGTCAGTTCTCCTCGGTTCACGGTCCGGTAACGCGGCCCGTGCATGGCGGGCCGCGCTCTTGTCATTGTTTCAGCAGGATTGCATCAGGGCTTGCCGCCAGCGACGCTGACCGGCTCCCATTTGTCGGCCTTCACCTGGTAAACAGTGAAGGTCGGATTTTTCAGATTGCCTTCGTTATCGAAGGCAATCGGTCCGGTCACGCCCTGATAGTCGATGCCGCGCAGCACCGGCAGGTACTTTTGCGGATCGGTGGAGCCGGCTTTTTCCAGGGCCGCGATCAATACACCGACGCCGTCGTAGGCGAACGGTGCGTGCAGTTCGATGTGGGTCTTGTAGCGTTCGACGTAGGCCTGCTCGAACGCCTTGCCGCCCGGCATCTGCGCGATGGCCAGGCCCGGTTCCAGCGCGGTCACGCCTTCGCCTTCTTTCTGCGCCAGGGTCAGGAAGGTCTGGCTGACGAAGCCGCCGGCGCCCATCAGGGTCGCCTTGATGCCCAATTGCTTGATGCGACGGGCCAGCGGTGCGGCCTGAGCGTCGACGCCGCCGAAGAAGATCAGGTCCGGGTTCTTGCCACGGACGTTGGTCAGCACGGCGCTGAAATCCACGGTCTTGTCGTCGACGTACTCGCGGGACACCACGCTGCCGCCGCCGGCTTCGATGGATTTGACGAACTGGTCGGCCAGGCCCTGACCGAACGCGGTGCGGTCGTCGATCACGGCGATACGCTTGGCTTTCAGGGTTTGCAGGGCATATTTGCCGGCGACCTGACCGCCGTCATCGTCGTGGCCCATGATGCGGAAACTGGTGTCGAAGCCTTGCTGGGTGTACGCATGGCCGGTGGCGACCGGTGCGACCTGAGCGATGCCGGCGTCGTGATAGACCCGTGCCGCCGGAATGCTGGTGCCGGTGTTCCAGTGGCCGACCACGCCGACCACGCCGGCATCCACCAGACGCTGAGCCACAGTGACCGCGGTGCGCGGGTCGGACTGGTCATCTTCGGACACCAGTTTGTAGGTGACCGCTTCACCGCCGATTTTCGGATGGCGCGCGTTGGCCGCATCGATGGCCAGTTGCGCGCCGTTTTCCAGGTCCTTGCCGATCCGCGCCGACGGGCCGGTCAGTGGGCCGGCCAGGCCGATCAGCACCTGTTGGTCGGCCTGGGCCACGGCAGCGGCGAGGCTGCTCAGGACCAGACCGGTGACGGCGGCGTGTTTGAAAAGGGCAGCTAGTTGCATGTTGCATTTCCTGTGTGGGGTCGCGGCTTCGTTCGACCGCGATGCCTGTGTTGACACGCCGGAAGCCCGGTAGCGTTGGATTCATTCACCCAGGTACGCGGCGCGTACCTGAGGGTCATTGATCAGCGTCGAGGACGGGCCAGACAGGCTGATGCGGCCGCTGTCCATGACGTAGGCACGTTCAGTCACCTGCAAGGCCAGCCGAGCGTTCTGCTCGACCAGCAGCAGGGTCATGCTGCGTCGGCAGACCTCGGCGATGACCTGGAAGATCTTCTCCACCATCACCGGTGCCAGGCCCATGGACGGCTCGTCGAGGATCAGCAGGCGCGGGCGCGAGAGCAGGGCGCGGCCAAGGGCGAGCATTTGTTGCTCGCCGCCGGACATCAGCCCGGCCGGCTGTTGCAGGCGACGGCGCAGGTGCGGAAACCAGTCGAGAATCTGTTCGATTTCATCGCTGATCGCCGCGCTGTCGCGGCGCAGGTAAGCGCCGGCCTGAAGGTTTTCCAGCACGCTCATGCGCGCGAACACGCCGCGACCTTCCGGCACCATCGCCAGCCCCTGGGCCAGACGCTCATGGGCGGGCATGCCGCGCAACGAGCGGCCGTTGAAGCGGATGTCGCCGGCGCTGCTGGCGATCAGGCCGGTGAGGGCCTTGAGGGTCGAGGTCTTGCCGGCGCCGTTGGAGCCGATCAGGGTAACGTGTTCGCCGTCCTCGACCTTCAGTTCCAGTGCCTTGACTGCCTGAATCGCACCGTAATGCACGTCCAGTCCGCTGATGTGCAGCAATGGTTCAGTCATGCAGACCGCCTCCCAGATACGCTTCGATCACCGCCGGATTGCGGCGTACTTCCTGCGGGGTGCCTTCGGCAATCACCAGGCCGTGGTCGAGTACGGTGATGCGGTCGCACAGGCCCATGACCAGCTTGACGTCGTGTTCGATCAGCAGCAGCGTGCGACCGTCGTTGCGGATCTTTTCCAGCAGTTCGCGCAGTTGCAGTTTCTCGGCGGCGTTCATGCCGGCAGCCGGCTCGTCGAGGGCCAGCAATTGCGGCTCGGTGGCCAGCGCCCGGGCGATTTCCAGACGCCGCTGATGGCCGTAGGACAAGGTGTCGGCGCGGCGCTCGGCCAGTTCGCCGATGCCGACGTAGTCCAGCCACTGTTGCGCGATGCGCCGGGTGTCGGCTTCTTCATCACGGGCCCGGCGATGACGGCTGATGGCAGCCCAGACGCCATTGCGGGTGCGCACGTGGCGGCCGACCATGACGTTTTCCAGCGCGCTCATGGCATTGAACAGGCGGATGTTCTGGAACGTGCGGGCGATGCCGGCCTGGGCGACCTTGTGCACCGAGGACGGCTCATAAGGCTGGCCCGCCAGGGCGAATTGCCCGGCGTCGGCTTGATACAGGCCGGTGATGACGTTGAAAAAGGTGGTCTTGCCGGCGCCGTTGGGGCCGATCAGGCCGTAGACCTGGCCGGGTTGAATCAGCAGGTTGACGTCGCTCAATGCGCTGACGCCGCCGAAATGCTTGCTGACCCCTTGAATCTGCAACAGTGCGCTCATCGTGCCGACTCCCGTGCTGCAGGCCAGACCCCGGCGGGGCGATACAACATGACCAGAATCAGGGCCAGGCCGTAGAACAACTGGCGAATGATCTCCGGATCGACCAGCACCTGACCGAACAGCGACTGCTGCAGGGTGCCCATGCTGGCGCGCAGCACTTCCGGGAGCGCCGCGAGCAACACGCAGCCGAGAATCACCCCGGGAATGTGGCCCATGCCGCCGAGCACGACCATGGCCAGCACTGCCACCGATTCGTTGAGGCTGAAGGATTCCGGCGACACGAAGCCCTGGAACGAGGCGAACAGCGCGCCGCCGACACCGCCGAAACTGGCGCCGATGGCAAAGGCCAGCAGCTTCAGACGACGGGTGTCCAGGCCCATGGCTTCGGCGGCGTCTTCGTCTTCGCGAATGGCCATCCAGGCGCGGCCGATGCGCGAATCCTGCAGGCGCAGGCAGGCGAAGATGATCAGCACCGCCAGCAGCGCGAACAGGTAGTAATAGAGGTAGACCGAGGCAATCCGGAAGCCGAACAGCTCCTGGGTCCGTGCCAGACTGACGCCGAACAGCTGGATCGGGTCCACCGAAGAAATGCCTTTCGGGCCGTTGGTGATGTTCAGCGGGCGATCCAGATTGCGCATGAAAATGCGGATGATCTCGCCAAAGCCAAGCGTCACGATGGCCAGATAGTCGCCGCGCAGGCGCAGGGTCGGCGCGCCGAGCAACATGCCCAGCCCGGCAGCGAGCAGGCCGGCCAGCGGCACGATCAGCCAGATCGAGGTGTGCAGGCCCTGGGGCAGCGCCGCTGCCAGCGCCGGGAGCTGCGTGAGCAGGTGCGGCGAGGACAGCAGGGCGGCGACGTAGGCGCCCAGCGCATAAAAGGCAATGAAGCCCAGATCCAGCAGGCCGGCATAACCGACCACGATGTTCAGGCCCAGCGCCAGCATGATGTACAGCAGAGCGAAGTCCAGCGTACGGACCCAGGCGTTGCCGCCGGAATAGCCAGCAATCCACGGCGCCAGCAACAGCGCGACAGCGAACAGCAGGGCGCCGTAACGGGCGCGGCGAGCCGGTTGAGCGATAGCGATCAGCAGGCTCATGCGCGCACCGCCAGTCGCTCGCCGAGCAGTCCCGATGGGCGCAGCACCAGCACGGCGATCAACACCATGAAAGCGAACACATCCTGATAGTTGCTGCCGAACACGCCGTCAGTCAGTTCGCCCAGATAGCCGGTGCCCAGGGATTCGATCAGGCCCAGCAGCACGCCGCCGAGCATCGCGCCCTTGAGGTTGCCGATGCCACCCAGCACCGCTGCGGTGAAGGCTTTGATGCCGGGCAGAAAACCCATGTAGAAATGCGCGCTGCCGTAGTTGCTGGCCATCATCACCCCGGCCAGTGCCGCGAGGGCGCCGCCGATGGCGAAGGTCAGGGCGATCACCGCGTTGGGGTTGATGCCCATCAGGCTGGCGACTTGCGGGTTTTCCGCAACCGCGCGCATGGCACGGCCCAAGCGGGTGCGGTTGACCAGCAACAGCAGGCCGCCCATGACCAGCATGGCAATCACCACCGTGACGATGGCCGTGACGTTGGTGATTGCCGGGGCGTGCAGTTCATCGCCGTGGGTCACTTCGATGGGGTCCAGCGGCAGCAATTGCGGGAACACCTGCGGGTTGCGACTCCACAGCAGCATGGCCACGGTCTGCAACAACAGCGACACGCCCAGGCCGCTGATCAGCGGGGCCAGGCGCGGGGCGTTGCGCAGACGACGATAGGCGACCCGTTCGATCAATCCAGCCAGCACGGCGCAGGCCGCCATGGCGATGACAGCGGCGATCATCAGCACCGCCAGATCGGGCAGGCCGGGAAAAGCACCTTGCAGTAGGTGGATGGCTGACAGGCCGATCAGTGCGCCGATCATCAAGACGTCGCCATGGGCGAAATTGATGATGCGCAATATGCCGTAAACCATGGTGTAGCCAAGCGCGATCAGCGCGTACAGACTGCCCAGCACCAGGCCGTTGAGCAGTTGTTGGATGAAGATATCCATGAAAGCAGTGGGGCCTTGAGTCAAACGTCGTCGGAAGCGACAGGAACAGGGCGGCACACTAGGTAATCATTCTATATTTATCAACTCACAAAAAATTATAAGGATATAAGCATTTTGTTTTTGTCATTTAGTTCGGTCTGTAGGCGGTTTTGTCGGGGTTTTCAGTCTGATTGTTTAAAGATAAACTCAACACATGAATAAAATAGAACAGTTGGATAATGATCCACCCCTGCGTGCCGTACGCACCTTCGAAGCCTTCGCCCGTCATGGCGGTGTCAACGCGGCGGCGCGGGAGCTGGATGTCTCGCCTTCGGCCATCAGCCATCAACTGCGCTTGCTGGAGGAGTTTCTTGGCCAGGCGTTGACGTCGCGGCAAGGGCGCAACCTGATCCTCACCGACGAGGGGCGCGAGTACTACCGGGCGATTCGCTCGGCGTTCGCCGTATTGCGCAGCGCCACCGAGCATGTCCGCGAACAGTCGGCGACGCGGCAGGTCACTATCAGCCTGATTCCGCTGTTCGGGATCAATCTGTTCATTCCCCGGCTGGGCGAGTTTCTCGTCGAAAACCCCGGCGTCGATGTCAACGTCACCTACGCCAACCATCGCAGCTACCCCAGCGATGCGGCCGACATTTCCATTCGCTTCGGCACCGGGCATTGGCCGGGGTATCACAGCGAACCGCTGATTTCCGGTGAAGTGACGGCCTGGTGCAGCCCTGAACTGTTGGAGCGACTGGGGCCTGTCGATACACCGCAGCGGCTGGTCGATCTGCCGCTGCTGCACGACGAAGAGCGCGGCACCTGGGCGCAGTGGCTGCAGAATATTGGCGTGCGGCACCCGGGGGCGTTGCAGGGTTTGCTCTTCGAAGACGGCCAACTGGCGCTGACTGCGGCGTTGAATGGGCTGGGTTGCGCGCTGTTGCGCGAGCCATTGGTGGCACCGCTGCGCGATCGCGGCGAGTTGGTGAAGCTGTTCGACCATGCGCTGAACGACGGCCGCGCCTACTACCTGTGCCGACGTGCCGATGGCGAGCTGTCGCGGGAAGGGCTGAATCTGTACAGCTGGATCAAGCGGGTGTTGTTGATGTGATCACGGCGCTGTCCACTGAACACCGCGAACCTTGTGGGAGGGAGCCCTGCTCGCGAAGAGGTCATGTCAGTCGATGCAGTGTTGTCTGGAATGACGCTTTCGCGAGCAGGGCTCCCTCCCACAAGGCCTAGTTGCCCACGAAGTTTTGACAGGCTCACCCGTACAGGTGGTTTTTCAGTTTGTTGTCGATGCCGCCGGCAGCCGGACTGCTACCAGGCTTTTGATTCTGGCCGAAGGCCTGCAGGAGCTGGCTTGCCCTGCGACCGGCTGCGCAGCAGTCGTGAATTCGGTAAATTCGGTCTGACAGGCATATCGCATGCACAAATTTCACGACTGCTGCGCAGCCGGTCGCGGGACAAGCCACGCTCCTACAGGTTGTTTCGTGTCAGCGGAAATCACCCGCGCACAGGCAACTTCCAGTCCTTGCGGATGAAGTGACAGGTGTAGCCGTTGGGAATGCGCTCCAGATAATCCTGGTGCTCAGGCTCGGCTTCCCAGAACGGGCCCGCCGCGCTGATTTCGGTGACCACCTTGCCCGGCCACAGGTCGGAGGCGTCGACGTCCTTCACGGTGTCTTCGGCCACGCGTTTCTGCTCTTCATCGAGGTAGAAAATCGCCGAGCGATAACTCAGGCCGATGTCGTTGCCCTGACGGTTGGGGGTCGACGGGTCGTGGATCTGGAAGAAGAACTCAAGAATCTGCCGGTAGCTGATCACGCTCGGGTCGAACACGATCTCGATGGCCTCGGCGTGGGTGCCGTGGTTGCGGTAGGTGGCATTGGCGACATCGCCGCCGGAGTAACCCACGCGAGTGGAAATCACGCCGGGATAGCGGCGCAGCAGGTCCTGCATGCCCCAGAAGCAGCCGCCAGCGAGCAGGGCGGTTTCAGTGTGCGTCGTCATGGTTCGAATCCTCGAAAAAAACCGTGCGCCAGTGTGCTCGCCCGGCGCGGCTGTCCGCAATAGTCAGCAAAAAAAGCAAAAGCCCGCGACCGGAACCGGTGCGGGCTTGCCTGTTGCGATGGCTTCGCAGGCGGACAATCAGCCCTCGAACAGCTCACGGTGCAGCGACACGAACGCTTGCACGGTCATCGGCGCCTGGCCGGTGACTTCGGCGATGATGCGGTCTTCGCCTTCGAACACACCATGCTGATAGTCCTGAGCCACTTCGATCAAATGCTGGCGCAAGAACGGTGGCAGGCCGGCTTCGGCCATTTCCAGGTCATATTGCTCCAGGGAGATCGGCACGTAAGTGATCTTGCGCCCGAGCACTTCACCAACGGCATCGGCCACGCCCTGTTGGCTCAGCTCGACCGGGCCATTGAGGTTGTAGGTTTTGCCGGCATGGGCCTGTGGCTTTTCCAGGATCGCGGCAATCAGGCGTGCCTGGTCTTCGGCAGCAATCGGCGCGTGACGGCCGTCACCGAACGGCAGGCGAATTTCGCCGCGTTCGACGATGTGGCTGCGCCAGTGCGGGTAGATCAGCCACTGGGCGAAGTAGGTCGGGCGGATGTGGGTCATGGCCAGGCCCGACCAGTCGAACACGCGCTCGGCGGTGTAGTGGTTCAGCGCGGCGTTGCTTTTGGCGACACGGCGCGCGGAAATCTGCGACATGTTGACCACCGCTTTCACACCGGCTTCCTGGGCCGCCAGGGCAAACTTCGACGACGCTTCGATCAGGCCCGGCGCGATGGAGTAGACGAAGTAGGCGCTTTCGATGCCTTCCAGCGCGGCACGCAGGGCATTGAGGTCCAGCAGGTCGCCGATCACGACTTCAGCGCCCAACTGGCGCAGCGCTTCGGCACGCTGGTCGTCGCTGCGCACCATGGCACGCACGGCGAGGCCTTTCTCGCGAAGGGTTTCGACGGTTTTGCGGCCGGTGAAACCCGCAGCGCCGGTAACAAGGATGGTGGCTTGAGTCATGACAGTGTCCTCTCGGGAAGCGTCGTTTACAGGATGAACGGGGGTTGTATGAAGCTCGTAATCTATTAAGATGGCGATCACCATCTAATGTCAACAGGTCTTCGGATGAAAGGTGTTTTCGATGCGTAAAACGAAGCAGGAAACAGCAGCGACCCGGCGCCGTATCATCGCAGCGGCACGGGGTGAGTTTCGTCGGCACGGGATCGCCGGCAGCGGGCTGACCGCATTGATGGCTGCTGCAGGCATGACCCAGGGCGGTTTCTACAAGCATTTCCAGTCCAAGGCGCAACTGGTGGCCGAGAGCACCATGGCCGGTGTCGACGAATTGCTGGAGGGGTTGGGCGCGTTGCCGCCCGAAGAGGGGCCTGCCGGGGCGTTCAATGCCACGGTCAACGGCTATCTGTCCTTGGCGCACCGCGATGGCGCCAGCGGCTGCCCTTACGGCGGACTGGGCAGCGAGTTGGCGCAGGGCGACGAGCAGGTGCGGGCCTCGGCGGTGGCGGGATTTGAACGGATGATCGCGTTGCTGTCGCGGCAGATCCCGCCAGGCGAGCAGGCCTCCAGCAGGGATCAGGCATTGCTGAGCATGTGCGCGATGATGGGCGCTCTGACCGTGTCGCGGATGGCCGACGGAGAGGCGTTATCCGCCGAAGTGTTGGCAGTGGTAAGCCGTCAATTGATCGGTCATGTCGGGCAGCAAGCGACAAATTGACAACGGATGTGTCCGTTTGCCGCTATATCCGGGCCCGTTGGCGATAGTCGGTCGAAGCATGTCGCGCTAGAGTCACCGTTACGATTTTCTGTAACAGCGGATGATAGACATGACCCGTCCTCGCTTCTTGCCTGACAACTTCACCCTTGCGCTGGTCACGGTGGTGCTCATCGCCAGCTTTCTGCCGGCCAGCGGCCAGGTCGCCGTCGGTTTCGGCTGGCTGACCAACATCGCCATCGGCCTGCTGTTTTTCCTCCACGGCGCCAAGCTGTCGCGGGAGTCGATCATTGCGGGCGCCGGTCACTGGCGTCTGCATTTGCTGGTGTTCAGCCTGACTTTTGCGGTGTTTCCGCTGCTGGGCCTGGCGCTCAAACCGCTGCTGTCGCCGCTGATCGGCAATGACCTGTACATGGGCATTCTGTACCTGTGCGCCTTGCCGGCCACCGTGCAGTCGGCCATTGCCTTCACTTCGCTGGCGCGCGGCAACGTTCCGGCTGCCATTTGCAGTGCCGCAGCGTCGAGTCTGTTCGGTATCTTCCTGACGCCGCTGCTGGTGACCCTGTTGCTCAACGTCCACGGCGACGGCGCGTCGACCCTCGATGCGATCATCAAGATCAGCGTGCAACTGCTGCTGCCATTCATCGCCGGCCAGATTGCCAGACGCTGGATCGGCGCCTGGGTCGGCCGCAACAAGAACTGGCTGAAGTTCGTCGATCAGGGCTCGATTCTGCTGGTGGTCTACGGCGCGTTCAGCGAGGCGGTGAACGAAGGCATCTGGCACAAGATTCCGCTGCTGAATCTGGCCGGTCTGGTGCTGGTCTGCTGCGTGGTGCTGGGGCTGGTGCTGGTCGCTTCGACCGTACTCAGCAAGGCCTTTGGCTTCAATCAGGAAGACCGCATCACCATTCTGTTCTGCGGTTCGAAAAAGAGTCTGGCCACCGGCGTACCGATGGCGCAAGTACTGTTCGCCGGCAGCACCATGGGTGTGTTGATCCTGCCGCTGATGCTGTTCCATCAGATCCAGTTGATGGTCTGTGCGGTACTGGCCCAGCGCTATGCCAAGCGCGAAGAGTCGGTGCCGGAGATGATGGGGCAGGTCGATCCGTAAACTGTTTGCCTGAATGGCGCGCCGGGTGATCAACCCGGCGCACATCGTTTCATGCTTGGGCCATCGACGACGCCGCCTGTTCAGCGCGAGAAGCGTTCGGCCAGGCTGTGCAGGTATTGCGCCATTTCCTCCAGCTCGCGGCTGATGGTCGAGCCCTGCTGCGCCTGGCCTGCGCTCTGATCGCAGAGCACGGCGATGCGGTTGATCTGCTGATTGATGCTTTCGGCGACGTGGGTCTGTTGCTCCGACGCCGAAGCCATCTGCTGGCTCATGCCGGTGATGCGCGTCACCGCTTCGCTGATCCCGCTCAGCGCCTGCTGCACCGCTTCGACGCTGGCCACGCTTTCCTGTGACATGGTCTGGCCCCGAGTTGCCGTAGCCACGGCGCGGGTGGCGCCTTCGCGCAGGTCGCTGATGATCCCCTGAATCTGTTCGGTCGAAGACTGCGTACGCGAGGCCAGCGAGCGCACTTCATCGGCGACCACGGCGAAGCCGCGGCCCTGTTCGCCGGCTCGCGCCGCTTCGATGGCGGCGTTGAGGGCGAGCAGGTTGGTCTGCTGGGCGATGGCGTTGATCACGTCGACCACGCTGCCGATGGACTGGGTGGCGCCCGCCAGCTCGCCGACTGCCTGACCGATTTCCGTCACCGAATTGGCCATGTGCCGGATCGCCAGCAGGCTGTCGTCGGCCAGGCCGCGCCCTTGTTGCGCCAGGGCATCAGCCTCTTGAGCTGCGGTAGCGGTGCTTTGCACGTTGTGGGTGACTTCCTGGATGGTCGCTGCCATCTGGTTGATCGCCGTGGCCGACTGATCGGTTTCGCTGCGCTGTTGGTCCAGCGCCTCGGCCTGTTGCAACGACAGGCTGGCCGACTGCCCGGCGCGTTGTTTGACGCTCTCGCCGGCATCCACCAGGCGGGTCAGGGCGGTTTGCAGGCGCGCTTCTTCGCTGAGCAGAGCCAGATCCAGTTGCGCCTGCGGCCCGCGATTGTCGCTGTAGGTCAGGGCGATCAGCGGATCGGAGAAGGCTTTGGGGTGCTCCCGCAGGATGGTTTTCAGGGCGCGTTGCTGGCGCAGTTCGAGAATCGCACTCAAGGCGATCAGCGTGATCAGGGTCACGGCCATCGTGGCATGGTTGTCGAGCAGGTAATTGGCACCGGTAAGAATGATCGCGGCACCGATCAGCGGCAGTTGCCGCCACAGGTTGAACGCCAGCGTGCCGACCTTGGACACCGCCGGCTTGCCCGCGCGCAGCCGCGCATACAAGGCATCGGCGCGGCGCACCTGATCGCGAGTCGGCAGTGAACGCACCGACTCGAAACCGGCCAGGCGGCCATTCTCATAAACCGGCGTGACGTAGGCGCTGACCCAGTAGAAATCGCCATTCTTGCTGCGGTTCTTGACCACGCCCATCCATGGCTTGCCCTGTTTGATCGTGGCCCACATATGGCCGAACACCGACGGCGGCATGTCCGGGTGACGGACCAGGCTGTGCGGCTGGCCGATCAGCTCCTCGCGGGTGAAGCCACTGATGGCAACGAACGCGTCGTTGCAATACGTGATGCGGCTGTCGAGATCGGTGGTGGAAATCAGCCGCTCATCGGCGGCGAAAGTTCGTTCCTGCTGAGTAACCGGCATATTCAAGCGCATATGAACGTCTCATCCGTGAACAGCTGACCCAGTAGGTGTAGCACACGCAAGGCAATGCGCTGGCCCATGGCCAATATCGCGCTGACGGGATGTCGATCGGTAGCGGTGCGGCTTACCTGCTACGCTACCGCGCTGATTCAACCCCGCCCGACAACACCGACAAGAAGGCCTTTCACTTCATGGACAGCGCACGCCGCGAAGACATCCGTCGCATTTCCCTGCAGGAGCAGACCCTGCAATTCGACAGTTTCAATAAAAACACCGCCTGGGAACTGGGTACGCTGCTGAAAAATGCCAGCGAACAGCAGGGCGTGGCCGTGACCATCGAGATCCGCCTGTGTCGGGAGACGGTGTTTTTCTACGCCATGCCCGGTACGGCGGCGGAAAACAGCGACTGGGCGCGGCGCAAGCGCAATGTCGTGGAGATGCTGGATCGCAGTTCGTATGGCGTCGGGCTGTCGCTGGATGAACAGGGCCAGTCACTGGAAAACCCGATGGGTCTGCCGTTGCGTGACTACGCCAGCCACGGTGGCGGCTTCCCGATCCGGGTGCGCGGTATGGGGTGCATTGGTGTGGTCACCGTGTCCGGCCTGCCGCAGCGTGAGGACCATATTCTGGTGGTGCAGGTGTTGGCGCAGATGTGTGGGATCGATCCGCAGAGCCTGGTGTTGCTGGATTGAGAGCGACTGGGTGCTTGGTCCACTCGTAGGAGCGCGCTTGCCCGCGATCGGCTAGGTGTGCTTGGGATCGCATGGTCTGGCGTCGAGTTGCGCGGACCCTTGTAGGAGCTGGCTTGCCCTGCGAGCGGCGACGAAGTCGTCGTAAATCCTGTGCATGCGGTGTGTCATTTGGATTGCTGAGTCTGCTAACGCAGCCTGTTTCGCCTGGCGGCGAGTTACTTGGAAAAGCCCCAAGTAACCAAGGGCTTTTCTCCCCGCCATACGGTGCCTCGCCACAGGCTCGGCATGCCCTCACTCCGGCGACGCTCCGCGGGCCCGCCGCGAATGGGCCATCCATGGCCCACGCGGCTCTCGCGGCATCCATGCCGCTCGACCCACTCCACATCACCTGCGTTCGGCCTTCTGGGACGGGGCCCCAAGATCAAAAGCTGAAAAGCAAAAGCCAAGCGAGCGCATTCCCTGTGGGAGCGGGCTCGCCCGCG
>NZ_JBIVCU010000016.1:0-151958 GCF_044746785.1 Pseudomonas sp. NPDC090208
ACAGGGTGAGATGGAAGTCTCCCAACGGTCTGTACTGGCTAGAGTCAGATTCGGCTTTCCGTCCTGCCCACCCCATCAAGTCTAAGCATACAAGCCGGCTTGCTGGCGAACATGGCAGATCAGATACCGTGAGGCTGATTGACCTGACGCATTCGCCAGCAAGACGGCTCTCACGGCCTTCGGTCAGAAGCAAACAGCTGGTTTTGCGCCGCACCTGTAGGAGCGCGCTTGCCCGCGATGGCGGTGTGTCAGCCGGTACAGGTTTGTCTGGATTGACGCCATCGCGAGCAGAGCTGCCTCCCACAGGCAATTAATTGTGTTCCGCTGTTCTGTAGCAGCCCGGCTTGTCGGCGGTGGCGATCTTTAGGACGCCTTCGCGGGCGAGCCCGCTCCCACAAGGAATCTGTGTATCGCCGGCTTTTGATCTGGCTTTTGATCTGGCTTTTGATCTGGCTTTTGATCTGGCTTTTGATCTGTTTTTGATCTGGGGCCCCGTCCCAGAAGGCCGAACGCAGGCGATGCGTAGTGGGCCAAGCGGCATGGATGCCGCGAGAGCCGCGTGGGCCATGGATGGCCCATTCGCGGCGAGCCCACGGAGCATTGCCGGAGTGAGGGTATGCCGAGCCTAGGCGAGGCACCGTATGGCGGGGTAAGAAGCCCTTGGTTACTTGGGGCTTTTCCAAGTAACTCGCCGTGAGGCGAAACAGGCTGCGTTAGCAGCTACAGCGTCAGGCCAGACACACCGAGTGCACAGGTTTTACGACGACTTCGTCGCCGCTCGCAGGGCAAGCCAGCTCCTACAAGGGTCCGCGTAAAGTGCCGAGGGCGAAACAGGGCTGCGTTAGCAGACTCGGCGGAGTAACTGACACACCGAGTGCGCAGGTTTACGACGACTGCGTCGCCGGTCGCAGGGCAAGCCAGCTCCTACAAGGGGCCGCGTAAACTGCCGAGGGCGAAACAGGGCTGCGTTAGCAGACTCGGCGGAGTGTCAGACACACCGAGTGCGCAGGATTTACGACGACTTCGTCGCCGATCGCGGGCAAGCGCGCCCCTACAGGAGCTCGCAGGGCAAGCTAGCGCCTACAGGAGATCGGTAGCGCCCGGCTCGATCGTCGGCAACGCCGCCAACGCCCGCTCCCAGATATCCCGCGTGCGCAACCACACCACCGCCTGCCAGTCCGGGTCGGCCGGGTAGAACTGCTCCAACAGGCCGCGCTTGATACCGGCGCCGGTGGCATCCAGCGGATCGCCATGCATATGCAGCCAGTGATCGTCACGCAAATGCTCATGCACCGCCGGCCCCGGATACGTCCCGCACTCAATCACAAACGGCATCAGATACACACCCGGCAAAGCGTCCAGCAAACGCTGCGAGGTATACCCGGTGGACGTCGCCGCCACCCCGGTTTCACTGGTGCGATTGGCACCGGTGACCAACGTGAACAACCACGGCCCGAACAGCGCCCTGGCCTGATCCAGCGCCGGATAGGCCCGCTCGACAATGCTCATCAGCATCGGATGGCCGTAATCCCCGGCGCCGGTGTGCAGATCGAAACTGGCCACGACCTCGCGCCCACTGAGAAAACGCTCGGCAATGCTGCCCAACGTACGGTTCGACCAACTCGGCGCCGCACCGCCATAAAACAGGCCATCGGCAAATTCATACTGCCCGGCCTCGACCACCGACATCACCTCTGCCCAGCCACGCTGATCGATCTCGCTCTGCAAGCGTGCATCGGCACGATCCCGCAGCGGCCCGCGCAGTTCGCGGCAGGCGTAGATGTCATGAACATCCCGGTAGGCGGCGTTGACCGGCAGCGGCCTGGTGAAATCCAGATAGTTACGGTTCTGGTCGAGGTTGCCCTCGTTGACCCGGCGCATCCACGCCGTGCCCCACGGGTTGATCAGGTGAATCATCAGAACCGCCACGCCCTCGGGCAGCGCACGCCCTTTCAACGACTCCAGCCAGCGGCTCTGGCAATCGGAGCCGTAATAGCCCTCCACACCGTGGGTACCGCTCAGCGCCACCAACACCTTGCGCGCATCGGGATCGCCCAGCCAGGCGACGTCGGTAAACAGCGCCTCACCGAACGGCCCCGGCAGCGGATGGGCGTATTCGCTCAACTGCGCGCCTACCGCCGTCGCGGCAGCCAGAAAACGTTCGCGCAACGCGCTGAACCCGGGTTGCTGCGGAAAAAACTGACTCATCGAAATCCCCATGAACAAAGGCCGGAAACGCACCGGGACAACCGTCAAATGGCCGTCGCATCAAAAATGTTACAAACAGACATCTTTTTGGCACATTTCTTCCTTGTGGAACGCCAGTACCACAAAAAGACCCGCGCCTACCCAGCAAAACCGTGAGTCTACGCTGCCCATCGGTGCGCAACACGCACCAAAGTGCAGGAAACGGACAGCACCCTGTCCATTAACAGTGCAGGACGCCCCACCAAAAGTCCGGCGTCCGTCGATAAGGAATTCGATTCGTGTCCGATTTGTCGCTGTCCCGTCATCCGCTGCTCTGCCCATCCTCCTGCGCTCACGCCTCCTCGCTGTCCGACAAGTCCCGCTCGTTGGTCTCACTGATCATGCGTCTGCGTTCCAGCGTCTGATTCCTTAACTGCAGATTGACCCGACGAGCAGCGGAGACGCTTGCCCGTTGTTTTTCTTTTTTCGCTCGTATTCTTTCTTATTGAACCTGAACACTCGACGGGATATTGCCGACCGCCAGAACATATAAAAACAATCGGAACATTTCCGCCCGACACTTCAACAAATATTAAATAGCCATCATTTTCCGATGGACGCTTTAGCTCACCCTGGAAACTTCCAGTTTCATTAAATGACTGACAAGTCACACAAGCCCGGATAACACGCGATGCGGAATTGATAGTGGGTGCACCAATTCGAACCTTGAATATCGAGTTTGGTGCACGGTCATCGAGGTTTATAAACACGGCCCTCTGCGAAGTTTATTCGCCAGGTTCGACGGCATCGCTCGGCCCGTTTTTTTGTTTGTCGGCGAAGGCTGAATATCCAGAACAACGCATTTTTAGTGAGAGTCGATAAAAAATTACAGGAATGCGACATTCCCGCAAAAACGCCGGAAAATGCCAGAACAGACGCTTTTGCTGGCACAGCGGTTGCAATTTCGACGACAGGAACTGCCGGATTCTCCCAGGCAGGCCCGTTGCGTCATTGATGAAAGCCCACCTATTCATTTACCAGCACAACAACAATCAGGAACTTGCGATGCCGTCCCCATAACCCGAACTGCAACCCTTCTTCCGTTAACGAGCTGACGGTCTTACGCCGGCTCACAGGTGTTTTGCGCCATTGAATGTGCAGGCATCAGGCATTCGAACATTGCTGCAATGTTTGAACGGAGTCTTATTGCCCTTCAACACACCGAGGGAGCTTTAATGAATGACGCGGTAAAAACGAAAGCCGTACCCGACCCGACACTTGAACAACTTGTCAGTGACTGGTCGCGTATTCCTTTCAAGGAAAACACCTCACGGCCTGGTGGTTTGAACAGGTCGCACGTGCTGTTATTGATTGCCGCTTCAGTGCTTATTCACGGCGCCGTCTGGTGGTACATGCAAAGTGCTAAATCCGAAGTGCCGGAAGTTGCCCCGAAAGTGCCGGAGATGACGGTCGAGTTGAGCAGCCCGACACCTCCTGCGCCGGAGCCGCCGCCACCGGAACCTCCGCCGCCACCACCTCCACCTCCACCGCCGCCGGAACCCGAGCAGCCGGTCGAAGACCCGGACGCCCTCAAGCCGCCACCCAAACCGGTGGAGAAGCCGAAGGTGGAAAAACCCAAGCCGGTGAAAAAGCCGGAACCGGTGAAAAAACCAACGCCGCCAGCACCGTCCGTGCCCGCTGCGCCGACCCCGACTGCGCCCCCGGCAGCCGCACCGACACCGCCGGCTCCTGCCGCGCCGGCAGCACCGGTCAAGGAAACCGCTGCGGTTTCGGGCCTGGCCAGCCTCGGCAACCCGCCACCGGAATACCCCGGCGCGGCACTGCGCAAGGGCATGGAGGGTCGGGTGATCCTGCGCATCAAGGTGCTGCCCAACGGCCGCGCCGGCAGTGTCGAGGTGACCAAGTCCAGCGGCAAGCAGGTGCTGGACGATGCCGCCATGGAAGCGGTGCGCAACTGGAAGTTCATTCCGGCCAAACGCGGCGACACGCCCATCGAGGGCTTCGCCACCCAGACCATCGATTTCAAGCTGCCGGAATGACCCGGCCAGCCACTGACAACTTTCATTAGCAGGTGAGGTGTAACCATGAACGAATCGCTGTCTTCCATGATTGTTCCCGGCGTGCTCTGGGCCCTGGTGTTTTTCTCCGTGCTCAGCTGGGCGCTGCTGTTGATCAAGTCGGCGCAATACCTGCGCCAGAAGACCCAGAACAAACAGTTCACCAAAGCGTTCTGGACCGCCCCGGACCTGCTCACCGCCGCCGAGCACGCCACTCAGTACCCCGGAGCCCTGGCACGCATCGCCAACAGCGGCTTCGAAGCCATGGCGGTCGAGGACACCCCACGCACCACCCAGCAACTGGCCCACACCATCAACCGTTCCGACCGCCTGGAGCGCAACCTGCGCCAGCAGATCCAGAAAGAACGCCGGGCCCTTGAGGCCGGTCAGGCGATTCTCGCCAGTATCGGCAGCACCGCGCCTTTCATCGGCCTGTTCGGCACCGTGTGGGGAATCATGGAGGCACTGCAGAGCATCGGCGCCAGCGGCTCGGCCAGCCTGGAAACGGTGGCCGGCCCGATTGGCCATGCGCTGATCGCCACCGGCGTCGGCATCGCGGTCGCGGTGCCTGCGGTGCTGATTTACAACTTCTTCCTGCGTCGCCTGAAACTTGCCGTGGCCGACATGGACGACTTCGCCCATGACTTCGATGCCCTCGCCCAGCGCAGCGCTTTCGCCGTCAGCCGCCAGCCGATTGCCCACAAGCAGGCTCACTCCGTGCGGGAGGCGATCTGATGTCGTTCTCCACTCAAGACAGCGATGATGTGCTCAGCGAAATGAACGTCACGCCGCTGGTGGACGTGATGTTGGTGTTGCTGGTGGTGTTCATCGTCACCGCGCCGCTGATGACCAACGCAATCAAGGTCAACCTGCCGAAAACCGACGCCGTGGCTCCCGCCGAGAAAAAGGATCCGGTGGTGGTCAGCGTCGATCAGGACGGCAAGTTCTATCTGGCCAAGTCGGAAATCGCCCCGGAATCGCTGGAAGTCAGCCTCAAGGACGTCAAGGCCAAGGACCCGGAAGTGCGCGTCCAGTTGCAGGCCGATACCAGCGTCAATTACGGCCAGGTGGCCAAGGCGATGGCCTCCATCGAACGCTCGGGGATCACCAAGATTTCGGTGATGACCAGCAAATGACCCACCGATGACGCAAGGGCTGCGCCCGGCGCAGCCCCGTACACCCTACTCCCGATGACACAGCCGGCCGCGCCATTTCGGCGCGGTGGGGAGCGGCTTGCTTGAAGAAAGTGGATTTCCCGACCGCCACAACCGCGTCGGAGCAACGAGGGCTCACAAGGCCATTTCAATCACATCTGGAATAAGTCGGAAATTACCATGCTGATGAGTTTTCCCGGTTTTACCCTCAAGCCCCTGGTCCTGGCCGTACAGCGGCATCCACGCGCATTGATCTGCGCGCTGGCCGTGGGCATGAGTCCGGTCTATGGGGCTGAAAGCAGCGAAGGGGCGGCGGATGCTGCCAGTGAGACAGCACCTGCAACAGCCGCTGCCGCAGAGCCGGCTACCACCCAGCTCAAACGGGTGGAAGTCACCGGTTCGGCGATTCGTCGGGTCGACGCGGAAACGGCCGTGCCGATCACCATCATGCGCACCGAAGACCTCAAGAAACAGGGCGTGACCACCACCGCCGAAATCGTTTCACGCATCACCGGCAGCAACTCCATCGACAACGCCGCCGGCTCCATCGGCAGCGCCACCGGCGGCGCCTCGTTCGCCGACATGCGCGGCATCGGCGCGAACAAGACGCTGATCCTGCTCAACGGCCGCCGCCTGGCCAACAACTCGATGTCCGGCACCCACTCGCAGGGTGGTGCGGTGGACCTGAACACCATCCCGTTCGCCGCCATCGACCGGGTCGAAGTGCTGCGCGACGGCGCCTCGGCCCTGTACGGCACTGACGCGATCGGTGGGGTCATCAACTTCATCACCAAGAAATCCCTGACCGAAGGCAACCTGTCCCTCGGCGGCAGCATGGCCGACGCCAGCGGTGGCGGCGGCACCAAGGACATGAGCGGCAGTTGGGGCTTTGGCGACCTGGAGCAGGACCGCTTCAACGTCATGGGCGTGTTCAACTACGCCACCCAGCAAAACCTCGATGCCAACGACCGCACCTTCGCCAGGGACTACGTGCCGGGTCGCGGTCTGGACTCGACCTCCCCTACCCCCTTCCCGGGCAACTACAGCCAGAATGGCGGCCCCAGCACCAACCCGCTGGCATCGAGCAACTGCAACGGCCCGAACCTGATCCCCGGCCAGGGCAACTGCAACTACAGCACGCGCAATTCCATCGACCTGGTCCCACAGACTGAAAAGACCTCGTTTTTCGGCCGTGCCACCGGCAAGCTCGCCGATGACCATAACGTCAGCCTCGAATATTTCTGGGCCCGCAACAACAACGCCACCACAGTCGCACCGGCACCGTTGACCGGTGTCAGCCTGCCCAACACCTCGCCGTTCTATCCGGGCAACGGCATCACTCCATTGCCGAACAATTTCACCCTCGACCCGAACGATCCGGTGGACATCCGCTGGCGTGAAACGGCTGCCGGTGATCGTCAGCAAAAAGACCAGAACACCGCGCAACGCTTGCTGCTGTCGTTCGACGGTAATGTCTCGGGCTGGGATTACAACGTCGGCGCCTCCTACAACCAGAGCAAGGTGGTCAACAGCGTGAGCGGTGGCTACGCCAGCGACGCCGCCATGACCAACGGCATTCTGAACGGCATCCTCAACCCGTTCGGCCCACAGACGCCGGAGGGTCAGGCCTACATCGACGCCGCCCAGTACCACGGCGCGTTCAGCACCGCAGTGGGCCGGGTCAGCGCACTCGACGGCCGCATCAGCCGGGAAATCGGCGACTGGTTCGGTGCCGGTGAAGCAGGCCTCGCCCTGGGGGGCGAATACCGCAAGGAGAAATTCCACCAGAGTATCGAGGCCTTCGCGGGTGATCTGGACAGCCTCGGCGTCGACCCGGATGGCAGCGTATCCGGTGACCGCAGCATTCAGGCGCAATACGCCGAGCTGAACGTGCCGGTACTCGACAGCCTGGAACTGTCGGCGGCAGTGCGTCACGACAAATACAGCGACTTCGGCAGCACCACCAACCCGAAATACTCGTTCCGTTTCCAGCCGTTCAAGGAGCTGGTGGTCCGTGGCGCCTACAGTGAAGGCTTCCGCGCGCCATCGCTGTACGAGCTGAACAACCCCAACTACACCACCTACAGCGTCGGCAAATACAACGACCCGCGCCTGTGTACCGGTGGCGTGGTGCAACCGGGCGGCAACGCCGGTCGTGACTGTGGCCTGCAGTTCTACAACCGCACCGGCGGCAACAAGGATCTGCAACCTGAAACCGCACGCAACGTGACCTTCGGCTTCGTCTATCAGCCGGTGCGTAACCTGTCGGTGGGCCTGGACTTCTGGTGGGTCAAGATCGCCAACCAGATCGAAGAGTTTCCCGAGTCCTCGGTGTTCGAGAACCCGGACCTCTATGCCGACCGCATCGTACGCGCGGCCGACGGCTCCATCGACCATATCGTCACGGGCCTTGCCAACCTGGGCAAGGTCAAGACCAACGGGGTCGACGTCAGCCTCGACTACCTGTTCCCGAACACGCCGTACGGCCAGTTCGGTGCCAACCTGCAAGGCACCTATGTCGACCGTTACGACTATCAGGAAACCATCGGTGGCGCGTACATCGACCGGGTCGGCGACTATCAGGGCACCGGCGTTTCGGCGCGCTGGAAGCACAACCTGACCGGCACCTGGAACCTGGGGTCATACCGTGCCTCGATCACCAACCGCTTCACCACCGGCTATTACGACCAGGACCGCACCACCAATTCACGGGTCGCGTCCTACTCGGTGTGGGACCTGTCGGCGGGTTACACCTTCGACAAGGCGCTGGATATCGATGTCGGCATGAAGAACATGTTTGACCGCAACCCGCCGTTCTCCAACCAGACCGATAACTTCCAGACCGGCTACGACCCGCGCTACACCGATCCACTGGGCCGCACGCTGTTCGCACGCCTGAATTACCACTTCTGAGCCTCCCCCGACGCGCTCACGCTCCGGCGCGTCGGGCCTCCTCTGCGAAATCGCGCCCCCGGCTTGCAGGTCTCATCCACCTTCCCCGGCCGGGGGATTTTTTCGGCGCTGCATGAACACCGAGGATTCATCGAACATGTGCGGTTCCCCTCTTTCATTGCGACGCCTGCTGCCTGGCATCGCGCTGCTGTACACGGTGATGTTTTTCATCGCCCTGCTGGCCGACGTGCCGCTGGCGGTCGCCACACCGGTCCACGCCCTGACCGTGTACGGCGAGGCCCCGAAGTACCCGGCCGGTTTCCGGCATTTCGATTACGTCGATCCCTATGCGCCCAAAGGCGGCTCGCTGAGCCGTGCGTCCGAGGAAATCGGCCAGTACAACTACCTGACGCCCTACGTCGATCAAGGCATTTCCGTGAGCCAGATCGACGCCTGGGTCTACTCGCCGCTGGCCTATCGCTCGCTGGACGAGCCCTACACGGTCTACGGCCTGGTGGCAGAAAAACTGGAGCGAGACCCGGGCAACCTGTGGGTGCGCTTCTATCTCAATCCCAAGGCACGTTTCGACGACGGCACACCGATCACCGCCGAAGACGTGCTCTACACCTTCAATACCCTGATCACTCAAGGCAGCTTCAGCTATCGCCCGCTGTACGGCGACGTCAAGGACGTGGTCATCGAGGCGCCGGGGCAGATTCGCTTCGACTTCAAGAACAACCTCAACCGCACGTTGGCGCTGGACCTGGCGAGCATGCGCATCGTTCCCGAGCACTGGTGGAAAAGCCGCGACTTCAGCAAGGGCGGCGGTTTCGAAGCGCCGCTGGGCAGCGGACCCTACCGCGTGTCGCGGGTCGATCCGGGGCGCAGTGTCAGCTTTCAGCGGGTCAGGGACTGGTGGGCCAAAGACCTGCCGGTCAGTCGCGGGCTGTACAACTTCGACAACCTGACGGTGAATTTTTACGGCGACACCGACGTCGCCCGGCAACTGGTGCAGGCCGGCAGCTTCGATTTCAACCGCGAGTTTTCCTCGTCCGGCTACGTGGTCGGCTACAGCGCGCCTAGCCTTGCGGACGGGCGGCTGCAAAAAACCATTCTGGCCAAGCAGCGCCCCGTGGCCGGGCAAGGTTTCGTGTTCAATCTGGACCGGCCGATGTTTCAGGACCGCCGGGTGCGTGAAGCGCTGGCGATGCTCTGGGATTTCGAATGGGTCAACGGTCAGATCATGCGCAATTTCTATGTGCGCGAGCAGAGCTACTTTCCGAAAAGCGACATGGCCGCCACCGCGCTGCCGGATGCGCAGGAGCGGAACATCCTTGAACCGCTGCGCGGGCAGATCCCCGATGAAGTCTTCACCCAGGTCTGGCAGGCGCCGAAGACCGACGGCAGCGGCTACATCCGCGACAAGCAGCTCAAGGCCCTGAAGCTGCTGGCCGACGCTGGCTGGCACGCGCGCAACAACCGCCTGGTCAACGCCGCCGGGCAGCCGCTGGAGTTCACCTTTCTCGACGGTCAGGGCGGTTTCGAGCGGTTGGTGCTGCCGTACAAGCGGGTGCTGGCGCAGATCGGCATCACCCTGAATTTCCGCCGTATCGATTCGGCGCAGTACATGAACCGGCTCAACGCCCGGGACTACGACATGATCGTGGTCAGCCTGCCGAACAACGGCAACCCGATCCTCTCCCCCGGCCGCGAACTGTACAACCTGTTCGGCTCGCAAAGCGCCCGCCAGGTCGGCAGTTCCAATGCCATGGTCCTGCGCGATCCGGCGGTGGATCGCCTGATCGACGGCCTGGTCGCCGCCAACAGTCGCAACGACATGCTGCATTACGCCCGCGCCCTGGACCGGGTGCTGCTGTGGGGTTTCTACATGATTCCGAACTACTACTCCCAAGGCACCCCCGTGGTGTTCGCCAACCGTTTTGGCCGGCCGAAAGTCGAGCCGATCTACGACATCGGCCTGGAAAGCTGGTGGCAGGTCAGCCCCGTTGCGCTGACCAATAGCGAGATGACCGCGCGCCTCGCGCCGCAGGCCAGCGTGACCACCACCGCACAAACGGAGGGCCGTTGAGATGCTGGCGTATACCTTGCGGCGTCTGCTGCTGATCATCCCCACGCTGTTGTGCATTCTGCTGGTCAACTTCTTTATCGTGCAGGCCGCACCCGGCGGCCCGGTGGAACAGGCCATCGCCCGGGTTCAGGGGCTGAGCCCGGCGGGTATCGGCGGTGGTGGCGGCGAGATGGCGGCGGCCGGCACCCTGAGCCATAGCGCCCAGGGCCTGGACCCGGCGCTGGTCGAAGCGATCAAGCACCAATACGGTTTCGACAAGCCGCTGCACGAGCGCTTGTGGCTGATGCTCGCGCACTACGCGCAGCTGGATTTCGGCGACAGTTTCTTCCGTGGCGCTACGGTCACCGGACTGATCCTGCAAAAGCTGCCGGTCACCCTCTCCCTCGGCCTGTGGGCGACCCTGATCACCTATCTGGTGTCGATCCCGCTGGGCATCCGCAAGGCGGTGCGTCACGGCAGCCGCTTCGATGTCTGGAGCAGCTCGCTGATCGTCGTCGGCTACGCAGTGCCGGCGTTTCTGTTCGCCATTCTGTTGATCGTGGTGTTTGCCGGCGGCAGCTACCTGAGCTGGTTTCCGGCCCAGGGGCTGCTGTCGGATGACTTCGACAACCTGTCAGCCGGTGGCAAGCTGCGCGATTACCTGTGGCACCTGGTGCTGCCGGTCAGTGCGCTGGTGATCGGCGGTTTTGCCACCCTGACCATTCTGGTGAAGAACAGCTTCCTCAACGAAATCAGCCGCCAGTACGTGGTCACCGCAAGGGCCAAAGGCCTGAGCGAACGCCGCGTGCTCTACGGCCATGTGCTGCGCAATGCCCTGTTGCTGGTGGTGGCCGGCATTCCCCAGGCGCTGATCGAGGTGTTCTTCGCCGGCTCCCTGCTGATCGAAACCATCTTCGGCCTCGACGGTATCGGCCGCATGAGTTACGAGGCGGCGGTCTCCCGCGATTACCCGGTGGTGTTCGGCAGCCTGTTCCTGTTCACCCTGTTCGGTCTGCTGATCAAGCTGCTGGGCGACCTCTGTTACACGCTGGTCGACCCGCGTATCGACTTTTCCGCGAGGAGCGCCTGATGTTCGAGCTGTCCATTCAAGGCCGGCGCCGCCTGGCGCTGTTCAAGGCCAACCGGCGCGGCTGGTGGTCGCTGTGGATCTTCGTCGCGCTGTTGGTGGTTTGCCTGTGCGGCGGTCTGATCGCCAACGACCGGCCGTTGCTGATCCGCTACCACGGCAATCTGTATTACCCGACCCTGCACCAGTATCTGGAAACCGACTTTGGCGGTGAATTGCCGTTCGAGCCGGATTACGCCAGCGATTACGTCCACAAACTGATCGAAAACCAGAGCGGCTGGATGCTGTTCGCGCCGATTCCGTTCAGCGCCGACACGGTCAACTACGACCTCAAGGAACCCTCGCCCAGCCCGCCCAGTGCGCGCAACTGGTTGGGCACCGACGATCAGGCACGGGACGTGATGGCGCGGGTGCTGTTCGGCATGCGCGTATCGATGCTGTTCGGTTTGCTGCTGACCGCCATCAGCACCGTGATCGGCATCTTCGCCGGCGCGATTCAGGGCTATTACGGCGGCCTGGCCGACCTGTTCGGCCAGCGCCTGCAGGAAATCTGGTCGGGCCTGCCGGTGCTCTATCTGCTGATCATCCTGTCCGGCTTCGTCGAGCCAGGGTTCTGGTGGTTGCTGGGGATCATGGCGCTGTTTTCCTGGCTGGCGCTGGTGGACGTGGTGCGCGCCGAGTTCCTCCGTGGCCGTAACCTGGAATACGTCAAGGCAGCCCGCGCCCTGGGGCTCGGCGACGGCGCGCTGATGCTCAGGCACATCCTGCCCAACGCCATGACCGCCACCCTCACCTACCTGCCGTTCATTGTTACCGGCGCCATTGCGACCCTGACCGCGCTGGATTTTCTCGGCTTCGGCATGCCGGCCGGCAGCGCCTCGCTGGGCGAACTGATAGGCCAGGCCAAACGCAACCTGCAAGCGCCATGGCTGGGCCTGACCGCGTTCTGTGCGCTGGCACTGATTCTGTCCCTGCTGGTGTTTATCGGCGAAGCCTGCCGTGACGCCTTCGACCCGCGAAGCTGAGGAATCCCGATGGAAAACAGCATGAACACCGCCAACGACACGCTGATCGACATCCGCCAGTTGCGGGTCGCCTTCAACGGCCATGAGGTGGTACACGGTATCGACCTGACCATTCGCCGTGGCGAATGCCTGGCGCTGGTCGGCGAGTCCGGCTCCGGCAAGTCGGTGACGGCCCACTCGATCTTGCGCCTGCTACCGGCAAAGACCACCCGCACCCAGGGCAACATCTGCTACGACGGCATCGATCTGCTGAACGCCAGCGATGCGCAACTGCGCAGCCTGCGTGGCAACCGCATCGCGATGATCTTTCAGGAGCCGATGACTTCGCTCAATCCGTTGCAGCGGGTCGAACAGCAGATCGGCGAAATCCTCGCCCTGCACAAGGGCCTCAAGGGCCAGACGGCGCGGCGTCGTACCCTGGAATTGCTCGAACTGGTGGGCATACACCAGCCGCAGGAACGGCTCAGGGCCTACCCGCACCAACTTTCCGGCGGCCAGCGCCAGCGGGTGATGATCGCCATGGCCCTGGCCAACGAACCGGACCTGTTGATCGCCGACGAGCCAACCACCGCGCTGGACGTGACCGTGCAGGCGAAGATTCTCGACCTGCTCAAATCGCTGCAGGCGCGGCTAGGCATGTCGCTGTTGCTGATCAGCCATGACCTCAATCTGGTGCGCCGCATCGCCCAGCGGGTCTGCGTGATGCGCAATGGCGGAATCGTCGAACAGGGCGACTGCCAGACCCTGTTCAGCCAACCCCAACATGAATACAGCCGGCAACTGATCAATGCCGAGCCGGACGGCCAGCCGGTGCCCAGCGCCCACCGGCAAACCCTGCTCAGCGTCGATGCGCTGAAAGTCTGGTTTCCCTTGCCAAGGCCGCTGTTCAGCCGCCAGCGCCAGTACATCAAGGCGGTGGACGGGGTCAGTTTCGAACTGATCAAAGGCAAGACCCTGGGGATTGTCGGCGAATCCGGCTCGGGCAAGTCGACCCTGGGTCAGGCGATCCTGCGCCTGATCGATGCCGAAGGCAGCATCCGTTTCGGCAACAAGGAACTGAGCCTGCGCAGTCAGCGCCTGATGCGACCGCTGCGCAAGCGCATGCAGGTGGTGTTTCAGGACCCGTTCGGCAGCCTCAGCCCGCGCATGACCGTGCAACAAATCATCGCCGAGGGCCTGCTGACCCACGGCATCGGCACGCCGGCCGAGCGCGAGCGCACGGTGATCCGGGTGCTCGGTGAGGTCGGTCTGGACCCGGACAGCCGCCATCGCTATCCCCACGAGTTCTCCGGCGGCCAGCGCCAGCGCATCGCCATCGCCCGGGCGCTGGTCATGGAGCCGGAGCTGATCCTGCTCGACGAACCCACCTCGGCGCTGGATCGCACCGTGCAAAAGCAGATCGTCGCCCTGCTGCGCGACCTGCAAGTGCGCCATGGCCTGACCTATCTGTTCATCAGCCACGACCTGGCGGTGGTCCACGCGCTGGCCCACGATCTGATCGTGGTGAGGAACGGCAAGGTGGTCGAGCAAGGTCCATCGCGGGACGTGTTTGCCCGTCCGCAACAGGCGTATACGCAAGAGTTGCTGAAGGCGTCGGGGCTGGAGTTCAGACCGTAACAGCGACGATTATGCCATCACCCTTCCTCTGTAGGAGTGAGCTTGCTCGCGATAGCGGTAGGTCAATCATCGCTGTGTTGGCTGACCCAACGCTATCGCGAGCAAGCTCACTCCTACAGGGAACACCTCGGCATTCCGACACACATTGCAACAACTACTACACTGAAACCCGGTCGCGACTCCTCATGCCTTGTCTCTCATGCCCGGGTACTCATCATGTCTACACTCCCGCTCACGTCTGAACGCCATGGCTGGTCTTTCTGGTGGAAACCGCTGCTGTTTCTGCTGGTGGCCGCTGCCGGCCTGTATTACGTCAAATGGTCGCCGTATTACCTGAAGTCATTCGTGGCCGCCGACACCCACAACATTGGCAATTCGATCATCAACGACAACCCCGCCAACCCATGGGCCGCCGCGTTGGCCTATGCGCAGGTGTATTTCCTGGCGATCTGGAAGGCCGCCGTGCTGGCGGTGATCCTCGGTTCGCTGCTGCAGGTGCTGATCCCCCGGGACTGGCTGTTGCGCATGTTCGGTCGTGCCGGCCTCGGTTCGACCGTGCGTGGCGGCCTGTTTGCTCTGCCCGGCATGATGTGCAGCTGCTGCGCGGCGCCGGTGGCCGCCGGGCTACGCAAACAGCGGGTGTCGGTGGGCGCGGCACTGGCGTTCTGGATCGCCAACCCGGT
Source organism: Pseudomonas sp. NPDC090208 (assembly GCF_044746785.1). NCBI lineage: Bacteria > Pseudomonadati > Pseudomonadota > Gammaproteobacteria > Pseudomonadales > Pseudomonadaceae > Pseudomonas > Pseudomonas sp. NPDC090208. The sequence goes on from NZ_JBIVCU010000016.1 coordinate 14,792, forward strand.
GCTCAATCCCGCCACTCTGGTGTTCATGGGCTTCGTGCTGGGCTGGGGTTTCACCGCCCTGCGTCTGGTGGCCGGCATCGTGCTGGTGGTCGGCGTGTCGCTGGTGGCGCAGCGCATCTCCCGTCCTGAAATGCTGCCCGAAGAAGCCGTGGAAGCGGTGGCCGAAGCCGAGATGCCGGCCCAGGGCGACCTGCTGGTACGCTGGGCGAAAACCCTCTGGCAATTGTTCTGGACCACCATCCCGATCTACGTGGTCGCCGTGTTGGTGCTGGGTGCCGCGCGGGTCTGGCTGTTCCCCCATGTCGACGGCGCGATGGGCAACAGCCTGCTGTGGCTGGTGCCACTGGCGATTGTCGGCACGCTGTTTGTCATTCCAACGGCAGCGGAAATCCCCATCGTGCAGACCCTGATGACCCTCGGCCTGGGCACCGCCCCCGCCGTGGCGCTGCTGATGACCCTGCCGAGCGTCAGCCTGCCGTCGCTGCTGATGCTGCGCAAATCCTTCGACAGCAAGGTGTTGGTGACCGTGGGTGTGTTGACCATGGTGATCGGGGTGATCAGCGGATTGATCGGGGCGGCGGTGCTCTGATTTCGCCCCCTGTAGGAGCTGGCTTGCCCTGCGAGCGGCGGGGCACCCGTCGTAAAACCTGCACACGCGGTCTTTCTGGCACGCCGCGTATACCGATTTTACGACTGCTACGCAGCCGCTCGCAGGACAAGCCAGCTCCTACAGGGGACCGCAGGCCCCAATTCGTTCTGGTTACCTGGCCTTGCGCTGCCTCAGATACTCGACCACCGCCTGCCGGTCCCCGGCAAATTCGATGCGCTCGCGCTTGGCGTCGCGCTGGTAGGCGTACATCGGGTCGTAATACTCGCTGAGCATGGCGCTGATCCAGCTGCGATGTCCGTCGACTTCACCGCTGCGGGCCTGTTCTTCCAGGGCTTGATCCATGATCGCGGCCAGGCGCTGATAGCGCTCGCCGCCCAGGCGCCGGACGATCCCCGCCAGGCTGTGTTGCAAACGTTCGGCATAGGCAGCAAAACCACTGTCCTCGCCTTGAACGGCCACGAACTCGGCGCACAGGTCGATCACGTAATCCTTGAGAATCCGCTCCACACGGCTGGCGAAACTGTCTTCCAGCCATACCAGCGGCGCCACCTGCATGCTCCGATACAACGTCAGCGGCACCGCACGACTGCCGACGATGCGGCCTTCGTCCTCGATCACGAACTGATGCAAGTGGCGGGCGCGTTTCTTGAGGATGTCGATGGCCAAGGTATTTTCAAAATCGATCTGTCCCGGTTGCGCCGTGGCGCGCTTGCCGAAACTGGAGCCACGGTGGTTGGCATGGCCTTCCAGGTCCAGGGCGTTGTCCAGTTGCGGCAGGATTTCGGTCTTGCCGGTGCCGGTCATGCCGCCGAGCAGCACGAAATCGCATTCGGCCACCGCCTGCTCGGTGGTGCCGATCAAAAAGTTGCGCAAGGCCTTATAGCCGCCAATCACCCGCGGGTACTGAATGCCCGCCTCGTCCTTGAGCCACTGCTGGGTGATCTGCGAGCGCAGCCCGCCACGAAAGCAATACAGATAGCCGGCGGGATGACGGCGGGTGAAGTCGGACCAGGCGTCGATGCGTGCCTGCTTGAGCGCACCGGACACCAGTTGATGCCCCAGTTCGATGGCGGCCTGCTGGCCCTCCTGTTTGTAACAGGTGCCGACCTTCTGCCGCTCGTGGTCATTCATCAGCGGCAGGTTGATCACACCCGGAAAGGCGCCCTTGGCGAACTCGACAGGGGCGCGTACGTCCATCAGCGGCAGGTCGTGGAGAAAGATGTCGCGAAAATGAGCGCTGTTGTCGCGCATCAGAGCACCTCGACAGCGAGTCGCTGTCGTTCCACCAGCTCGCCGATAGGCGCCAGATCCAGCCCCAGTTCGCCGGCCATCGCCAGAAACGCGGCCTCCTCGTCCGGTTCGACGGCGACCAGCAGGCCGCCGCTGGTCTGCGGGTCGCACAGCAACAGTTTCTGCGCTTCGCTGAGGGCGCCGATACGTTCGCCGTAACTGTCGAAATTGCGGTGGGTACCGCCGGGAATGCAGTTCTGCTCGATATAGAAGTCGACGCTGCCCAGACGCGGTACCGCTGCGCCGTTCAGGCGTGCCGTGAGCCGGCTGCCATCGGCCATTTCCACCAGATGGCCGAGCAGGCCGAAACCGGTGACATCGGTCATCGCCGTGACCCCGGCCAGTTTCGAGAAACGACTACCTGGCTTGTTCAGCGTACACATCACGTCACGGGCCAGGCCGATGTCTTCGTCGCGCAACAGGCCCTTTTTCTCGGCCGTGGTCAGAATGCCGATGCCCAGCGGTTTGGTCAGGTACAACCGGCAGCCGACGGTCGCGGTGTCATTGCGCTTCATGAAGCGCTTTTCCACGAGCCCCGTGACCGCCAGACCGAAGATCGGCTCCGGCGCATCGATGGAATGCCCACCCGCCAGCGGGATACCGGCAGCATCGCAGACCGCGCGACCGCCACGGATCACCTCGCGGGCGATCTCCGGGGCCAGCACGTTGACCGGCCAGCCGAGAATGGCGATGGCCATCAGCGGATCGCCGCCCATGGCGTAAATGTCGCTGATGGCGTTGGTGGCGGCGATGCGACCGAAATCGAACGGGTCGTCGACGATGGGCATGAAGAAATCGGTGGTGGAGACCACGCCCTTTTCGTCGTCGATGGCATACACCGCCGCATCGTCACGGGAGGCATTGCCGACCCACAACCGCGGATCGAGGTTCTGCGCACCGCTGCCGGCGAGAATGGTTTCCAGGACTTTCGGCGAAATCTTGCAGCCACAACCGGCGCCGTGGCTGTATTGGGTAAGACGAACGTTGTCGTTCATGGCAGGCCTCTGCGTATCGAGGCACTGAAGTCTATCAGAGCATTGCAGGGTCGGCCTTTTGCCAGACCACACACATTTGCTGTAGGAACCGGCTTGCTGGCGAACGCGTCGTGTCAGGCGCAATTGATGTTGCTGACCCACCGCGTTCGCCAGCAAGCCGGCTCCTACAAGGTTCGGCTCAGGATTGCGCCTTGATCAGGGTCTGCAGCGAGGCGTCGAATTTCTCCAGTGCATTGACCTGTACGTCGCGCTGACGGTTGATCTCGGCGGCGATCTCCGGGGCGCGCTTGGTGTGCGCCCAGATTGGCGACATCGACTTGGCATCGCTGCCTTCGGCCTTGCCGATGAACTTGAAGTCACTGTCGAAGAACTCGGCGACGATACTGGCCTGCACGTCCGAACTGCGCTCGGTGATCAGCTTGCTGCGGGTGTCCAGCAGGACGATCACGTCGGGCCGGGCGGCCAGTACGCTGTCCAGGTTCTCGTAGAAGGCCACGCTGGCGAACTGTTTTTCCAGCGTCTGGGCGAAACCGTTGAGGACCATTTCCGGGTCGGAACTGTTGACGTAGGCATCGGTGATACGCGAGTCGGTCAGCCCCGCCGTCACGCCATGGCGCGCGGCGTCGTTATAGCGGGTCAGATAAGCCAGATTGGCCTTGGTGTTTTCGGTGAACACCACGCCCACGCTCTGGGTGTGCTTCAGCGTTTCGCTCGACTGGCCGGCAGCACGGGCCTGGCCGTCCTGTACATTGGAATAACGCGGCGCACCGGGCACGGCACATCCGGCCAGGGCGGCAAGCAAGGCAAGGGCAGCAACGATTCGAAGGCTCATGGACTGTTCTCCGGGACAGGCTCAGTTGGCGTGGTGCCATCCTGAAGCCCGCAGCGGCAAAGCTGAACTTGAGCGAATCGATGGTGAACATCGATCAAAGCAATAGTGGGCTCAGAGCCGCGCCATTCTGCGCGCGCTCAGCACCTGCGCCAGCATCAGCGTGCCGACGCACAGCAGAGCCACAGGCAAGCCCAGCCCATGGGCGACGAAGCCGATCAGCGCCGGGCCGAGCAAAATGCCGGTATAACCGATGGCCGTGATCGTGGCGATGGCCAGCCCCGCAGGCATGGCGGTTTGCGCACCGACCACGGCACAAAACAGCGGAAAGGTATTGGACAGGCCCAGACCGATCAAGGCAAAGCCCAATAGAAACAACGGCCACCACGTCAGCAGGATCGCCATGGCGAAGCCCACCATCACCAGCAGCCCACCGGCAATCAACAAGGTGGCTGCACCAAACTGACTGCGCAAACGGTCGCCACAAAACCGCCCTGCCGCCATCGCCAGGGAAAACACCGCGTAGGCGCCACCGGAAATCGTCGTATCGACCTGGCGCTCGGTATGCAGGAACACCGCACTCCAGTCCAGCATCGCGCCCTCGACCAGCAGCGCGATGAAACACAGCACGCCGATGACCAGCACGCTGCCGGTGGGTCGGGCGAACGGCGCTGCCGGGTCGTCGGCGCCGTAGGGCAACAGGTGGCGCGCATGCCAGAGCAACAGCCCGGCGATGATCGCCACCACCACGCACACCGCCGGCAGCGGCGCCAGACCGTTCCACAGCAGCACACTCATCAGCAATGCGCTGGCGATGCCGCCGAGGCTGAACAGACCGTGGAAGCCCGACATCAATGGCCGGCCATGGTCCTGCTCGACAATCAGCCCCTGCACGTTCATCGCCACATCGATACTGCCCAGCCCGGCGCCGAACAGCGCCAGGGTCAACGCCAATGCAGCAAACGCGGACAGACTGGCCAGCAACGGCAGCATGGCGCAGATCAACAGACCACCGGCCAGGGCGACGAAGCGACAGCCCTTGCGCGTGGTCAGTACGCCCGCCAATGGCATCGCCAGCAATGACCCGGTGCCGAAACACAACAGCAGCAGGCCCAGTTCCGCATCCTCGATACCGGCCCGCTCCCGGGCGAACGGCACCAGCGGCGCCCAGGCTCCCAGCGCCATGCCCGAGAGCAGAAAGGTCAGGCGGTAGCTCCACAGGTGAATGAGCGTGGGTGTGCGAACGGTTTGGGCGATGGACAAGGGGAACGGCCTTACGGATTTGAAATGAAGTGAATGCAACGGCTTGCGTCAACACTGCGCTGGCGCGGCGGATATTGTGGGAGGGAGCCCTGCTCGCGAAGGCGGTGGTTCTGCCAGCACAGTATCGACTGGCCTGACGCATTCGCGAGCAGGGCTCCCTCCCACGGGGTTTGCGTCGCCCAATGACCTTGGACTTACACCCACCCGCCAGAACCTTACATCATCGGCGCCGCCATGCTCACCACGCGCAACGCCAGCCCTTCATAGGCATCAAGGCTGATGGTGAATTCGCCCTCTTCAGTCAGATCACCTTCGACCCGCTCATTGATGATATCCACCACCGGCCCCGGCGCGATGCCCGGCAGGTGCAGGGTCTCCACCAGCGCCTCCGGGCTGAAGTTGAGAGCAGTGATCTGTGTGCCCTTCCCGGCCGGCAGTTCGTGAACCATGATCAACAACCCCGGATGTTCGACATCGGGGATCAGGATCTGCCGACTGGCGGCGATGTCGTAGGCGCGGCGCACGGCGAGGATCTTCTTTAATTGTGAAGCAAAAGAGTCTGGCCGCTGCAGTTGTTCGACCAGGCTGCCGTACAGCGACTTCGGCCTCGGCATGCCACCGGCAGAACGTTCCGCGTAAGGGTCCAGATCAACCAGATCGTACGCGCCGCGATGAATCCAGCGGGTGTCGCCATCGCCCATCAAATGCGCGACCTGCTCGGACGGCAACGGCAAGGCGCCGACCAGATCCCAGCCGGACAAGGCAAAAACGCCCGGCTGCATGGCGTTGAACATCACCAGCAACAGGTGAATGTGCTGGATCTTGTGAATGTCGGCGGCGCTGATGCTGTCCAGATCGCGGATACCCAACGCCGCGGTGATGATGCTCGCGGTTGTGCAGGACACGCCGTTGGTGACGAACTTGAGGTTATACGGCGCGTGCTCGCCGGCCAGCCGCTCGTACATCTCCTCGCGGATGTGCTCGCGCAGGATATTCCCCGGGAAGGTCTGGCCCTGATACAGGTACTGGTCGTGGGCGTGCAGGGTCCAGAAATGCACCAGCTCCAGGGTCAGTTCATCGTGGTTCTGCAGCGCGTGGATCAGTGACGCTGGGTCGATGCCGAAATCGTGGACCTGGCGCAGCATCAGGCGCAGAAACTCGGTGCGGCCGGTGAGCAATGCGTGCTGGTAGGCCGGCCGGGTAATGAAGTCGTAGGACAGGTCGGCGCCGCCGTGGGACATCGCGGCGATGTCATCGATGGTCAGGTTCAGCTCCTGAAAGCTGAAACCGCCAGCCTTGCGGATCGCCCCGGCCAGCAACTGATTGCCGGTGATCGACAACGGATGGCTTTCCGACCACGCCGTGCCCTCAGCCTTGCGCTCGACCCCGAGGAAGCCGTTGGCGTCCAGGCGCAGCACCCGCGCACCCATCACGTCGATGGCATGCAGGGCGTCGCCGATGATCATCTGTTGTGCGGCGAAACTGGGGTCGAGCCAGTTCAGCGACGGCTGGCCTTCCTTGAAATAATGCAGGTAGACCCAGCGCCGCGCCTTGCCGTCGACACCCGTGATTACCGGGGTGGTGCTCCAGTCGGTTTCCTTGACGCCGGGCTCGAAGAAGATCACCCGCTGCAACTGGCCGACGATGTAATGCTTGTCGCGCAGCGCATCGACCGTGGCCGGCAGCAGATTCACCGCATCGCGCCCCGGCGGCACTTCGGGCAGCAATGGCCAGTCTTCCTCGCGAATTTCGACCATGTGGTACAAACCCGGATAGTCCTCGTAGGCCAGCTCGGCCAGACGAAAATCCGCGCCCTTGCCGGTGTGGGACGGAATCACGTCATCGACGATCACCGCGTTGTGCGCGGCGGCGATACGGCTGAGGTTGAGGAATTGCGCGTCGGTGCCCAGATCGGCGTCCACTTCAAAGCTGATGCGGTCGAAATTGCCGTCGATGCTCGGTGTGCGCTGGCGGCCCTTGAGGCCACCGGAAGCTTTCAGCGGGCCGTTGTGGATGCCCTGGATGCCGATTTCAGAGAGCGCGTGCCAGAGTTTTTCATCGCCCAACGCTTCCAGCACCGAGCCGCCCTCGCGGGTGATGATCGACGCCGGGTAGGCGGTGAACCACACCGAGGCGATGGCCGAGGCATCGCGGGGGCGCGCTTGGGCGTAGGGTCGCTGCCAGAGGCGGCCCTGACCGCCATAGAGTTTTGCGCGCTGTTTTGCGGCGTTGAGCATGGATTGCTCAACCAGCCATTCCACGTACTGCTTGTCCGGGGTGGTCATAGGGTCCAGGGTTCCGTCTTCAAGGGATGGGAGAACTCGCCCGGAGCGCGCCTGGCACTGTCCGGGACGATCCTGTCTACGCCGTTGCTACTGTCTATGAGCGCGGACGAGCACAAACGTTCGGTCCCGAGTACGAGCCTTGTTTTCACCTGCGGCACCTTGTAGGAGCTGGCTTGCCCTGCGACCGGCGACGCAGTCGTCGTAAAACCTGTGTCCTCGGTGTGTCTGGCGTATTACTGGTCTGCTAACGCAGCCTGTTTCGCCTGACGGCGAGTTACTTGGAAAAGCCCCAAGTAACCAAGGGCTCTTCACCCCGCCATACGGCATCTCGCTGATGCTCGATGTTCCCTCACTCCGGCGACGCTCCGTGGGCCCGCCGCGAATGGGCCATCCATGGCCCACGCGGCTCTCGCGACATCCTGTCGCTCGGCCCACTGCGCATCGCCTGCATTCGGCCTTCTGGGACGGGGCCCCAAGATCAAAATCCAAAGCAAGATCAAAATCCAAAGCAAGATCAAAAGCCGGCGAAACACAAAAACCTTGTGGGAGCGGGCTTGCCCGCGAGGCGTCCTCAAGATCGCCACCGCCGGCAAGCCGGACTGCTACAGCGATTGTGGATACACCACAAAACAAAGTGGGAGGGAGCCCTGCTCGCGAAAGCGGTGGATCAGTCAACACAAGGCTGTCTGGACTCACGCCTTCGCGACCCTCGTAAACTCGGATCCCTCCCACGGCCTGCGGCCAGAATCAACAGCAGCAGGTGTTCACGGGTCCGTAGCAGCCCGGCCTGCCCGCGAAGGCGTGTTGTCAGATGCAGCCAACATCCCTGAACAAACAACAATCCACTGTGGGAGCGAATTCATTCGCGATGCGAAGGCTCAGACAACACATTGGGTGCGGTCGTGCAGGCCTCTTGCGAATGCATTCGCTCCCACCGTTTTTCAGGGTGTCGGGCAAATTTCAGCATGCCGCCAGAACCCGCAGCCGTCCGGTGAATAACCTTTGCTTCTGGCCAAAGGCTATGGGAGGGAGCTCTACACGCGATAGCGTCATTCCAGACAACTCTGTGCCGATTGACCCACTGCCATCGCGAGCAGAGCTCCCTCCCACTGGGAATTAATTGTGTTCCGCTGTTCTGTAGCAGTCCGGCTTGCCGGTGATGGCGATCTCAAGGACGCCTTCGCGGGCGAGCCCGCTCCCACAGGGAGTGTGTGTCGCCGGCTTTTGATCTGGCTTTTGATCTTGGGGCCCCGTCCCAGAAGGCCGAACGCAGGCGATGTGGAGTGGGTCGAGCGACAGGATGTCGCGAGAGCCGCGTGGGCCATGGATGGCCCATTCGCGGCGGGCCCACGGAGCATCGCCGGAGTGAGGGCATGCCGAGCCAAGGCGAGGCACCGTATGGCGGGGTAAGAAGCCCTTGGTTACTTGGGGCTTTTCCAAGTAACTCGCCGTCAGGCGAAACAAGGCTGCGTTAGCAGACTCGGCGGAGCGTCAGACAAGCCAAGGACACAGGTTTTACGACGACTTCGTCGCCGGTCGCAGGGCAAGCCAGCTCCTACAGATACAGCGCAAAACCACCCGTAGCAGTCCGGCTTGCCGGCGGCAGCGATCTCAACAACGCCAACGCCGGCAAACCGTGCTGCTACGGAACTGCGGACCTTAACGGCCCGCCTCCAGGAACCCGGTTACTGCCCGTGCTCACCCTTGAGGTCATCCCGCACGGCCTTGATCTGCTGAGCAGACACCGCACTGGCATGGTTCGACCAACCCTGGCGCAGGAAGGTCGCCAGCTGCGCCGCCTCGGCATCGTCCAGACGATAGGCGAAGCCCGGCATTGGCAGCACCGATGGCGAACGCTCGGTCGACGGGGTTTGCGTACCCGCGAGGATCACCTGAATCAGCGCCGTCGGATTGTCCGCGTTGACGACCGAAGCGCCGTCCAGTTTCGGGAACACCCGTGGCGCGCCATTGCCGGCAACGAAGTGGCAGGCACCGCAGTTGTCCAGATACAGACGCTCGCCCAGATTCAGGTCCTTCGCCGCCGTCAGTTTCTGCGTGGTGGCGTCGCTGCGTTGCACCTGATGCTGATAAACCGGCTGGCCGCCCTCAAGGGATTTGAGGTACGCAGCGATGGCCTTGAGGTCGGCATCGGTCATGTGCGAGGTGCTGTTGGCGACCACGTCGGTCATCTCGCCCGCCACCGAAGCCTGGTCATTGCGACCGCTGCCCAGGTAATCGACGATCTCGTCCTGAGTCCAGTGCTTGACGCCACGCAGCGCAGGCACCGCCCAACCGTTCAACTCGGCGCCAGTCAGGTAGGCAGGCGACGAGGCATCGAGGCCTTTCTCCTGCATGGTCAGCGCCCGTGGCGTGTGACACGAACCACAGTGGCCCAGCCCTTCCACCAGATAGGCGCCGCGCGCGATCTGCGGATCGACGTTCACCGCAGCCGCCTTGATCGACGCCCCGGCCGCCTCAGGCGATGGCGAGAACAGCGCGCGCCAGTACGCCAACGGCCAGCGCAGCGACAGCGGCCACGGGATGTCATTGGCCTTGTTGGCCTGTTTGACCGGCGCGACACCGTGCATGAAGTAGGCGTAGAGCGCCTGGGTGTCTTCATCGGTGGTGCCGGCGTAGGAAGGGAACGGCATGGCCGGGTACAGCGCGCTGCCGTCATGACCGACGCCACGGCGCACGGCGCGTTCGAACTCGCCGTAAGTCCAGCCGCCAATGCCGGTTTCGCGGTCGGGGCTGATGTTGGTGGAATAGATCGTACCGATCGGCGACTTGATCCCCAGGCCACCGGCGAAAGGCTTGCCGCCACCGTGAGCGATGTGGCAGGCCACGCAGTCACCGGCACGGGCCAGGTATTCGCCCTTGGCAATCAACTCGGGCGTGACCGCCTGAGTCATGACTTCAGCGGCATTGCCCGAACGGTTCAATACGCCACTGAACAGCCAGGCCGCCAGCGCGCCGACCACACCCAGAACAACCAGCACCAGCAGGGTACCACGGACATTCAACTTCATTTTCGCGCTCCTCACGCCTGCACCAACGGGCCCGGGTTCTTCAGATACTGTTCCTTGATGGCCTGGGCCGAGAACAGGGTCAGTGCGCCGATCAGCGCAGTCGGGTTGGCCTGGAAGTTCTGCGGGAAGGCGTTACCGCCCGGCACGAACACGTTGTGTACGTCCCAGCTCTGCAGGTAGCGGTTCAGGGCACTGGTCTGCGGCGAGTCGCCCATGACCGCGCCGCCGACGTTGTGGGTGGACACGTATTTGGTGATGTCCCAGTGCGAATCCATGGCCAGGAAGCTTTCGGAGTAGCTGTCCGGACCCAGCTCCTTGGTGATGTCCAGGACGATCTTGCGCAGGTGCTGTTGCAGCTTCAGCTCGTTCTGTTTCCAGTCGAAGGTGATGCGCAGCAACGGCAGGCCCCACGGGTCCTTGTAGGTCGGATCGAGGTCGACGTAGTGATCGCGATAGGACATGCAGCCGGTGGATATGCTGATCTTCATCGAACGGCCATACCAGTCGGCCATGCCGTCTTTCCAGCCCTGGCCCCACTCCGGCGTGCCGCTTGGCAGCGAGGTGCCGATCGGCGTGCCGGTGGCTTGCGAGCTGTGGATCTTCGCGCCGCCGATAAAGCCCAGGGACGGACCGTCGAAGTTGCCCGGCGAGACGTCGTTGAACATCTGCCCGGTGGCACCTGCGGTGGCGAAGGGGTTGAAGTGCTTGTCCTTGAAGAACAGCGTGGCGCCGCCGTTGCTGAGGAACGCGTAGTTGCGCCCGACCGTGCCTTTGCCGCTGACCGGGTCGTACGGTTTGCCGATGCCGGAGAGCAGCATCAGACGCACGTTGACGAACTGGAAGCCCGCCAGTACGACGATTTTCGCCGGCTGGAACACGATCTTGCCGTCAGCGTCCGCGTAGGTCACGCCCTTGGCGGTCTTGCCATCGGGATGCAGTTCGACCTTGAGCACGTTGGCGTTGACCCGGTAGTCGAAATTGTCCATGCGCTTGAGCGCGTCCAGCACGCAGGTCTGCGGCGAGGCCTTCGAGTAGTTCAGGCACGGGTATTTGCTGCAGTAGCCGCAGTAGTTGCACGGCGCGAGCTGGTTGCCGTACGGGTTGGTCCACGCCCGCGAGACGTTGGCCGACGGGTTGGGGAACGGGTGATAACCCAGCTTGCGCGCCGCCTCGGCGAACATCGAGTTGTTCAGGGTGTCTTCAAGGGCCGGCAGCGGATACGGGTTGGAGCGCGGCCCCTCGAACGGGTCGCCGCCGACCAGGATCTGGCCGTTGAGGTTGCCGGTATTGCCCGACAGGCCGCAGATCTTGTCGAACTTGTCCATGTAGGGTTCGATTTCTTCCCACGTGAACGGGTAATCCTGAATCTGCATGCCCTCGCCCAGAATGCCCGGCGCATAGGCCTGGTCGGCGTAGGTCTTGAGCTTGATGTCGGTCGGGGTCGGACGGATCAGCACGCCGGTCCAGTGCAGGCCCGAACCGCCAACGCCGGTGCCGGGCACGAACGCGCCCCACTTGCGGGTCGGCAGCGCCGTGCTTTTCAGGTCGTGACGCACGGTCAGCGCGCCGTCCTTGGGCGTGACCATGATCTTGTTGCGCACGCCGTAGGCGTACTGGTCGGCCGGTTTCGGGTAGGCGAAATCGGCGTTGACGCGATCTTCACCGCGCTCCAGCGCACGGACTTTCAAACCCGCCTGGGCGAGCTCAATGCTCATCAGCGAGCCGGCCCAGCCCAGGCCGACGACGACAACGTCGACTTCGTCATTGGTAATGTCTGACATATAAAACCTTGAATGAATTCGGGTGACGAATGAGGGTTAGCCGCGGCTGCCGTTGAGGCTGACCGGACCGAGCGGGTACGGCACGTTGTGCTGCGCGACCCATTCCAGATAGCTGGCGCGGGCGCCGGGGAAGCCGATGGCGATCCACGCTTTCATGCCCTTGTTGCCGCCGTAGATCGGGTCGGCGAGGTAGCCCTGTTGGGCCAGCGAGAGCATTTCGTGGAAAAACACCTTCGATTGCAGGATGTCTTCGCCGAAGGCCTTGAAGTCGATGTCGCCGGCCTGGACTTTCTTCAACACCTCGATGCGGGTGCTGCTGTCCAGCGCGGCGAAGTTGCCGTGGTGCGCGCTCTGGCACCAGGCGTTCACCGCAGCGATGCCCTTGCGGTAAATCTGCTGCGGCACATAGGGAATCTGGTAGCCGAGGGTCTTTGGAGCGTTGAGATCGAACGGGCCCTCCAGATAGATCTCGCTGCCCAGGTCACCGGCCAGTTGCTGGTCCATGAACACCGGCACGTTGGTTTCCAGCGCGCCGGGGGCCTTGCCGCCGGCAGGAATCAACTGATCGCAGGCAGCCATGATGAAGGCCCATTCAGCCGGGCTGAAAAAGGTCGGCGCGTAGCTCAACAGGTCTGGCGCGATCATCTCGGCAGCCGCCGCCGCGCTCAGCCCCTTGACGGTCACACCGAGCGCGGGCAACGCAATCAGCGAGGACAGCAGAAACTTCCGCCGGGATGTGGGTTTCGATAACAACATGTACAGGCCACCTATGACTGCTCACAAGAAAGTCCCGGACAAGGGCAATGCGCCGTCGGCGCCGTCGATCCTGTGCAGACACGGATAACCGCCCACGTGACCGCAACGGCGGCACGTCACCTTTCAGGCAGACACCCACCCGCCTCGCCTTTTCGCGGGCAAAGCTTCGCCAACCCCGTTCCAATGGCACGAACGAAGGAGGCAGCCGTCCGTCATCGGAGTGCTGGCAAGGGTGGTTTCAGTCGGGGGCTGGCAGGCTGAACGTCTGCTCTGATTGTCGTTGTGTGCGATCGAGGCGGCCGGTTCGCGTGTGCGAACCGACGCGACATTGCGTGGTGATACGAACGATCACTTGCTTATCACGGGTTGTATGACATGTTATCAGAAGTATTTTGAAATGTAACCGTTGTTAGCCTGCTATGTGTCAAGAGGTAAAAGTGTCACACCATAGCAACATGTTGTAGGCAAAGGTTTTTTTGGTATTTTTTAAATATTCGATTGTCTGCCAGCTATAGCGACAGCAGAGCAATCAATCAAACCTGTCATACAAGCAAGGTTTCGATCGGGCGGAAAGCCACCGCCGAACGCGGCTACAGCGCGGTGACTCGCGGCTGTCTTCGTGGTATTTGAACGCCATCAACTTGTTGAAACTGGATATGCAGACTCTCCCCCGCCAGTCGGCGGAAATACGCTCCGGGTCTGCTTCGCCACAACCCTGCAGCACATGGAGGCTCAATGGGGCTGGATGAAAAACTGTCGGATGATGCAGGCTCGGCGCCGCAAAAAGACTGGTTCTCAAATGAGGATCTTGCCCGCATCGACGAGCTGATTGGCAAGCTGCAGACCAGCGACACCCGCGAAGGCATTTCTCGATACCACGCCATGGCCGAGGGGTATCTGCTGGGGCTGCTGGATTGTTACCACGTCAGCGCCGAGCACCACGACGCGGTGCGGCAGCACCTTCACAACCTGGCCATCGCACGACTGAAGGTGGTGAAGGTGAAAGCCCGCAAGTAACGTTCTGACCGTTATAGCGACAAGGCGTAAAAGCGCGTATCGACGACCATCAGCGGGAAGCTGGCCGGCAGGCTGTCTGGCTCGATGAGTTCGAAGCCATGCTTCTCGTAGAAACGATGGGCCGCCAGAAACTTCGCAGTGGTGCCCAGGTAGATCCGCTTCACGCCACGTGCTTTCGCAGCCTCGATCAGGCTGTCGAGCAACTGCCGGGCCACGCCGAATTCACGCCCGCGCCAGTCGGGGGCGACGAACATTTTCCGCAGCGCCGCTTCGCCGTTGCCGATGTCCTTGAGACCGATGGTGCCCACCATCTCGGCGCCACTGCGTGCCACCCAGAAGTCGCCGGTGCCGACCTGGTAGAACGCCGGAATCTGCATCAGGTCAGGCTGATCCTGCGCCGTGATCGCAATCCCGAATTCTTCGCGCTGGATGGGCACGATCAAGTCCACGATGCCTTGCTCGTCCCCCGGTGCGTAACGGTCGATGCGTATGTCGTGCATGGTCGATGGCTCTCCTTTGGCCGATTATCGTGTGGTCAGGTCGTGCTGCGCGATCAGGCGCCGAGGAATTCGTGATACCCGGAAAGAATCACGTACACCGCGAAATAGCAGAAGATCGCTGCCGAGACCCAGTAGGAATACTTCAACAGCCGGTCGCCGAGCAAGCGTCCACCGTGGCTGGCGGCGAAGCAGATAAAGGCGCACCAGGCGACGCCCGCGCTGAAGAAACCGGAGAGGAACAACGCGGTGCTCAGGTTGCCATGGCCGCCTGCGCGGGAGATCAGCGTACCGCCGACAGCGGCGAACCAGAGGATCGCGGTGGGCGACGACACGGCGAGGAACACGCCGCGGGAAAACTCGCGCAGGCCCGAGCGGTTATCGGCATCGCCGGCCAGTGCCAGACCGCCGTGGCTACCCACCGCCGAGAGGACCATCTTCACCGCAAAGCCGATCAGCAACAGCGAGCCACCGAGCCACAGCGCCCAGCGCACCCATTCGTATTGCAGGAGTACGGTCATGCCGGCCAGCGCCAGCACCGCGTAGAACAGGTCGCCGAAACAAGTACCCAGCCCCAGCCAGAAACCTTGCAGATAACCCCGCTGCATCGCCAAGGTGATCATGGCGATGTTGGCCACACCGATGTCCAGGCACAAAGAAAGACTCAGCAGAAAACCGCTGGTGAACTCCATTGATTCAAATCCATTGCTAGCTGTTTTGAGGGGCTATTGAAAAAAACAGCGCGCAGGATAACGGGAATGTGCAGATTCGGGGAAATCAAGGCTGGGTTGTCGAGAGGCTGGGGCATTGCGTAGGAGCAAATTGGCGGTATGGACCTGTGGGAGGGAACTCTGCTCGCGATAGCGGTGTGTCAGTCTCCCTTGTCGGGGCTGAACGGATGCTATCGCGAGCAGAGCTCCCTCCCACGGCCTTCGGCCAGAATCAGAGGCAGCGTGCGCTTATACATTCGGCTGCTTGCGAAAACTCACGGCGATGCGGTTCCAGCAGTTGATGGTGGCGATACCGACGGTCAGGTCGACCACTTCGCGCCCGCTGAACTGTTCACATAACTGCGCATACAGCACGTCCGACTCGTGGGGGCGATCCAGCAGCGTCACGGCGTCGCACCAGGCCAGCGCGGCGCGCTCGCGTTCGCTGAACAGCGCGGAATGACGCCACACCACCAGGGCGTGCAGGCGGCGCGCGCTTTCGCCGTTCTTGCGCGCCTCGGTGGCGTGCATGTCGGCGCAGAACGCGCAGTCGTTGAGCTGGGAAACCCGCAGCTTGATCAACTCCATCAGGCTGCGTTCGACACACAGGTCGAAGTTGGCCGCCTCCAGCAGCATGATCGCCTTCAGGGCATCGGGCGAAGCGGTGTAGTAATCCAGGCGCGGTTCCACGGCGATGACCTTTCACAGGGCGATTTCTGACGCTTCACCCTAAGCCCTCATCAGCCTGACGGACACCGCCAATCCCGGGAATTTTCCCCGGACCAATCGGCGAATAGACCAATTCCGGCTTTTTTTGCAGTGCAGCTATACCACTTGCCGGAGCCCTGACTAGAATCCCCGATCATGCTTGCGCGGAGAACGGTTCGTGGAACTTCATATCGTCATTCAGGGCCGCAAGGATCTGGCGAATCAGCTCTATGAACAATTGCGCGACAGCATCGAGTCCGGGCGCCTGGCTGCCGGCGTGCAACTGCCGCCCAGCCGGCTGCTGGCCGCGCAACTGGGCCTTTCGCGCAAGACCATCTCCGACACCTACAGCCGCCTGACCTATGAAAACTATCTGGTCGGCAAGATCGGCAGCGGCACCTTCGTCAACACCCTCAGCGCGCCGACCCAGCGCCGACAGATCACTTCAGACCTGGCCAGCCTCAGCGTGGTGAAAAAGTGGCAGGCCATTTCCCTGCCCCTGCGCCACCCGACGCTGGAAGGCACGTTGCGCTGCGACTTTATCGGCGGCGCCACCGCCAAGACGCAGTTTCCCCATGACGAATGGCGCCGCTGCACCCAGTACGCGCTGCGGCAGATGTCCAGCGCCCGGGGTTTCTACAGTCAGCCGGAAGGGTTGCCGGCGTTGCGCAGCGCGATTGCCGGGCACATCGCCTTTGCCCGTGGGGTGAAATGCACCGCCGACGACGTGCTGGTGTGCAACGGCGCCCAGCAGGCGCTGGACCTGATCGCTCGCGTGTTGCTCGAACCGGGCAGCACCGTGGCCATGGAAGATCCGGGCTACACCCCTGCCCGCCTGCTGTTTGCTGCCCAGGGCGCCAACGTCGTCAGCGTGCCGGTGGACAGCGAAGGCATCGTCGTCGAGCAGATTCCCGATGATGCCCACGCCATCTATGTCACGCCGTCACACCAGATGCCCTTGGGCATGCCGATGAGCCCGGCGCGACGCGAAGCGTTGCTGGAGAAGGCGCGCAGCATCGGCGCGATCATCATCGAGGACGACTACGACAGCGAATTCCGCTACGAAGGCCGGCCGACCGATTCGCTGCAGAGCATGGATCAGTTTGGCGTGGTGGCTTATGTCGGCACGTTTTCCAAGACCCTGCTGCCGGAGTTGCGCCTGGGCTATGCGGTGCTGCCCGAGGCGATTCTCGAAGCGGTGATCAAGGCCAAGCAGTTGACCGACTGGCACACCTGCACCCTGCCGCAATGGGCGCTGACCAAGTTCATCAACGAGGGCTTGCTGAACAAGCACATCCGCCGCTGCCACGGCATTTACGCCGGCCGCCGCGAACGCATTCTCAGCCGGCTGGCCGGCGACCTGGCGCCGTGGCTGGAAGTGATCCCGTCGACGGCGGGGTTTCATATGGCAGTGATGTTCAAGGTGCCGGTCAACCTGCCGCTGTTGATCGAACTGGCACGCAAGGTCGAGATCGGTCTGTACCCGCTGGACGGCTTCTATTGCGACGCCGAACCGCGTAGCGGGTTGATGATGGGCTTCGGCGCCATCGAAACCCTAGACATCGACCCGGCGCTGGACCGGTTGCGGGATGTGTTGGTACAGATCACTTGATGATGGGGCCCTGCCGTGGCCCCTGTGATCGACACAAAACCCTGCGGGTGGGAGCTCTGCTCGCGAATACGTCAGGTCAGGCGGCACAGTGTTGTCTCAACCACCGCCATCGCGAGCAGAGCTCCCTCCCACGGGTCTGATGTGATCTGCAGAATCTCTGCAAGGCGCAACCCCATAGCAGTCTGGCTTGCCGGCGTCGACATTCTCCAAGGCAACAACATCAGCAAGCCAACCACCGTTTTTCTGTGGGAGGGAGCCCTGCTCGCGAATACGTCAGGTCAGGCGGCACAGTGTTGTCTGAACCACCGCTTTCGCGAGCAGAGCTCCCTCCCACGGGTCTGATGTGATCTTGAGAATCTCTGCAAGACGCAACCTCGCAGCAGTCCGGCTTGCCGGCGTCGAGATTCTCCAAGGCAACAACATCAGCCAGCCGGCCACCGCTTTTTGTGGGTGGGAGCTCTGCTCGCGATTACTTCAGGTCAGGCGACACGGTGTTGTCTGAACCACCGCTTTCGCGAGCAGAGCTCCCTCCCACGGGTCTGATGTGAACTTCAGAATTTCTGCAAGACGCTACCTCGTAGCAGTCCGGCTTGCCGGCGTCGACATTCTCCAAGGCAACAACATCAGCAAGCCACCGTTTTTCTGTGGGAGGGAGCCCTGCTCGCGAATACGAACTGGCACGCAAGGTCGAGATCGGTCTGTACCCGCTGGACGGCTTCTATTGCGACGCCGAACCGCGTAGCGGGTTGATGATGGGCTTTGGCGCCATCGAAACCCTCGACATCGACCCGGCACTGGACCGGTTGCGGGATGTGTTGGTGCAGATCACTTGATGATGGGGCCCTGCCGTGGCCCCTGTGATCGACACAAACCCTGCGGGTGGGAGCTCTGCTCGCGAATACGTCAGGTCAGGCGGCACAGTGTTGTCTGAACCACCGCTTTCGCGAGCAGAGCTCCCTCCCACGGGTCTGATGTGATCTTGAGAATCTCTGCAAGACGCAACCTCGCAGCAGTCCGGCTTGCCGGCGTCGAGATTCTCCAAGGCAACAACATCAGCCAGCCGGCCACCGCTTTTTGTGGGCGGGAGCTCTGCTCGCGAATACGTCAAGTCAGACGGCACAGCGTTGTCTGAACCAGCGCTTTCGCGAGCAGAGTTCCCTCCCACGGGTCTGATGTGATCTTGAGAATCTCTGCAAGACGCAACCTCGTAGCAGTCCGGCTTGCCGGCGTCGACATTCCCCAAGGCAACAACATCAGCAAGCCAATCACCGTTATTTTGTGGGAGGGAGCTCTGCTCGCGAATACTTCAGGCCAGGCGGCACAGTGTTGTCTGAACCACCGCTTTCGCGAGCAGAGCTCCCTCCCACGGGTCTGATGTGATCTTCAGAATTTCTGCAAGACGCTACCTCGTAGCAGTCCGGCTTGCCGGCGGTGACGTCTGAAGCTAACAACGCCTGCAAGCTAACCACCGCTTTTTGTGGGAGGGAGCTCTGCTCGCGATTACTTCAGGTCAGGCGGCACAGTGTTGTCTGAACCACCGCTTTCGCGAGCGGGGCTCCCTCCCACTTGGGTCATATGTTCATCTGCGACAACTGTTCTGGCATTCCCTAAAGGCTCACCGTCAACCGGTTCCAGCTATTGATGGTGGAAATCAGCAAGGTCAGGTCGACCCGTTCGCTTTCGCTGAAGTGCTGCGCCAGCCAGGCGTA
The DNA here is from genome assembly GCF_044746785.1 of Pseudomonas sp. NPDC090208. Lineage (NCBI taxonomy): Bacteria > Pseudomonadati > Pseudomonadota > Gammaproteobacteria > Pseudomonadales > Pseudomonadaceae > Pseudomonas > Pseudomonas sp. NPDC090208. The sequence goes on from NZ_JBIVCU010000016.1 coordinate 33,883, forward strand.
ATCGGCGTCCGGCGCATGGGTGGCGGCGATGCGGGTGACCACTTCGGTCCAGTTCAATGCTGCCCGCTCGCGCTCGCTGAACAATGGCGAGTCGCGCCACACCGCCACGCCGTACAGCTTGCGTTCCGCCTCGCCAAGCAGATCGGCTTCGCGGGTGTAGCGCTCCACCGACGCCGCGCAGCCGTTGAGTTGCGAGGTGCGCAGTTTCACCAGTACCGCCAGCGTCGGCTCCAGCGGCAGGCGGTTGACCGCCTGTTCCAGCGCTTGCATGGCCTTGATCGCGAGCGGCGAGGCCTGCTGATAATCCATCCGGGGTTGCATGGCGACACTCGCGGCAAGAGACAGGCTGCCACAGTAGCCCGCTGCGAGCCCTCCCCCAATAGCCAATCCCCGGAAAGATCGAGTGGCCATTACCACCACGTTCACTCGTCGTCCGTCACCCGGCGCCAACGCTGGTTGCGGGGGCAAAAATGCAGTTGTATGATGTCTGTTAACACTCGATAAGCCTTCCGGCTATCGTCGCCACGCTTCACACACCCGAACTTTACGTCAGGCGCATTGCCTGACCGATTCGCCCCAAAAATAACAGGAGAAGCAGATGCCTAACGTTCTCGGCCAGAACTTCATCGGCGGCGCCCGCAGCGGCCTCGGCGAAGCACGCCACAAAAGCCTCGATGCCACCACTGGCGAAGCCCTGCCCTACACCTTCCACCAGGCCACTGACGGCGAAATCGAAGCCGCAGCCCTGGCTGCCAAAGAAGCTTTCGGCGAATTCCGTCAGCTGAGCCCGGCTCGCCGTGCCGAATTCCTCGACGCCATCGCCGACGAACTGGATGCCCTGGGTGACGATTTCGTCGCACTGGTCTGCCAGGAAACCGCACTGCCAGCCGGCCGTATCCAGGGCGAGCGTGGCCGTACCAGCGGCCAGATGCGCCTGTTCGCCAAAGTCCTGCGTCGCGGCGACTTCCTCGGTGCGCGCATCGACCTGGCCCTGCCGGATCGCAAGCCGCTGCCACGCGTCGACCTGCGCCAGCAGCGTCTGGGCGTCGGCCCGGTTGCCGTGTTCGGCGCCAGCAACTTCCCGCTGGCCTTCTCCACCGCTGGCGGCGACACCGCCTCGGCCCTGGCGGCAGGCTGCCCGGTCGTGGTCAAGGCCCACAGCGGCCACATGGCCACAGCGGATCTGGTCGGTCAGGCCATCGTTCGCGCTGCAGAAAAAACCGGCATGCCCAAAGGCGTGTTCAACATGATCTTCGGCAGCGGCGTCGGTGAAGGCCTGGTCAAGCACCCGGCCATCAAGGCGGTCGGTTTCACCGGTTCGCTGCACGGCGGCGATGCCCTGTGCAAACTGGCGGCCGCGCGCCCTGAGCCGATCCCGGTCTTCGCCGAGATGTCCAGCATCAACCCGGTGGTCCTGCTGCCAGGCGCACTGACGGCCCGTGGCGCTGCCATCGCCGGCGAACTGGCCGCTTCCGTGGTCATGGGTGCCGGTCAATTCTGCACCAACCCGGGCGTGGTCATCGGCATTCGTTCCCCTGCCCTGACCGCGTTCACCGAGCAGCTGCAAGAGCACATGGGTGGCCAGGCGCCGCAAACCATGCTCAACGAAGGCGGTCTGCGCAGCTACAGCAAAGGCGTGCAGAAACTGCTGGCACACCCGAGCGTCACCCACCTGGCCGGCAAGCCGCAGGAAGGCCGTCAGGCTCAGGCGCAGCTGTTCAAGGCTGATGTCAGCATGCTGCTCAACGGTGACGAGCTGCTGCAGGAAGAAGTGTTCGGTCCGACCACCCTGCTGATCGAAGTGGCCGACGACGCCGAGCTGAAAGCGGCCCTGCAAGCCCTGCGCGGCCAGCTGACCGCCACGCTGATCGGAGAAACCGCCGACCTGCAGAAATACCAGTGGCTGGTACCGGTGCTGGAAGAGAAAGTCGGTCGCATTCTGGTCAACGGCTACCCGACCGGCGTCGAAGTCTGCGACGCGATGGTCCACGGCGGCCCGTACCCGGCGACCTCCGACGCCCGCGGCACCTCCGTCGGCACCCTGGCGATCGACCGCTTCCTGCGCCCGGTCTGCTACCAGAACTACCCGGACAGCCTGCTGCCGGCCGCGCTGCAAAACGCCAACCCGCTGGGCCTCAAGCGCCTGGTCAACGGCGAGTGGAGCAGCGACGTCATCGCTTGATGACCGCCTGATCCACTGAACGAAAACGGCGCGCCCTCTACAGGGCGCGCCGTTTTTTTGCCTGTCGGTCGGCATTGCCAGCACTGGCGCCGGCCTTTAGCATCGCTGCCTGCTTATGTTTCCACGGAACCGACACCATGAACGACGAATTACAGATCATCGACCTTGAAGAAGGCACCGGCAAGGCGGCGGTCAAGGGCGCGCTGATCACCACCCAGTACACTGGCACGCTGGAAGATGGCACCGTGTTCGACTCCTCCTGGAGCCGCGGCAAACCGTTCCAGTGCGTGATCGGCACCGGGCGCGTCATCAAGGGATGGGATCAAGGCCTGATGGGCATGAAAGTCGGCGGCAAGCGCAAATTGCTGGTGCCGGCGCACCTGGCCTACGGCGAGCGCTCCATGGGGGCGATCACCCCGAATTCGAACCTGATTTTCGAGATCGAGCTGCTGGAAGTGCTGACGCGGGATGATTGATCGGGGCGCAACGCCCTCACCGAGAATCCCGCGACCACTGTAGGATCTGGCTTGTCCTGCGACCTGCCGGGAACCGGCAGCAAAACCGGTAAACGCGGTGTGTCAGGATTGCATGGTTGTCAGTATTGACGACTGCTTCGCAGCCGGTCGCAGGACAAGCCAGCTCCTACAGGGATATGCGTCATCCGCCCGGCTAAACAACCTTCTCCGCCAGCACCCGCGCCAGCTTGTGCGCCAGTTCTTCTTCCTTGTACGGCTTTTGCACGATCAATTGCTGGTCGACATCGAGAATGTCGATGTCGGCGAATCCGGTGATGAACATGATCGGCAGGTCCGGGTGATCGCGGCGGACGATCTCGGCCAGTTCCGCGCCGGTCATGTTGGGCATGGCGAAATCGGTGAGGATCAGGTCGATCACAGGCTCGATCTTCTTCAACGCTTCGTCGCCGCTTTCCGCCTCGACCACCGAATACCCCAGCGACGCCAGCATCATCGCCGTTACCGCGCGCACGTTGGCGTCGTCGTCCACCAGCAAAATGGTGCGATGCAGCGCATCGCTGCCGACATGGCCCGGCACGTCCGAGTAACTGGTCGGGGCAATGGCGGTCTGGGCGATGCTCGGCAGATAGACCTTGATCGTGGTGCCGGCGTTTTCCGCCGTGTCGATGCTCACCCCGCCCCCCGACTGCTTGGCGAAACCGAACACCTGAGCCAGACCCAGACCTGAACCCTTGCCCACCGCCTTGGTGGTGAAAAACGGCTCGAAGGCCTTGGCCAGCACGTCGTCGCTCATGCCACAGCCGGTATCGCTGACCGACAGCACCACATACGTGCCGGGGTCGGGGTCTTCGGGCCGTTGCGGCAGACGGTAGACGATCTCGTTGCAGGTGCTCAGATGGACCTGCCCGCCCTGAGCCATGGCGTCGCGGGCGTTGATCGCCAGGTTGAGGATGATCATCTCGGTCTGGGTCGGGTCGACCAGCGCACTCCACAGATCCTCGGCCAGTTCCGCCTCCACCCACACGCTGCCGCCCAAGGCACGCCCCAACAGCTCGCGCATGCCGTTGATGGTGTCGTTGAGGTTCAATGCCACCGGTTCAAGGCGCTGCCGGCGGGAAAACGACAGCAGCTGACTGGTCAGCTTGGCGCCACGCTCGCCGGCCTCGCGAATGTTCTGCAGGCGCTGCGGGGATTTGGTGAACACGCCTTTTTCCAGATCCCGCGAGAGGAAGTTGGCGCTGGTCAGGATCACCGTCAGCAGGTTGTTGAAGTCATGGGCCACCCCGGCGGTGAGCTGGCCGACCACCTCCAGCCGCTGCATCTGCTGCAAGGCTGCTTCGACCTGCTGGCGTTCGCGGATCTGCTCACGCAGGCGCTTGTTGGTCGCCGCCAGCTCATCCATCACCGCCCGCTCGCTGCTGATATCGCGCACTGCGGCGTACATCATTCCTTCGTCGGGCACGATGGTCCACGACAGCCAGCGATAGCCGCCGTCGGCATGACGCATGCGGTTGATGAAACGGGTGGTGACGTTGCCCTGAGCGATGCTCGCGGCTTCACGCAGGGTGGCCTCCAGATCGTCAGGATGAACCAGCTCGCGCAGGCGCTGGCCGTTGAATTCGCTGCGCGCCCAGCCCAGCGTCGCTTCCCAGGCCGGATTCAGGGCGATGGGGGTCAGGTCGAAACGCAGCACACCGAGCAGTTCCCGCGACAGCTCCCAGGTCCGGTCACGCTCGCGGGTCCGTTGCACCACCCGTTCGCTGAGGATGTCGTTGAGCTGGTGCAATGCCTGCGTGGCACGCTTGCGCTCGCTGATGTCCTGCATGACCCCGGTGAAGCGGATGCACTGACCGTCTTCAAACAGCGAACGGCCGTTGGAAAACACCCAGCGCTCGCCCACGCCCTCCAGCAACAGGCGGTGCTCGATCTGAAAGCCGGTGTCGGCAGCCAGTGCCGCGGCCACTTTGCTCTGCAACAGCGCCCGGTCTTCCGGGTGGCAGTGCTCGAACATGAACGCCATGTCGACCTCGGCATCGGCCACCAATCCGTACAGCGCCTTGCAGCGCTCGTCCCAGATCAGCGTGTCGGTGCGCGGGTCGTAGGTCCACACGCCCATGTCGGCGGCATCGATGGCCAGGTGCGCACGCACTTCGGCATCCTGCAGGGTGCGCTCGGCGCGCACGCGCTTTTCCCGCTCGCGCACCTCGGAGATCGCCCTGATGACCGCCTTGGGCAGCATCTTCAGGTTCTGTTTGAGCACGTAGTCGATGGCGCCCATGCGCATCATCTCGACGGCGTGCTGCTCGCCGAAAATGCCGGACAGGAAAATGAACGGAACCTGCGGCGCCAGCCGCAGCGCGCACTCCAGCACCTCGGCACCAGAGGAGCCCGGCAGCAGGTAGTCGCTGAGGATCAGATCGAAGCGCTTGTCCAGCAGCTCACGCTCCACTTCCCGGTGGTTATAGACCAGCGTGGCTTCGATCCGCAGACCGGCGCCTTCCAGGGTGAGCAGGGTCAGCTCGGCATCCAGCGAACTGTCTTCAACCAGCAGTATTTTGAGCAGCGACGAAAATGGCATGGACGAGGTCGACAGTGGCAATGGAACCGACGCGGACTGTTCAAGGCAGCGCGCCGGTCAGGGGGGCATCAGCTCGGGCGACGTGTCAGCCGCAGCGAACCCGGTGGGGGTTCGTTGAGTACAGCCCAGAACACGCCGAGATCGGAGATGGCCGTGACGAATTCCTTGAATTCGACCGGTTTGACCACGTAAGCGTTCACTCCCAGCGCGTAGGCACGCTCAAGGTCGGGTTCCTCACGCGACGAGGTCAGCATCACCACCGGAATGCTGCTCAGCTCGGCGGTTTCGCGGATCACTTTCAACACTTCCAGGCCATCGAGTTTCGGCAACTTCAGGTCCAGCAACATGACCGCAGGATTGCCCAGCGGACGATCCTGATATTGTTCGCGGCGCAGCAGGTAATCCAGTGCTTCGGCGCCGTCGCGCACCACGACCACGTCGTTGGCCAACTGGCTGCGCTCAAGGGCGACCAGGGTCAGTTCGACATCGTTGGGATTGTCTTCGACCAGAAGAATGGGTTTAAGCATTTTGGGCGTCTCCTCGGACACTCAAAGGGTTACGGTGAGACTGCGCTTGGGCAGCGCAAAATAAAAAGTGGCTCCCTGCCCCGGCTCGCCTTCAGCCCAGACCGAGCCGTCGTGGCGTTCGATGATCCGGCGCACGCTGGCCAGACCGATGCCGGTGCCTTCGAATTCCTCCATGCGGTGCAGGCGCTGGAACACGCCGAACAGCTTGCCGGCGTATTGCATGTCGAAACCGACGCCATTGTCACGGATCGACACCACGATGCGTTTGTCTTCTTCGCGGCTGCCGATCTCGATCACCGCCCGGGCCTCGTTGCGGCTGTACTTGATAGCGTTGGACAGCAAATTGCGCATCGCCAGGTGCAAGAAGGCGGCGTCGGCGATCACCACCGGCAGCCGCTCGGGGATCAGCCATTGCAAGTCACGGCCGTCGTAGTCCGGCTGCATCTCGCGGCGGATCGCTTCGACCATGGCGTTGAGGTCGACCTCCGAATAACGCATCGCCGAGCGCCCCATCTGCGAGAAACTCAGCAGGTTGTCCACCAGAGTGCCGGCAAAACGTGCCGATTCGCCGATGTTCTCCAGAAAGCGCACACCACGGTCGGACAGCTTGTTGCCCTCGCTGTCGCCCAGCAGCTCGGCGTAGCCGGCGATGTGTCGCAGCGGTGCGCGCAGATCATGGGACACGCTGTAGGAGAAGGCTTCGAGTTCCTTGTTGGACTTTTTCAGCTCTTCGGCCAGCGCGGCCATTTCCTCGGCCTTGCGCAGAACGATACCGAGCACGGCGGCGCGCAGTTCGATCACGCCCTCGGTGTCGAGGTCGTCCCAGGGTCGGGAAAAACCGCGCACTTCTTCCTGCCACAGGTCGAAGCTGTGACGCGGCGTCAGTGCGCCGCCCGGGCTCAGCGTTTTTTCGGGTTTGCCGGCCCAGTTGACCACTCGCGCCTGCTCGGGGCGGAACCAGACGATGAAATTGGAGTGCAGCTCGGAAATGGCCATCGCCAGCACGCCGCTGACTGAGGTAGCGAGTTGCGGCAAATGGGCGATGTCGCGGCTGACGTTGTCGGTCTGGAACACCTCATGACTGTCGCGCTGGCTCAGCCATTCGCTGAGGGCACGCAGCGCTTCGGGTTCTGGGGTCGCGCCATAACGCTCGATGTTGTCGCCGGAAATCACTGCGGCACCACTGGCTTCGACAAACGCCAGCAACACGTCCGGCATCGAACGCAGGCCGCCGATCACGCTGTCCAGATCGGCCATGGCGGCCAGCATCTGCACGATCTGCCGGCGCAGGCTGAGCATGCGCCGGGTGCGTGCCTGGGCTTCCTTGGTTTCGATCTGCAGCGAGACCACGCTGCCGAGCAGTTCGCAGGCGGTGCGGGTCTGGAAGCTCACCGGACGCGGGGTCGCGTGGTGGCAGGAAATCAGCCCCCACAACTGGCCGCGCACGACGATGGAAATCGACATCGACGCCAGCGTCTGCATGTTGCGCATGTACTGCAGGTGCACTGGCGAGACGCTGCGCAGAGTGGCGAAACTCAGGTCCAGCGGCTGGCCGGTCAGCGGATTGTCGACGGGCACCAGTGGCGACGGCTGATAGCCGGCATCCTCGATGACGCGGATACGGTTGGCCAGGTACAACGCCCGGGCCTGGGCAGGAATGTCTGACGCCGGAAAACTCAGGCCCAGATAACTCGGATAGCCTTCGCTGGCGATTTCGGCATTGACCAGACCATGGCCGTCGGCGTCGAAGCGGTAAGCCTTGACCCGGCCGAAACCGGTGATGCGGCAGACTTCTTCCACCGAGCGCTGACAGAGCGCCTCGATGCTTTCGTCCTCGGTCATCTGACCGATGAAGGTGCGCATCAGCGGGTAGACGTTGCCGTAGGCCGATTCCATGTCGCTGGCCGGTTCGAATTCAGCGATTAGCACGCGGTCATGGCGGTGCACCATCATGGCCATCGGCACGCCAGCGCGGCTGCCTTCAAGAAAGCGCACATCGCCGACATGGAACGGGTTCTGGTCGTCGGCGGGCAACGCCGCCAGACGCTCAAGCAGGCGCTGGCTGTCGGCGAACACGCTGTCGAGGATGCGCCCCAAAAGGGCTTGAGGTGTCAGACCGAGCCAGTCGATCACATTGGCGCTGACCTGGATCAGCGTGCCGGCCGCTTCATCGATCACCAGCAGGAAGCCTTGGGGCTGGATGCTGCCGGGAATCCGGATCGGCTCACGGGCGCAGGTGTCCATCGCGCTTGAGAGGCTTTCCTGATCGATGTTCAGCGTCAAATCCGGATCTCCTTGGGACGCGGTGCCGTCTACGGCAAATGCCCCGACAACCTGGCAGTGAATGAGTCGGGCGGGTGAACCGGCGGCTCTCCAGGTTCAGAACATGGCCGCCCCTGCAGAGTTCCGGAACGCGATATACGCACCGCTTTATTCTGGCGGGTCGCGCAGCAGACACCGACTCGCCGTTACTGTCAAGCTGACATCATACGACCCGAAAGGTTTCACCCCTGCCCTGCGGCCAGCTTGTGCGGCAGCGGCGAACCGAACGGTACGCCGCCGGTGCGCAGGTCGTAACGCAGCTCGGCCACCAGCTCCGCCACCGCGCGGGTAGTGTTCAAATGGGCGATCGATACGTTGTTCAACAGCATCGCCACCTCGCCGGTATCGCGGTCGAACACCTTCACCATCAATGCGCCGTCCGGTAACGGCGTGCATTCACAGGCCAAGGGTAAAAAGCTGCATTCCAGCGTCCTGCGCAGTTCGGGGGTAAACAGCATGCTCATTCCTCCCTGATTGATCGGTCGCGGACGCACCTCTGCCGCCGACGTCCGGACCGTGTTGCAGTCTAGACCTGCGCGACGGCAGCGGCGTTCATTCCGGTGGCAGTGTGCGCTGGCTCACAGATTGACCGATACCTCGCTTGACCACCCACCGCTTCGTGGCCGTGCAGCTACAGGACCCTCTGTAGGAGCGAGCTCTGCTCGTGATAGCGATTGACCGCTAATGCAGAGTCGTCAGTGATGACGCCATCGCGAGCAGAGCTCACTCCTACAAGGAGCGTGGCGCTTATTTCAACTTGCCTGACGCCCGCGCCATGCAGCGTACCCGGCGCTCTTCCACGCGCTGGGCGAACCAGGCGGTGGTCAGCTTGCGGGTGATCTTCGGGCTTTCCAGGACGATGCCCGGCAGGATCGCCCGTGGCAGCGGTTTGCCGGCGGCCTTGTCGGCCAGCGCAAAGACCTTGCGGTACAGCTCGGTGCTTTCGAAATCCGCCGACTCGCCCTTTTCCAGCTGACTGCGGATGGTCGGGTTACGCATGTCCAGTTGCGTGTGCAGGCTGCGCACCGCCAGTTCGGTCTGGCCCAGGGTCGGGCTGAAGCCGTAGTTGATCAGGTCGCCATCCAGCGCCAGGCGCTTGCCCGACAAACGTGCCACCGCGCTCTGGAACGCTGCGTTGCGGCTGGCGTACCAGCCGGCGTTGAAATCGGCGAAGCGGTACAGCGGCTTGTCATAGCTGACCGGATACCCCAGCAAATGGGCGATGCCGAAATACATGCCACCGCGCCGGCTGAACACCTCATGGCGAATCGAGTCTTCGACCGGATACGGATAGCCGCTCGCCTGGCGCTCGGCGAACTCGATGCTGACCTGCATCGGCCCGGCCGTGTGTACCGGGTTGAAGCTGCCGAACAGCGTCTTGCCCAGCGGCACCATGCCGATGAAGTCATCAAACAGCAGGCTCAGGTCCTTTTCCGTACGCGCCGCATCCAGCCGCTGGTTGTAGGTCTTGCCGTTCGGTGAGCGGATGTCCAGGGCGCTGCGCACCAGCAGGTTGGGCACATGCACCTTGCCAGCGCGGCGATCGATCTCGTCGCGGGCGATCTTGCCCATGTTCGGCACGGCGGGGTCGACCTGGTAATTGGATTCCTGCTCGGTCACCGCCAGCACCGAACAGAGGTTGACCAGGCTGGGATCGATCTTCTGCGTGTCGAAGGCGGTCTGAATGTCCGTCGCCCAGCCCTGGCGGTCGGCAACGCTGGCCGGCAGCAGGCGGACGATCTCGCTGCGCACCAGTTCCGGCGCCGGAGGTGGCGTACGGTTTTGTGAGGTGCCGCAACCGGCCAGCACGGTCATGACCAGCACAGCGGCCAGCGCAGAAGTATGACGGGTGAATCCTTTCACAGGCATGTCGCCTCGCTATAAATAGATGATGTTCACGCCCGTGGCGCGACCGTTGCCGTACTGACACCGAATTTGCCACGGTATTCGCTGGGCGCCAGCCCGGTGATCTTGCGGAACGTCGAACGGAACGCCGCTGGGTCCTGATAGCCCACGGTCCAGGCAATGTGATCGACGGTGCCGTTGGTGAACTCCAGTAACTGCCGGGCCTTGCCCACCCGCAGATGCTGGCAGTACTCGGTTGGCTTTAGCCCGGTCGCTGCCCGAAAACGCCGCAGGAACGTCCGCTCCTCAAGCCCGGCGCACCGGGCCATTTCCGCCAGCGAGACATCCACCGCGCCGCTGCTCTGCAACCAGTGCTGGACCTTGAGAATCGCCGCGTCGCCGTGGCCGAGAATCGGCGCAAAATGGCTGCCGTACTCGCGCACGCTGTCGCGGTGTTCGATTACCAGAAAACGCGCGGTATCGGTGGCGATGCTCGGCCCGAGCAGGCGATCCACCAGACACAGGCCCAGCTCCGACCAGGCCATCAGACCAGCCGTGGTGATGATGTCGCCATCATCGATGATCGGCTTGTCGGCGTTGATTCTGATGTTGGGAAAGCGCTCGCCAAGCGGCTCGGCCTGGGTCCAGTGAGTGGTCGCCGTGCGCCCGTCGAGCAGGCCGGTCTGCGCCAGCACGAAGGCCCCCAGGCACACCGCGCTAATGGTCGCGCCCTCGCCGTGCCGGGCCAGCACCCACTGCGACAGGCCGTGCATGGCCTGGGTGTCGGGCAAGCCGCTCAACGATGGCGGAATCAGCACGGCGTGCAACGGGCCGCCAGCATTGGACGGATCAGCGCCGGACAGGCTGTCGTAGATCCGTTGCGGTTCGCAGGTCGGTTTGTCGGCCCGCCAGTGGCTGACCCGCAGGCGCGGCAGCGAACGTGCGCCCTGTTCATCGACCATACGGTTGGCGACTTCGAACAGGTCGGTCAGGCCATGCACCGCAGCCGTCTGCGAGCCGGGATACATCAGCAGGCCGATTTCGGCAGTACTCCGTTCGACGTGCCTTTCAGTGCTCATTGTCAGTTTTGCCTCGCTTAATGTCGGCGCAGCCAATCCTCGCGCGGTCGCACAGGGCCAATACTGGCTCCACACAACGCAATCCCCCAACCGAGGCAGCAGACATGTCCAAATCAGCGCTCATCGTAATCGATATCCAGAACGACTACTTCCCCGACGGTAAATGGCCGCTGGTCGGCATCGACGCCGCCTCCGACAACGCGGCGAAGATCATCCAGGCCACCCGCGACGCAGGTGAACTGGTGGTGCATATCCGTCATGAATTCCTCAACCCTGAAGCGCCGTTCTTCAATGTCGGTTCGAAAGGTGCGGAGATTCATCCGAAAGTGATCAACCGGCCTGATGAAACGGTGGTGCTGAAGCACTACGTCAACTCGTTCCGCGAAACCGAGCTGAAGCAGGTGCTCGACGGTCATGGTATCGATGAGGTGGTGATCATCGGCGCGATGAGCCACATGTGCGTGGACGGCACTACCCGCGCGGCGGCGGACCTGGGTTACAAGGTGACGGTGGTGCATGATGCCTGCGCGAGTCGTGATCTGGAGTTCAACGGCACCCGCGTGCCGGCGGCGCAGGTGCATGCGGCGTTCATGGCGGCGCTGGGGTTTGCCTATGCGCAGATGGTGACGACCGAGGCGTTCTTGAGCAGGGCGGCTTGACGCCGTAGCAGCACGGCGACCTCCTGTAGGAGCTGGCTTGTCCTGCGAGCGGCGAGGCACTCGTCGTAAAACCTGTGCACTCGGTGTGTCATTTGGATTGCTGAGTCTGCTAACGCAGCCCTGTTTCGCCTCCGACACGTTACGCGAACCCTTGTAGGAGCTGGCTTGCCCTGCGACCGGCGACGAAGTCGTCGTAAAACCTGTGAATGCGGTGTGTCTGGCTGACCGCTTTAGCTGCTAACGCAGCCCTGTTTCGCCTGACGGCGAGTTACTTGGAAAAGCCCCAAGTAACCAAGGGCTCTTTACCCCGCCATACGGTGCCTCGCTTCGGCTCGGCATACCCTCACTCCGACGACGCTCCGTGGGCACGCCGCGAATGGGCCATCCATGGCCCACGCGGCTCTCGCGGCATCCATGCCGCTCGGCGCCACTGCGCATCGCCTGCGTGCGGCCTTCTGGGACGGGGCCCCAAGATCAAAAGCCAGATCAAAAGCCGACGGAACACTCATTCTCTGTGAGAGCGAGCTCACCCGCGAAGGCGTCCTCAAGATCACTACCGCCGGCAAGCCGGACTGCTACAGAAGTTTCACCGCGATCTATGTAGGAGCTGGCTTGCCCTGCGACCGGCGACGCAGTCGTCGTAAAACCTGTGCACTCGGTGTGTCTGGATGATCGCTGTAGCTGCTAACGCAGCTTGGTTTCGCCTCACGGCGAGTTACTTGGAAAAGCCCCAAGTAACCAAGGGCTGCTATCCCCGCCATACGGCACCTCGCTAATGCTCGGTGTTCCCTCACTCCGGCGACGCTCCGTGGGCCCGCCGCGAATGGGCCATCCATGGCCCACGCGGCTCTCGCGGCATCCATGCCGCTCGGCCCACTGCGCATCGCCTGCGTTCGGCCTTCTGGGACGGGGCCCCAAGATCAAAAACCAGATCAAAAACTGGCGTAACGCAGATTCCCTGTGGGAGCGGGCTCGCCCGCGAAGGCGTCCTCAAGATCACCACCGCCGGCAAGCCGGGCTGCTACGCGTGGTTTTGCGCGCTCCCACGGATGTATGGACGTCAAACAAGGCTGAGGTCACTAAAGATCCTTGTGGGGGGGAGCTCTGCTCGCGATGGCGGTGGCTCATCCGGCACAGTTTTGTCTGGACTGCCCCCGTCGCGAGCAGAGCTCCTTCCCACAGCCTTCGGCCAGAAGCCTGACCTGTTTCAGCCAGGAAATACCAGGCGCTATGGCCGTTGTTGCAGGGTGATGATGTTGAATGTGTCGGGCTGGAACACCGGGTCTCCTGTCGTGGCTCCATCGGCGCTCAGGGGTTGGCTGTAGTTCATGCTGAACAGGTAGACGCGCCCATTGATGCTGTCAAAGACCATGTTGTGCGCCCAGGGCTGGGTGCCGATGCTCGCCAGTGGCTGCAATGCACCGCCCGGCTCGTTGTTGAAGACGCGTAGTTCGGCATCGGCGCCGCTGGGTGCGAGCACCTGACGATGGCTCGGGTCGAAGGCCAGTGCGTTGACCGCCCGTCCCACCCGCGCAGTGGCTTTCAATGTGCCGTCGTTCAGGCTGGCCGACAGCAGTGTCGGCTGCCCGCCGCGACAGGCGACGAACAGCTGTTGTGAAAGCTCGTCGGCCACCACCGCGCTGGGTCGGCTGCAACCCGCGAATTTCCAGTAGTTGACGGTCTGCAGATCCGTCCCGCTCAACACCGCGACCTGATCCTCGTCACGCATCGGCACGATAAAGCGACCGTCCGCCAAACCAATTGGCGCGTCCAGCTTGCGCGCAGGAAGCTTTACCGAACCGGTGACGGTGTCCTGCGCCGGATCGAACAGATAGACCGTCGATTCGTCCCCACGTCGGCCGGAGGTGACGGCCACCCGCTTGATCGCTGGCAGGTACACCAGGTTGTTGAGGTTGCCCGAATCGAGCGCAATTCGTTTCAGCACCTTGAGCCGACGGGTATCGACGACGCTGAGCGAGCCGTCCATGTTGGCCACGTAGGCCCGGTGCAGGGACGGCACGAACGCCACGGCATTGGCCCCTACAGAGTCAGCCAGGGTGATGGTCTCCCGCTGCCGGTTCACGTCGAACACAGTCAAGCCGTTTTCTCGTCTGGCGATGTACAGGTGCGGCTGCTCGGGATCGAGCGCGGCAAAACCCCAACTGTGCCCCGAGCCCTTTAGCACATGTCGAGAGACGGTCTGGTACGCCGCTCCACTGTCTGCCATCACGCTGCCCGGGATCAGCAGCGCAAGACAAAAACCGGTCACGCCACGCAGGGTGTTTTTCATCATCAGAACTCCACCGTCGACGACAGGATGAACTGGCGCGCATCGCCCATCGACACGAAATAACGGTTGGCGCTGGAGGTGTAATAGGTGCGGTCGAACAGGTTCTTCACGTTGAACTGGAAGTTGACCTTGTGATCGGCCATTTTCGTGTCGTACGAGGCAAAGGCGTCGGCCACGGTGTAGGACGGCAGCGTGAACGAGTTGGCCGAATCCCCGGCGCGGTCGCCGACGTAATGGGCGCCTCCACCCACCCGCAGGCGGTCACCGCCGATGATCGAGCCGACGTCGTACACCGCCGACAGCGCCGCCGTGCGACGGGCCACGTTCCACAGCTGATTGCCCTTGTACTCCGGGTCTTTGGTGGTCTCGGCGTCGATAAAGGCAAAGCTGCCGATCAGGCTCAGGCTGTCGGTCACCTCGCCGGTGAGGTCCAGTTCAACCCCTCGGGAACGGGCCGCGCCGGAGGTGCGCCAGTCGGTGTTCTTGGTCACGTCGTTGTACTGCGACACCAGCACGTTGCGTTTGTGGATGTCGAACAGCGCCAGCGTACCCGTCAGTCGGCCCGGCAGGTCGAGCTTCGCGCCGATCTCGTAGGACTTCGCTTCCTCCGGCAGCACGCTGGAGTCGATCACGCTGCCCGAACTCAGCGGTGCAATGGTCGAGGTCGGTTTCAGCGACTCGGTGTAGCTGGCGTACAGCGACAGCTCGTTGCTCCACTTGTACACCGCCCCCACTCGCGGCAGCCATTTCTGACCGTTGATATCGGTGTTGGCCTTGAACGGACGACCCCGGCCGGCAATCTGGTCGTAGGTCTGGTAGCGCGCCCCGGCGACCAGAATCCACTGGTCGTTCAGGTGAAACGCGTCCTGGAAGAACACCGATTCGGCACGCAGCTTGTCGGTCTGGTCGCTGTCGCTGGCCGACACCGTGGCCGAAGGCGCTTCGGTGCCATAGACCGGGTTCAGGTAGCTGAACGAGGTGGTCGTGTTCTGCCGCAGCAGGTCCGAGCGGAAGATCTTGCGCTTCTCGTCGTCGACGCCGATCTGCAAATCGTTCTGGAAGCCCGCGATATCGAACTTGCCGTCGAGCATGGCGATGGCAAAGCTGTCGGTGCTGACCGCGCCGTGGGTCGCGTCGTTGCTGCGGGTCAGGGTGCCGGTGGTGGTGTTCACGCCGCTGACGCGCAGCTGGTTGGCGTCGTAGGTCTCTCTGTTCCAGCTGTAGCCGAAGTGCCCTTTCCAGTTGTCGTTGAACTGGTGGTCGAGGCTGAACTGGGTCAGGTCCGAACGGCCTTCCATGTAGTTGAACGGTTCGTCCAGCCGGCGGCTTCGCGGAATGTCCAGCGGATGGTTGGTGCGCGGGTCCAGCGCGGTGCCGCGATCGAACGGCGTCAGGAACTCGCGGTGCTCGTAGGACAGCACTGCCTGGGTGTCTTCGCCGTAATAGGCCAGCGACGGCGCGAACAGGTTTTCCCGGTGGGTGCCGTAGTTGCGCCAGTAATCTTCATCTTCGTAGTCGGCGACCAGACGGTAGGCAAACGGGGTGTCACCGATGGGACCGGTGCTGTCCAGCGTGCCGCCACTGCCATTGCGCCCGTGGGCGTAGCCGGAAGCCCGTGCAGTGATCGCGTTGTACTGCTGCATCTGCGGCTGTTTGCTGACCACGTTGACCACACCGCCCGGGTCCATGATCCCGTACAGCAGCGACGCCGGGCCCTTGAGCACTTCGACGCTGTCGGCGGCGGCGTTGAAACCACGGCCCTGCACCAGCGGCATGCCGTTGTGCATGATCGAGCCGTCACGGTTGCCACCGAAGCCGCGCTTCATGATGGTGTCCTGGGTCGAGGCCAGCGTGTTGCCCTGGGTGATGCCGCTGACGTTGGCCAGCGCATCGTCGAGGTTGCGCGGCTTCTGATCCTTCAGGGCCTGGGCCGGCACGATGTTGATGCTCTGCGGGATGTCCAGATTCTGCGTGTCGCTGCGCATGACCGAGGACGTGCGGGCCGGCTGATAGCTGACGCTGTTCTCGGTCGAGCCATTGATGTTGACCTCGCCGAGGTTGATCTCGCCAACAGGTGCGGCGTGCAGGATGTAGCTGCCATCGGCGTTCTGCGTGGCGGTGATGCCGCTGCCCTGCAGCATCTTCGCCAGCGCCGCCGACGTCGAATAGCGGCCGTGCAGGGCCGCGCCGCTGCGGCCGTCGGTGAGGCTGGCGGCGGAAACCAGCTCCACTCCGCTGGCGGCCGCGAACCGCGCCAGTTGGGCAGTCAGGGGGCCGGCCGGAATGTCATACGTGGCTACGCTGCCGCTGTCATCTGCCTGTGCTGGCAGGTTGCAGACGAGCGTTCCGAGGGCAATGGCGAGGGCGGCTGCGACGGGGCGCAAGGCAAAAGTACGAGGGTTCATGCAGGGTTCCGGAACAGAGTTTAAGAATCACTTTCCTCTACACCGATCCAGCCTCGAAAAAGGGGAACCCGATTGTTGGAAATTCGCGATTATTTTTTGCCGTCCTGGCGCCTGGGCTCATCCACCGGCCGGCACTGTCGTCTCACACCGGCTGCTGCACGTTGATCCACCAGGGCAACACGCGGTTGACGCTGACCGGCAGCGCCTGCTGCAACATCGTCAACGAGCGCTCCAGGTTTTGCAGCGGGAAACTGCCGACCACGCGAATGTTCGCCACCTCCGGTGCATGGCCCAGATGGGCATGGGTGTAGCGCCCCAGCTCGCGAAGCACGCTCTGCAACGGCACGCCATCGACGATCAACAAGCCTTTGATCCAGGCGTCTGCACCGGGGAGGAACGCCTGTGGCGTACCGATGATGCGGTTGTCGATCAGCACTTCCTGCCCGGCTGTCAGGGTGGCGCTGGCCGAACCGGCAGTACTGACGACCCGAGCCACACCGCTGACCAGCCTGACACGGGACTGATTGCCCTGGCGCTGCGCCGACAGGGTCGCGCCCTGGACGTACACCGTGGCGACGCCCAGCTCCAGCCGGGCCTGCGTGGTGGCTGCAGTCTGCCAGTAAACCTCGCCGCAGCGCAGTGTCAGGGTCGTGCAACCGGCAGCGAAACCGGCATCCACGGCGCTGTTGCTGGCCAGCCAGCCGCGGCTGCCGTCGGCGAGGGAAAACGCCTTGATTTCGCCAACCCCGGCCGTGTAATCGGCACCCAGTCGGTCGAAGGCGTCGGCGAGGTAGTCGCTGCGCCCGCTGAAGGACATCCCGCAAAGACCGGCGGCAGAGAGCACGCCCATGGACACCAGCAACTGACGGCGACTGACAGGGCGCGCCCGTTGCGGACGCAACAATTCGAACGCGCGGTCACGTTCGCCGTCCTGCTGCAATGGCGAAAAGCGCGCACTGATGCGTTCGACGTAGGCCCACGCCTCGGCATGGGCCGGATGATGATCCAGCCATGTGCGCCAGGCAGCGTAATCGGAGTCGGCGACATCGGCGGCGCGAAGCTGCGCATACCAATGCGCGGCCTGTTCAAGGACTGCGTGGCTGAGGCGTTCGGCAGCAGGCACGGGTCAGGCTCCCGACACGTCGGCAAGTTCCAGTTCCAGCGCCAGGCACTCAAACATCGCTTGCGCCATGTACTTCTTCACCATGCGCTCGGACACGCCGATATCCTCGGCGATCTCGGCATAGGTCAACCCGTGGATCTGCGCGAGCAAAAAGGCCCGCCGGGCTCTGGCTGACAGCTTGCGCAGCATGGCATCGACGCGGCACAGCGCTTCGAGCACGCTGGCCTGGTATTCGCTGTCCGGCACCAATTGCGGCGCTAACGCGGCCATCGACTCGGCCCAGGCCTGTTCCATCTGCCGGCGGCGCCACTGGTCGACATACAGCCCCTTGGCGACGGTACACAGAAACGCTCTCGCATCGCTTGCGCTGGCAAAGGTGCGCGGCTTGAGCAGCAATCGCATGAACGTGTCGTGCACCAGATCCGCCGCTTCGACGCTGACCAGCGAATGCCCTATCCGTTTATGCAGAAAAGAATGCAGCCATCCGTGGTGCGCTTGATAAAGCTGATCCAGGTTGTCGGCACTCATCTACACCATCTCGCGGCCGGAAATACTCAAGCGCGGGATACTAATAAAACAGATTCTCATTTGCAATGAAAAGCCTGCGGCTTGATCGCGGCATCGACGGCCCGCTTCCAACGCCCCATCGAATGACCGGCGTGGAACCGCCCGCGTCGATCAACGGCACTTGATTCGAAACTGTGCAAGCGTACGATTGCTTGGCGTTGTACGATGACGTATAACGGAGCTTCGTATTGAGTTGCCTTTTCAACGCTGATCACGAGCCTCTAATAAAAATGAAAAGATCCACACACTTTCGCCATGCGCGCAGCGTATTTACGCCCTTTCTCTCCTCACAGGCCGCCAGACGGCTGCGTCACGGAACGCAATAGCGCTCCCCGCCCGATGTCCCGTTGCTGCACCTACCCTTGCTGAATCAGCACGTCGTCTGACAACGTCCTGCTGCACGGCACACACACGCTCGACCACCATCCACGCACCCTGACCGCAGGGGACGGAGAGAACATGGACCCAAGAATAACAATCATCCTTTGTCTGACCGCCGGCTACTTCATCGTCATGTCCTACATCGGCTACAGCGTGCGCAAGCATGCCAAGAGCAGCGATGGCTTTACCGGAGGCGGCCGCAGCTTTCCTCCGTTTCTGATCGGCGCCCTGCTGCTGTCCGAATTCATCGGCAGTTCGGTGAGCATCGGCACTGCACAAAAGGGTTTTGAAGCCGGCATTTCCGCGGCCTGGAACCTGGTCGCGCTGTCCATGGGCTTCCTGCTGCTGGCGCTGGTGCTGGCGAAGAAGTACCGCGAGACCGGCCTCAACACCATCTCCGGCATCCTTGCGCAGAACTACGGCCAGGGCACCCGCTACGCGGCGTCGGTACTGACCATCTGCGCCCTGAGCATTGTCTCGGTGGCGCTGTATGCCAGCGGCGGCGCGGTACTGGCGGCCGTGTTGAACATCGACAAGACCCTGGCGATCCTGCTGGTCGGCGTGATCACCGTGTTCTACGTCAGCGTCGGCGGCATGCGTTCGGTGGTCTACACCAACTTCGCCCACTGCCTGATCAAATACGTCGGCATCATCCTGGCCCTGACGTTCGCCCTGCAGGCCACCGGCGGCATCGGTGCGATGCAGGCCAAACTGCCGGCCAACATGTTCGACGTCACCGGCGTGGGCTGGGGCCAGATCTTCGCCTGGATGATCGGCGGTATCGGTTCGATCTTCGCCACCCAGTACGTGATTCAGGCGCTGGTCAGTACCAAGGATCACAAGACCGCCAAACGCGCGTGCTTCTATGTGTCGTCGCTGATGATCCCGTTCGGCATCATGGCCGCCCTGATCGGCATGGCCAGTGCGTACCTGTATCCAGGCATCAAATCCATCGACGCCTTCCCGGCGCTGATCGCCCACATGCCGACCTTCTCCGCCAGCCTGGTGGTGATCGGCCTGGCCGGCGCGCTGTTCGGCGGCATCTCGGCCAACACCCTGGCTTCGGCCACTCTCGCCCTGAAAGACTTCTACGATCCGTTCTTCAACAAAGAAAAGAATGACCAGAAGTCGGTGATCTTCATTCGTCTGGCCATCGTCGTCATCGGCTTCCTGCCGCTGATCCTGGCGCTGTACGCCGACAAGATCCTGCTGATCGCCTTCCTCGGCAAGGCCCTGCGCGCCACCCTCGCGGTCATCGTGCTGATGTGCTTCTATGCGCCGAAGTTCGGTACCGGTCGCGGTGCGCTGGCCGGCGTGATCCTTTCGGTGATCTCCACCATCGGCTGGTTCCTGGCCGGCAACCCGTACGGCATCGACAGTTCCTACTTCGCACTGTTCGCGCCACTGCTGACCATGGCCATCGCCGAACTGCTCAAATCCGGGCGTTCCGAAGCCCAGCCGGTGTTCGATAAAAACGGCTGACGATCCCTTTCGTACCTGCAACCCAGGTGCGGTTTCAGTGACGAGGCCGCACCGCAAGGAGGAAACAATGAGCGACAAGAAAGCCGACATTCTGGTCTGGGGCCCGATGCATGCGGCATTGACGCAAAACCTGAACCGCGATTTCACCGTGCATAACCGCTGGGAGATCAAGGACCTCGACGCCTGGGTCGCCGAGCATGGCGCCAGCGTGCGTGGCGTGGTCACCAGCGGTGTCTACGGCACCGACAACGCCCTGCTCGACCGCCTGCCGAACCTGGAAGTGATCAACAGCTTCGGCGTCGGCTATGACGCCAACGACACCGCGTACCTGGCGCGCCGAGGCATCAAACTGAGCAACACCCCCGACGTGCTCAACAACGCTGTCGCCGAAACCGCGCTGGCGTTGATGCTGTGTGTGTCGCGGCGCATCAGCGAAGCCGAGCGCTTCGTCCGTGCAGGCCAATGGGCCACCGGCAAATTCCCGCTGGGCAATGACCTGTGCGGCAAGACCTGCGGCATCGTCGGTCTGGGCAAGATCGGCAAGACCATTGCCCGTCGCGCCGCCGGTTTCGACATGAACATCGCCTACTACCGTCGCGGCCAGGCCTACGCCGACGTGACGTACACCCACTACGACGACCTGCAGGCGCTGGCCAAGGCTGCGGATTACCTGGTGGTCATCGTGCCGGGCGGTCCGGAAACCGAGAAACTGATCAACCGCGACGTACTCAAGGCCCTAGGGCCGAAGTCGTACCTGATCAACGTCGCCCGTGGTTCGGTGGTCGACGAGCAGGCACTGGTAGCCTCGCTGCTGGAAGGCGAAATCGCCGGCGCCGGTCTGGATGTGTTCGAAGACGAGCCGAATGTACCCGCCGAACTGCTGACCCTCGACAACGCCGTGCTGACCCCGCACATCGGCAGCGGCACCCACGAAACCCGTCAGGCCATGGCCGACCTGGTGTTCGCCAACGTCAGCAGCTACTTCAACGACGGTTCGCTGGTCACCGGCGTTCAGTTGTAAGCCTGTATTTGCGCGGGCCTGACGCGCGTTGTTGTCAGGCCCCGCCCCTTCCTTACCGCCCTCCTGTACGACCGCAGGTCAGAGACCGAGCGCGAGCGCCAACTTTTCCGGATAATGCCGGTCCAACCGCCCCGAACACGAAACAGGCAACACGGGAGAGACCTGCTTGAACATTGCCGGCGTCATCTTTGACTGCGACGGAACTCTGGTGGACAGCGAACGACTGGCCGCCGGACTGCTGCGCGACATATTGCAGGAACATCAGGTAACGCTGAGCCTTGAAGAAGTGCTGCAACGCTTTCGCGGCGTGCAGTTCGCCCTGTGCATGGAAGGCCTGTGCCGCGACTACCCGTGGCTGCCGAACATCGAAATCGTCAACACCTTCAGGGCCCGCACTCTGCCGCTGTTGCAGGAGCATCTTGAAGAAATGCCCGGCGCCGTGGATTTCGTGCGCAACCTCAACCTGCCCAAATGCGTCGCCTCCAATGGCCCGCGGAACAAGATCGAGGCCTGTCTGAGCACCGTGGGCCTGCTTGATGTCTTTCACGGCCTGATCGTCAGTGCCTATGAAGTCCAGGCCTGGAAGCCGTCGCCGATCCTTATCGAACACGCCGCCGAACTGCTGGGCCTCAAGGCCGAAGACTGCCTGCTGGTGGAAGACAGCGTGCCCGGCGTGATGGCCGGACTGGATGCTGGCGCCCAAGTGGCCGGCTATGGCGGCGACACCGACTTCTCCGCCTTCGCCGACCATGCCAACTTCCACCGGGTCAGGGACTTTGCCGAACTGCACGCGCTGGTGCAGCGGATCAGCTGAAGCTCCCTGCGATGTCGCGCCACCTCCCCCTGTAGGAGCGCGCTTGCCGGCGATGGTGCCCTTGAGATCGCTGCCGCCGGCAAGCCGGACTGCTACAGAAGGTTCACCGCCAGACCTGTAGGAGCTGGCTTGCCCTGCGACCGGCGACGGAGTCGTCGTAAATCCGGTAAATGCGGTGTGTCTGGCACTGCCAGTGCTGTAGGTTTTGCTGCCGCTTCTCGCTAGGTCGCGGGCAAGCCGCGCTCCTACAGGCCTGCGGCCAGAATCAAAAACGTCTGCGCACACCGCGCCGTAGCACTCAGGCTTGCCGGCGGTGGCGCCCTTGAGATCGCTGCCGCCGGCAAGCCGGACTGCTACAGCACGCACACCGCGTATTTGTAGGAGCTGGCTTGCCCTGCGACCGGCGACGGAGTCGTCGTAAATCCGGCAAATGCGGTGTGTCAGGAACGCATAGTCGTCAGCTTCTACGACGACTTCGTCGCCGCTCGCGAGACAAGCCACGCTCCTACAGGCCTGCGGCCAGAATCAAAAACGTCTGCACACACAGCCCCCGTAGCAGTCCGGCTTGCCGGCGGTGGCGCCCTTGAAATCGCTGCCGCCGGTAAGCCGGGCCGCTACGGCGCGTATCAGATGTCTTTCAGGCACTCGGCGAGGTAATGCACAAAGGCCCGGGCGGAGGGTTTGGCGGCGCGGCCGGCGGCGAACAGGGCGTTGACTTCGACCGGCTCCAGCGTCCATTCGGGCAATACCTGCACCAGTTCGCCCCTTGCCAATTCCTTGCGGCAACCCCAGGTGCCGGTCGAGGCGATTCCCAGCCCTTCCAGCGCCGCCGCTGTCGAGGCTTCATTGACGTTGACGGTCAACCGCCCATCAACCCGGACGGAGGTGGTCTGGCCGTCCCGTTGAAACGTCCAGCCCAGCGCACCGGCAGCCGCAGGCCCGACAATGATCGCGTGTCCGGCGAGATCGGCAGGCGTGCGCGGCGTGCCGGCCTGTTGCAGATAGCCCGGGGACGCCACCAGCAAACGGGTCGACAGGCCGATCTTGCGGACGGTGGCGGTGGAGTCCGTCAGCACGCCGAAACGCAGCGCCACGTCCACGCCATCCACCACCAGATTCTGCCGCTGATCGGTCATGATCAATTCGATGCGCAGCTCGGGGTGCTGCGCCATGAACGGCGGTAACCGCGGAATGACTTCGCGCACGGCGAAACTGGCAGCCACGCCGATGCGCAGCACGCCGCGCAGCTCTCCGGTGCCCCGGGCTGCATGATCGGCCTCTTCCAGCGCCGCCAGAATCTGTTCCACCCGGACCAGATAATCGGCGCCCGCCTCCGTCAGGCTGACCGCGCGCGTGGTACGGGTCAGCAATGCCGCACCGACCTCCCCCTCAAGGCTGGCGATGATGCGTGAAACAGAAGGTTGCGACAGTTGCAGTTCCCGTGCGG
Organism: Pseudomonas sp. NPDC090208; assembly: GCF_044746785.1. Taxonomy (NCBI): domain Bacteria; kingdom Pseudomonadati; phylum Pseudomonadota; class Gammaproteobacteria; order Pseudomonadales; family Pseudomonadaceae; genus Pseudomonas; species Pseudomonas sp. NPDC090208. Next base: position 57,081 of record NZ_JBIVCU010000016.1, read on the forward strand.
CAGCCGAGAAGCTGCCGGCATGTGCGACACGGACAAATAGGCGAAGGGCAAAAAGACGGTCATTCATACGTCCGGCAAATATATCTTAGTTGCCCACGCCGTCTACCCCCACTCCGGCGAAAGATGGAAATTAGCCCCAACGCAGCACGAGACCCGACGCTGCCGACCGATCCATCCCTGACTCATCATTGTTCGCCTGGAGTTCACCATGTCCCTGCAAGCCCGCCTTGACGCCTTCAAAGCCGACCTCGAATCTGGCCAGCCGCCCTACAACGTACCTCGTCCGGTGGTGGACGCCATCCACCGCGCCACCGAAGAATTGATCGCCACCGGCCAAGCCGAACGTGCCCTTAAAGCGGGCGACAAGGCCCCGGACTTTTCCCTGCTGGATGTCGACGGCAACACGGTCGATTTCGCCAGCCTGCTGGCCAGGGGGCCGGTGGTGCTGACCTTCTATCGCGGCGTGTGGTGCCCGTACTGCAACATGGACCTGCAAGCCCTGGAAGAAGCCCGCGCCGACATCGAAGCCCGAGGTGCGACCATGGTGGCGATTTCCATGCAGACCGCGCTCAACAGCCGTAAAGCCATCCGCCAGAACAAGCTGGGCTTCCCGATTCTGGTCGACCCACAGGGCGAACTGGCTGACGCCTTCGGCATCCGTTTCACCTTCCCGGACTACCTGATCGACATCTACAAGAACGTGTTCAAGAACGATCTGGCAATCGTCAACGACGATCCTTCCTGGAACCTGCCGATGCCGGCGCGCTACGTCATCGGCCAGGATGGGGTCATCGCTTTCGCCGAGGTCAACCCGGACTACACCCGCCGCCCGGAACCTGCCGAATTGCTGCCGACACTGGATCGTCTGCGTGGTTGAGGCGCAGCGCTTCCAGCTCCCGGTAAGCCGGCTCGCAGTATGACTGCAGCCACCGCCTGAGTTCCGCCGACGCGCTCCGCTGTTTGTCCTGGCTGTCGGCGACAAAAGTCTGATGAGGCGCCTTGGCGTGTTGCCCGACCGCCGTGAACGCCTGTTCACGCTGGTCGGCGTTCAGGTCGAAGAAGGTTGCCAGGCGTTCGCTCATGGCGGTCGGCAGTTCGTTGTAGTTCACCGGCACGCCGTTGTATGCGCGGCAGAAATCGGCGCCCTGTTGCAGGATCTGTCCCAGGCGGCGGGCGATGCCTTCTTCCTGTGACAAATCACCCGGCAGGTCGTCTGGACCGTTGCCACCGAGCAGGCCCGGCACCATGTGCATGCCGGGTCGGCGCAGGTGCGATACGGCAATTTCCAGCGGATCCCGGTAGACGAACAGCCACGGCGTCTCGGCAAAACAGTCGCGCAGCAGCGGCAGCTGGGCGATGTTCCAGGCGTCGAGCTTGATCACCAGCGCACGCTCCGGGCCCCGGCGACATTGGCCGTAGGCGGCGAGCAAGCCACGCAATGCGGCGTCACGCAGGTCAGCGGGCAATGGCGCGCGCAACAGCGTATCCAGCGGTGGCGGTTCGGAGACGACGATGTGATCGTCAAGCTGCGCCAGCATCTGGCTGATCAGCGTCGAGCCACAACGGGAGGCGTGATAAATGAACGCGGTGGGCGCCAGCGCCGGCAATGACCACTGACACAACACCGCCAGCGGCGTTTCGCGGCGAAAGGCCTGATTGAACGGCAGGCGCAACGCCTCGTCCACCGACTCGCGAAAGAACGGCCGAGTCAGCGCATGCTCGCCGAACCAGCACCAGTCCACCCACCATTCCCCGGTGCGCTGATAAATACTGATCGGCAGCCAGCCCTTCAGACTGTCCATTGGCGATTCCAGCGGCTGCGGCCTTCGCGCATGGCGGCCCGCAACACCGGTTCCGACAGGCTTAGCCCGTGCTCGGCGGCCAGTGCCAACGCGCGGGCAATGAACGTCGAACTGTCGGCGATGCCCTGCAGCGCCGCGCACAACTGCGGGTCGTTTTCCAGCCGCTCGCGAAATCGCGCCAGTGCCTGCTGCGCACGACCGACACCTGCTGCCGGCGTGGTCGCCAACCCCGACTGGATCTGCTGGTCGAGCCAGCCATTGGGGCGGCAATCGAGGACCAGGTGAATACGCGCATGAGCGCCGTGATTGTCCACGCTGTGGGCGCGGGCCAGGTCGAGAAACCAGCATTCGCCGGCACTCATCGGCACCCGCCGATCTTCCAGCATGAAGTCCACGTCGGGCGGGCTAAGCAGCGGAATGTGCAGGCGCCGATCGGCATCTTCGCCGTGCAGGTCGTAGTCGCGGTGCTCATGGATGCAACTGCCCGGCCCCAGCCGCAGCAAGCGAGCCGAGCGAATCTCCAGCAGCAGATCCTTGAGCGCCAAACGCCAGTGCGGATCGCCCAGCCAGGGCGCACGCTCGACCGCCGGGCCCTGCCCCGGCGCCAGTTCGCTTGGCGCATCGGCCTGGGAAATCAGTGCCACGCCCGCCCAGTCGCCGCTGTAATGACCGCTGTTGAAGTGCGCCTGCCACTGTGGCTCGGTGATCCGCGACAACGCCCGCAGCAACAGCGGCAGATTGACCGCCACCGGCAGGCGCGAGAAGGCCGCGACGTTTTCGCGATCGGCGCTCAGGCAATCAGTCGGCATGCACTCAGCCAGCCCAGCAGTTGATCGACACAGGCTTCCACCGACTGTGTGGCGGTGTCGAGCACCAGCCCCGGCGCTTGCGGCACTTCATAGGGCGCCGACACCCCGGTGAAACCCGCCAGTTCGCCGCGTCGCGCACGGGCGTAGTGGCCTTTGGGGTCGCGCTGCTCGCAGATGTCCAGCGGCGCATTGCACCAGACTTCGCGATAACGCTCGCCCAGCCGCCGGGCGAACAGTTCGCGCTGCTCGGCCTGTGGCGCGATCATCGCCAGAATCACCACCTGGCCGTTGTCCACCAGCAGACGCGCCAGCTCGCTGGCCCGACGAATATTTTCGTGGCGGTCCTCGGCGGAAAATCCAAGGTCACTGCTCAGCCCGCTGCGCAGCACGTCGCCATCGACCACCATGCTGTGCAACCCCTGACGCAGCAACTGCCGGTGCAGCGCCCGGGCCACGGTGGATTTTCCAGCGGCCGGCAACCCGGTGAGCAGAATGGCCGCACCCCGAGCGGTCGTACACTCCGGCACCGCCTGCATTTCACGGTTTGGCATGTGCGCGGTCATGTCATTTGCTGCCTTGCGGTTGGCTGACCGCTGCCGTGGCGATGTTGCCAGCTGCCCATTGCGATTCCCGCGCGGCCATCGCGCCGGCAATCGCTTGCACCTGGGTCGAGGAGACTTCCTGCGGCAGCGGGTCGAGGCCGGCACTGGCGAAGATCTGCCCGTAGGCGTTGCGCAGGTCGGCATAGGCCAGGTCGCGGCGCAGGTCGGCCTGCAAGTTGTTCAGCTCGCCCTGGATCAGTTCCAGTTCGCCGATGCCGGCCGCCTGACGGCGATTGCGCAGCTGGCCGACGATCTGGCCGTCGATGTCCGACAGTTGCTGGCTGGTCTTGAACTGATGCAGCGCCTCCTGATAGTTGGCGTTGGCGACGTAGAGCTGCGCCAGCACGGCGATGGACATTGCCTGACGGCGCGCCGCCGCGACCTGCTCGCCGGCCTTGGCGACGTCGATGGCCGCCGGTGCCGAGATCACATTGAACAGGTTCCAGGTGACCTTCACGCCGTAGTCCGCCCAGCGATCGTTGACCAGAAACGAGTTGCTGTCGTAATGCCCGCCGGCGGAAAACTCCAGCCCCGGCAACAGACGCAGCATGGCCTTGCGGGTTTCCGCCGAGCTGATGCGGGTCTGGTAATCCTGCTCGCGCAGTTCGGGGCGGCTGGTCAGCGCCTCGTGTTCAAGCTGCGCCATGCCGACTTTCAGTTCCGGCACCTCGTAAGTGTCCGAAGTCGCCAGGGTCAGTTCGCTGCCCAGCGGCAGGTTGATCAGCGTCGCCAGTTCGGTCTTGGCCAGAGACAACGCCTTGCGCTGCTCTTCCAGTTGACGGGTCGCTTCGATCAGCGAGCGCTGATAGCCCAGCGCCTGGATCGGGTCGCCGATGCGCTGGTCGCTCATCTGCTGACTGTTGTTGCGAGCCTGATCGACCCGTGCCATCAGGCTGTCGATCTGCTTGAGCAGCCGTTCGGCCGCCACCGCCCGCCAGTAGGCCGAGCGCACGTCCTGCACGATGGTGTTGATCACCTTGCGCCGGCGTTCCTGCACGATCAGGCGCTGGTCGCCCTGCTGCTTGGCGCTGATGTAGCTGACGCCGAAGTCGAGGACGTTCCACACCATAGTAAGGTCGGCGACGCGGCGGTCGCGGTCCTGAGAGGTCGACGGTTCCAGGGACTGGGTGTTGGTCAGCACGCTCTGACTACTGGAGGCGCCAACGTTGTTGCGACCGGCATAACCGGCGGACAAGGCCATGCGCGGCAGCATGTCGAAACTGGCCAGGTCCAGCTGACGCTTGGCCAACGCTTCTTCCATGACTTTCAAACGGGCTTCGAGGTTGTATTTCACCGCCCGGGCCATGGCCTGGTGCAGGGTCAGCGGCCCGGACAGCGGCTCCTGATCCTTGTACATGGCGACCAGATCGCTCTTCGCCCGCTGCTCGCTGACGCTGCGCTCGATCGGCTGGGTGGTCACCGCACAGCCGCTGATCGCCAGTGTCAGCAGACTGACACCGAATACCTTTTGACTTCTCTTCATCCTTGCACGCCCCTGACGACAACTTTTCTGTTCACAGGCGCCGACCCCTGCCGACGCGGATTTTTTATTCGGCTTCAGGCCTCGGTTTCGCGGGTGCCGATCTCTTTCGAGCTCAAGGCCCAGGCCAGTGCGTGGAGCTGTTGTTGTTCCGTGTCCCTGAGTTGCTGCAGCTGCTGGCCCAGGCTCGGTGCGCCAAAGATGCCGCGCAGCCCCTGCGCCGGATCCCCCAGACTCTTGGCGCCGCCGGGGCGGTCGAAGGTTTTCAGGCCGCTGCTTTCGCTCGACGTGTCGCGGTTGAACACCCCGGACAGCGTGCTGCTGCCGAACACGCCGCCGTCGCCGCCACCAAAACCGAGGAAACCGCTGCCATTGCCGTCGCTGGTGCTGAGATTGCCGAACACTTGGGCGATGAAGCTGTGCGCCAGTGCGCCGTTGTTGATGAAGATGCTGCCCAGCGGCGGCATGTCGGCCCCGGACGTGCGCACCTCGAACAATGGCGGGAAGCCCAGCGGTGCGCCCAGATCCCCCCTCGGTGGCGCGAAGATCACCGGCTGCAGCGGTGTGTCCGGCAGCGAGGGCAAGGCTGGCGCCACCGAGCCGTGAACCAGAAACTCGGTGTCGCCGACCTGTGTGGCCGGATCGCCCGGTTGAGTCGGTTGGGTCGGCTGCGTCGGTGGGTTGATGGCGAAATTGTTGGAATTGGCAAAGCTGCTGCCGGCGTTGCCTGCCAGGTCAGTGACGTTGCTGGTGTCCAGGGTGATGAAGTTGCTCGGGTCGGTAACGCCAGTCGCCGCCGTCAGCGTCGCCGTCCAGGTCTTGCCGCCGTCACTGCTGGACAGGTTGCTCAAGGTCCCGTTGGCGACGCTCAGGTCCGACAGGTCGAAGCCCTTCACCGCCTCGCTGAAGGTAAAGGTCACCAGCGTGCTCTGCCCGTCTTTCAGGTTCGGGTTGGCGATGACAATGGTCGCGGTCGGGCGGTCGGCATCGAGGGCGTAGTTGTTGGAGATCGCAATCTGCGAACCGGTGTTGCCCGCCGCATCGAAGACCCGCCCGGTGTCGAGCACGATCAGGTTACTCGGGTCGGTGACGTTGGCGGTCGGGGTCAGCGTCGCGGTCCAGGTCTTGCCGCCATCGCTGCTGGTCAGGTTCGACAGCACGCCGTTGGCCACGCTCAGGTCCGACAGGTCGAAACCGGACACCGTCTCACTGAACGTGATGGTGACTGTAGTGCTCTTGCCGATGCCCAGTATCGGGTCGGCGACCACGATGCTCGCGGTCGGACGCGCAGTGTCGATGGCGTAGTTGTTGGACACGGTGGTGCCCACACCCGGGCTGCCGCCCAGATTCTGCACGCCGGCATTGTTCAGGGTGATCAGGTTGGTCGAGTCGGTGACGTTGGCGTTCGGCGTCAGCGTGGCCGTCCAGGTGATGCCGCCGTCGCTGCTGGACAGCCCTGACAGGTGCCCGTTGGCGACACTCAGATCACTGAGGTCGAAACCGGTGACCGCGTCGCTGAAAGTGATGGTCACCAGCGTCGTCTCGCCGGCGGTGAGTGACGTGTCGGCCACCACGATGGTGGAGGTCGGGGCCAGGGTCTGCACGCTGTAGTTGGCCGAATCGGTAGTGCCGGTGCCGCTGTTGCCGGCCAGGTCCGTGTAGCCGCTGTTGTCCAGGCTGATCACGTTGGTGGCGTTGTTGACACCCGAGGCCGGGGTCAGCGTTGCGGTCCAGGTGACGCCGCCATCGCTGCTGGACAGGTTGCTCAGGGTGCCATTGGCCACGCTCAGGTCGGACAGGTCGAAGCCGCTGACCGCCTCGCTGAAGGTGATGGTCACCACCGAGGTTTCCCCCGAGTGCAGCTCGGTGTCGCTCAGGGTGATGGTCGCGGTCGGCCGGTCGTTGTCGATGACGTAATTGTTCGAGAGCGTGGCGCCGGTGCCCGTGTTGCCGGCCAGATCGGCGACACCGCTGTTGTCCAGGGTGATCGTGTTGGTCGCGATGGTGCCGACGGTAAACGGTGTCAGCGTCGCCGTCCAGGTGATGCCGCCATCGCTGCTGGAGAGGTTGGACAACACGCCGTTGTCGGTCGTCAGATCGCCGAGGCCGAAGCCGGTCACCGCTTCATTGAAGGTGATGGTCACCTGCGTGGTCTCGCCGATGCCCAGTGTGCTGTCGGCGACCACGATGGTCGCATGGGGACGCTCGGTGTCGATGGAGAAGTTGTTCGAATCGGTGGTGCCGACGCCAGCATTGCCGGCCAGATTCTGAACCCCGCTGTTGTTCAGGGTGACCAGGTTGGTCGGGTCGGTGACATTGGCGGTCGGCGTGAAGGTGGCCGTCCAGGTGATGCCGCCGTCGCCGCTGGTGACATCGCTCAACGTGCCGTTGGCGATGGTCAGGTCACTGTTGTCGAAACCGGTCACTGCCTCGCTGAAGGTGATGGTCACCAATGAGGTTTCACCGACCTTGAGCGATGGGTCGGACACGACGATGGTCGCGGTCGGCACTTGAGTGAATACGGTGTAGTTGGCCGAGCTGGTCGTGCCGGTGCCGGCGTTGCCCGCCAGGTCGGTAATACCGGTGTTGTTGAGGACGATCAGGTTGGTGGTGTCGTTTACCCCGACGTTCGGCGTGAACGTCGCGGTCCAGGTGGTGCCGCCGTCAGCGCTGCTCACCGCACTCAAGGTGCCGTTGGCAACGCTCAGGTCACTGTTGTCGAAACCGGTCACCTTTTCGCTGAAGGTGATGGTCACCTGGCTCGTTTCACCGGGTCGCAGGTCAGTGTCGGTCATGACGATGGTCGCGGTCGGCCGCTGACTGTCGACAACGTAGTTATTCGAAAGTGTGATACCGCTGCCGGTGTTGCCGGCCGCGTCGGTAACGCCGCTGGTGTCGAAGGTGATCAGGTTGGTGGTGTCGGTGACGCCGGCCATCGGTGTCAGTGTGGCGGTCCAGGTGATGTTGTCCGAGGTCGTCAACCCACTGAGGGTGCCGTTTTCGACAGTCAGGTCGGCCACCGTGAAACCGCTCACCGCCTCGCTGAAGGTGATGGTGACCTGTGAGGTCTGACCAACGCCCAGTGCCGTGTCTGCAACCACAATGGTCGCTGTCGGACGCTGGGTGTCGATGGCGTAGTTGTTGGAGTTCGAAACGCCGACACCCGCATTCCCCGAGCTGACCCCTTGCACGCCGCTGTTGTCCAGCGTGATGACGTTGCTGGCGTCGGTGATGCTGGCGGTCGGGGTCAGGGTCGCGGTCCAGGTGAGGCCGCCGTCACTGGTGCTCACCGCGCTCAAGGTGCCGTTGGCAATGCTCAGGTCGGCGTTGGTGAAGCCCGTCACCGCCTCGCTGAAAGTGATGGTCACCAGCGAGGTTTCGCCGATTTTCAGGCTGCTGTCCGCCACCACGATGGTGGCCGTCGGCGCCATGGTGTCGATGGTGAAGTTGCCGGAACTGGTGGTGCCGGAGCCGGCGTTGCCCGCGATGTCGGCAATACCAGTGTTGTTCAGGCTGATGATGTTGGTGCTGTCGCTGATACCGGCGGTTGGCGTGAACGTCGCCGTCCAGGTGATACCGCCGTCGCTGCTGCTCACCGCCGTCAACGTGCCGTTGGGCACGGTCAGGTCGGCGTTGGTGAAGCCGGTCACCGCCTCGCTGAAGGTGATGGTCACCAGGCTGGTTTCCCCGGCAGTCAGGCTGGGGTCGGCCATCACGATGGTCGCGGTCGGGCGCTGAGTGTCGATGGCGTAGTTGTTCGAGTCGGTGCTGCCGGAACCGGCGTTGCCCGCCTGGTCGGTCACGCCGGTATTGTCCAGGCTGATCAGGTTGGTCGAATCGGTAATGTTGGCGGTCGGCGTGAACGTCGCCGTCCAGGTGATACCGCCATCGCTGCTGCTCACGGCCGTCAAGTTGCCGTTGGCAATGGTCAGGTCGGCATTGGTGAAACCGATCACCGCCTCGCTGAAAGTGATGGTCACCAGCGAGGTCTCGCCGATTTTCAAACTGTTATCCGCCACCACGACAGTCGCCGTCGGGCGCTGGGTATCGATAGCGTAGTTGTTGGAGTTGGTGGTGCCAGCACCGCTGTTGCCACTGGCGTTCTGCACCCCGCTGTTGTCCAGGGTGATCAGGTTGGTCGAGTCAGTGATATTGGCGGTCGGCGTGAGCGTCGCCGTCCAGGTGATGCCGCCGTCGCTGCTGCTCACCGCACTCAGGGTGCCGTTGGCGATGGTCAGGTCAGCGTTGGTAAAGCCCGTCACCGCCTCGTTGAAGGTGATGGTAACCAGCGATGTCTCACCGACTGTCAAGCCGTTGTCAGCCACCACAATGGTCGCCGTCGGCTGTTGGGTGCTGATGGCGTAGTTGTTGGAATTGGTGCTGCCCGTACCCGCGTTACCGGCCAGATCGGCAACACCGGTATTGTTCAGGCTGATCAGGTTGCTGGCGTTGTTGACGTTGGCCGACGGCGTGAAGGTCGCGGTCCAGGTGATACCGCCGTCACTGCTGCTCACTGCGGTCAACGTGCCGTTGGCAATGGTCAGGTCGGCGTTGGTGAAACCGCTCACCGCTTCACTGAAGGTGAAGGTGACCAGCGACGTTTCGCCGGCCCTCAAGTCGTTGTCCGCCACCACGATCGTCGCCGTCGGGCGTACGGTGTCGATGGCGTAGTTGGTCGAACTGGTGGTGCCGGAACCGGCGTTGCTGGCCAGGTCGGCGATACCGGTGTTGTCCAGGGTAATCAGGTTGGTCGAATCGGTGATACTGGCGGTCGGCGTGAAGGTCGCCGTCCAGGTGATACCGCCGTCACTGCTGCTCACCGCACTCAAGGTGCCGTTGGCGATGGTCAGGTCGGCGTTGGTGAAACCGGTCACCGCTTCGCTGAAGGTGATGGTCACCAGCGAGGTATCACCGATTTTCAGCGCCGTGTCGGACATCGCGATGCTGGCAGTGGGGCGCTGGGTATCGATGGTGTAGTTATTGGACGTCGTGGTACCGACACCGGCCACGCCATCGGAAATCGCCGTCACCCCGGTGTTGTCCAGGGTGATGACGTTGGTGGCGTCGGTCAGGTTATTGTTGGGCGTGAACGTCGCGGTCCAGGTGACACCGCCGTCGGACGACGAAACGCTGGTCAGGGTACCGCCTTCGATGGTCAGGTCGGCGTTGGTGAAACCGGTCACCGCGCGGCTGAAGGTGAAGGTCACCTGCGACGTGGTGCCGACGTGCTGCGCCGGGGTGCTGACCACGATGGTCGCGGTCGGCGGCTCGACGTACGCGGTGTTGAGGGTGCCACCGTTGTTATAGATGGCGGCGAACGCCAGCGGCACGCTGCCGGTCACCCCGCCACCCAGCTCGGAACCGCCGGAACCACTGCCGGCGGCGTTGCCGCTGATGTTGCTGAAGTTGGAAGCGGTGATCAGCACCGTACCGCCCTGGTTCCAGATCGCCCCGACGCCACGACCGCCATCGCCGCCATTGAGGTTGTTGCTGCCTTGGCCGCTACCGCCGCCACCGCCGCCGCCTGCGCCGATGTTGTTGCTGATGACCGACGTGCCGATGACCTTCAGCGTACCGGTCGAAGCGTTGTAAATGCCGCCGGCCGCATTGCCGCCAACACCGCCGACCTTGTCCCAACCCGAGCCGCCGCCACCGCCGCCGATGGAAAGGGTGCCGTTGTTGGCCGTACCGCCATTGCCGCCGTTGCTGTAATAGGACACCCCGATACCGCCCGCGCCACCGATGGTGGAGCCGCCCCGGCCGCCCATGTGGGTGGCATCGTAACCGCCGCCGTAGCCACCGACGCCGCCACTGCCGGCCTGCCCTCCCAGCGTGCCGGTGCCCGGCCCGGCGGTCCCGCCATGGCCACCGCCCTGCCCGCCAAGACCGCCGCCGCCACCACCACCGCCACCGTAGTTGGCGCCGGTGACACCACCACCACCGCCACCACCGGCCGCCGCGTTGCCGGTCACCGAGACATTCTTGAGCGTAAGGATACCGGCGTTGAAAATCCCGCCGCCCATGGCACCGGTGGCACCATAACCGCCATTGCCGCCGTTGCCGGAGACCAGGCCACGGGTGATCACCAGGCCATCGAGGGTCACGGTACTGCCGGAGTTGATCTCCACCACCCGGGTTTTGTACTGACCGTCGAGGGTGACGTCCGCGACGCCGTCGTTGTTCAGGTCGCCATCGACGGTGATGTTCTTGTTGATCAGCAGTTCAGAGGTGAGCTGCACGGTCATGCCGGCGCTGAAGGTCACGATATCGCCGTTCTGCGCCGAAGCGATCGCTGCACGCAACGAACCGACCCCGGTATTGGCGTTGTTGGTCGCAGTCCACGTCGCCAGGCCCCACTGATACTCGCTCATGGCCTGGGTCGACAGCACGTTGACGCTCTCGATGCTGCCGGTGGCGATTTCCAGATCCCAGTCGCCGCCCACGCCGGTGCGGTTGCTGGACGCGGCGATGTCGCGCCCGGTCAGTTGCGCCAGCGAATCGACGAAGCTCAAGCCGCGCTCGCCTTCGGCGGTGTAGCAACCATAAATGAGGATGTCGCCGCCGACATTCATGTCCTGGCCGATCTGCGCCAGCACGGCGCTGCGCGCGGTAATGTTGTCGGCCGACAGATAGGTGTCGCCCAGCCACAGGTCGCCGGCATTGCCGTGGGCGATGATCTGCACCGAGCTGACACCGTGGTGCTGATCGAGGTAATCGGCGATCTGTTGCAGGCCGTCCTTGCTGGCATCGAGCTTGACGATCTGCGTACCGGGGGCGATGCCCTGCAGCAGGCTATCGGCATCCTTGACCCGCGAATCGACGAACACCACGCTCTGCCCCGGTACCGCCACCGGCGTGGCAGCAGGTGTGGCGTCGGCCTGGCCGTGGCTGTCCTTGCTGGTGGACGCGTGATCGCCATTGGCGGTCGGCGCCTTCGCCGCGTCGGTGGCCGCGTGGGTATCGGCCTGGGCGGCTGTGTCGGCAACGGTGGCCGCAACCGCGCCGTCGAACAGCATGCGCGGCTCCAGCGACACGATCAGCGGCGCTGCCGGTGTCGGCGAATCAGCGCTCGCCCGCGCCTTGCCCATCGCCTGTCCACGACTGTCCTGTCCACGACTGCCTTGCCCGCGAGTGCTCCACCACATGCTGCTCACCCAAATCGAACCGTTGTAACGCGTCAATGAAAAACGCCGCGATCAGTTGATCGCGGCGTCGGCTTTCATACGAATGACATTGGCGGCGCTGGCTGAGCCATCGAGCCAAAAGGACAAATCGGCATATTGTTTGAACAGGTCCGGCGGCAGGATCGTGCGCCGTGACTGCAGTGCCACCCGAGGCTTGACCCGATGCAGGCCGGCCACGCCGAGGGCCTGGTCGAACTCCGGCGCGTCGTAGGCCAGATGCTCGAAATCGTGCTCGAACCAGGGTTCTTCGATGAAGTCGTAGACCAGCCGCAGCACCCGCTCCGGTGCCTGGCTGAGCAGGTCGTAGTCGACGATCAGCAGCGAGTCGGCGTGCTCGCCGTAATAGGCTTCCTTGAGCGCCGCCCAGGCGAACCCGACCAGGCGGTTGCGCTGGGCCAGGGTTTCGCAGCGGCTGTAAACGGTATTGCGCTCCCCGGCATCGCCGAACAGCTTGGTGTTTTCGTAAGGATTGGCGCGGTACAGGCGTTCCAGGCTGTCCATCACCCAGGCGACATTGCGCACACAGGCAATGACTTTGGCCTGAGGGAACAGATCACGGACCGCAGGCAGGCGGGCCGACCACAGGCGGTTGGTGTCGAACACCACTTGCTTGTCGGCCTTGTCGGCATAGTACGAGTCGAACACGCCGCGCAGCAGACGGCGGCGCATATCGGTGTCGATCACCGCGCCGAACTCGCTGCCGGCGCTGCACTGATCGAGGATGCCCGAGCACAGCGCGCCAACGGGGCTGGTCATGCCGGCATGGAAACGAGGGTTTTGCAGGAGGATGGCTGACAGCAGGGTGGACCCTGAGCGCGGCAACCCGGAAATGAAGTGAAAACGGCGCAATCCTTTCACCCTACGACAGTCCTTTTGTAGGACAAAGCCTAGCGCAACAAATTATTTCCGCCCAATAGTATTTTGGCATCAATTTCCTGACAGGGCTTTTCGCCAGGGTCTACGCTTTTCGACGCAATGCAGCATCCCCCCTCAACGGCAAAGGAAAGCAGTCATGGAAGTATTCCTCGGCACCATTCAAGGCTTCGGTTTCAACTTCGCACCCTCCGGCTGGGCGTTGTGCAATGGGCAAATCATTGCCATCGCTCAAAACAACGCCTTGTTCGCGCTGCTCGGCACTTTTTACGGTGGCAACGGCGTGAGCAACTTTGCGCTTCCCAACCTGCAATCGCGCATGCCGATCGGCCAGGGCACAGGCCCGGGTCTGTCGACTCGCACCATCGGTGAAGTCAGCGGCACCGAACAAGTGAGCGTGATGGTCAGCAACCTGCCGCAGCTCCCGATCAACACCGCAACGCTGGCCGTCAACACCACGATCAAGCTGGCCAGCACCCCAAGCAACCCGGTCACCGCCCCGACCAGCACCAACGCCTATCTGGGTGCGTCGAGCGGCGGCCCGGGTTCGGCAAACATCTACTCCAATGCGCAAGGCTCGGAGCCGGTCAACCTGCTCGGCACCCAGAGCACCCTCACCGGGAACCTGTCGATTCCCGGTGGCAACCAGCCGCTGCAGACCATGAACCCGTACCTGGCGATCAACTTCAGCGTCGCCCTGTCGGGCATCTACCCGTCACGCAACTGATGGACGACGCCGGAGCCTGGTGCTCCGGCGTTCTTCACCTTTTCTGGAGACCGAACATGCTGCAACACGTGACCGGCGAACACTTCCGGCCCCTGCTCGACCAGCCCTGCCCGCTGCACCTGCCCGATGGCAGCCAGTTGCCGATTCAGATCGAGTCCGTCGATGAGCGCCCTCGTTCGCGTCTGTCGCAGGACCATCGAATATCCTTCAACGTCCAGTTGCGCAGCCTGGCACCGACCGATTTCATCGACGGCCTGTGCAGCCTCGACCTGCCGGGCGCGCAACGCTTGGAAAACCTGTTCGTCTCCCGCGAACCGGCCATGGGCCGCGACGAACGCTTCGGCTACTACTGCATCGTGTTCAACTGAGATTTCGGGTCGGGTAGGCGCACCCGATGACCGTATCAGTCCGGCTTGCCGGCGGTGGCGTTCTCGAAATCACTGCCGCCGGCAAGCCGGACTGCTACAGATGAGATTTATACGACCCCTGTGGGAGCGGGCTTGCCCGCGAAGGCTTTTGACTCTGGTCGAAGGCCGTGGGAGTGAGCCCTGCTCGCGAAAGCGTCAGGCCAGACAATGCCATGGTGACGGGGCCACCGCCTTCGCGAGCAGAGCTCCCTCCCGCAGGATTTTGAAGTGCCTGGGCGGCTTCGGTACGACACCCACCCTGTAGCAGTCCGGCTTGCCGACGGTGGCGTTCTCGAAATCACTGCCGCCGGCAAGCCGGACTGCTACAGATGAGATTTATACGATCCCTGTGGGAGCGGGCTTGCCCGCGATGGCTTTTGATTCTGGCCGAAGGCCGTGGGAGGGAGCTCTGCTCGCGAAAGCGTCAGGCCAGACAAACCCGTGGTGGCTGGTCTACCGCCTTCGCGAGCAGGGCTCCCTCCCACAGGATTTTGAAGTGCCTGGGCGGCTACAGTGCGAGCGCGGGCTGGTCCGGGTACCACACCAGACGCTGCGCCATCAGGTGCGTCTCTTCGACCTGAAACCCCAACGCCAGATAATGCTGGCGTGCATGGGGGTTGCTCGCCCACACCACTGTCGCCACCGGACAGCGCACCTGCTGCGCCGCCTGCTGCACGCCGCGCAGGACGATTCGCCCGTAGCCTTTGCCGCGGGCCGTCGGGATGAAGGCCAGGTACAGCACGCGGATCTCGTTGACGCCGAAGTCGGCGCTGATCACGCCAATCGGTGTGGCGAGCTTCTCCACCACATAGTGCATGGCGTTGGGAAACTCCTCGCCTATGCCGCGCTCCTGCACCTGAAACTGCTGAGCGACGATCTGTTCGATCTGCTCCTGCTCACCGTCGATCCATTGCAGGTCCGCCCGCGCCGAGTGATACAGACGCTGCAAAAAAGGACCATCACTGGCCCGTGCGGGGCGCAGGCTCAAGCCGTCGGCACTGGCTGAACTGTTCAACATGCTGTGTTCTCCCTGAAGGTCAAAAGCCGCTTTCCCGTACACCCAATGCCGCCATGCGCCGCCACGTCGCCCCCAGCAGCGACTCGTTGCGCCCCTGCAACACCGCCACGCCGCGCAACGGCCGCTCGGGGCTGAGGCTGTCGTCGAGCAGGCGCAAGCGCACGCCGTACTGGGCCTGCACCGGCTCGGGCCGACGGCTGTCGTCACGGCGCACGGCAATCGGGCCGTGGTTGTCACTGGTCAGCGCTTCCTGGTCGATGAAGGCGACGCCGTTGCTGTCCACCTCCTGCAACCGCACCGCCAGCGCCGGACGCGCCGGATCGTCGGCAATGAAGCGGCCATCGGCCCCCGGCGCCACTCGCCACAGCGCTTCTTCGGCGAGGTAACCGCGTAGTCGCGAGCCCGGCTCGACGATCCGCGCCAACGTTTCCCGGGACGACAGCCAGCGGCCCACCGCCAGTTGCGGCAACAGATCGCGCACCTGACCGCTCTGCGGGGCGCGCAACAGCAGGCGTTCCTTCTGCGCCGCCAGCCCGCGAAACTCGGCCACCGCCTCGGCCAGCCGCTGCTGAAGAATGCCGGCATCGGCAGCGGTTTCACTGCGTCCGGCCTGACGGCGCAGTTGCAGTTGAAGAATGTCGATCTCGCGCCGCACGATGACCTGCCGCGAGTCGATGTCCGGCGACTCCAGTTCCAGCAGCACATCCCCCGCCGCCACCCGCTGGCCGTCGACGACGTTGATCTGCCGCACCCGCGCGGCCGCCGGCGCATGCAGCGCAGTGACCCTGCCCGCCTCCAGCATGGCCGGCACTTCCACACTGCTGCGCCACGGCACTATTAGCGCCAGAACGATCAGCAACACCCCCGTGCCGGTCAGCAATACCCGTGGTCCGTGGGCCTGTTCACGCCGCGACCACCATTGACGGGCTTCGTTGAGCACCGGCAAGGCAATGAACCACGCCAGCTCCACGCCCATGAGAAAGATCCCCAGCAATTTGAAGAACAGGTGGTACACCGCCAAGGCGATGCCGAAGAACAGCGCCGCCCGCCACAACCACGAACAATACCCCCAGATCAGCAGGCGTTTTTTCATCGACGGCGACCACGGTTCCGGCGCCGCTTCGCCATAGCCAAACAGCCATTCGCGCAGGCGCCAGCGACACAAGGCAAAGGCCCGGCCTTGCAGGTTGTCGACCTCCCACAAATCGCTGAGCAGAAAGTAGCCGTCGAAGCGCATGAACGGGTTGAGGTTGATCGCCAAAGTGGTCAGCCAGGTGGCGCTGGCGAGCATGAACGCCGCCGAACGCAACGGCCCGTCCTCCAACAGCGACCAGACCAGCAAGGCCAGCACCGCCAGCAGCATTTCCGCCAGCACGCCACCGGCGCCGATCAGCAATCGGGCACGCCGGTCGTTGACCCGCCAAGCGTCGCTGACATCGGTGTAGAACATCGGCAGCAAGACCATGAACGCCACACCCATGCTTTGCACCCGGCAACCGGCGCGCTTGGCCATGAAGGCATGGCCGAACTCATGACAGAGCTTGGCGAAGAACAGCGACATGCCAAACGCCATGGCGCCGGCCAGACTGAACAGGTGTGGAAAGGTCGCGATGAAGCGCTGCCAGTCCCGCGACACCAGAAACACCCCCAGCAGCAACGTCAGCGGCAGGCCGAAGCGCAGCAATGCAGGGCCGAACCGCGCCAGCCACGGCCAGGCGCGATTGAGAAAGGCATCGGGCCGCCACAGCGGGATACGGAAAAACAGGTATTGATGCAGCACGGTCTTCCACAGCCCCTGACGGCTGGCGATGGCCTTGAAAAAATAACTGGCGCGCTGCTGCGGGTCGCTGGCACTGATCAGGTCATGGCTGCGCAGGAACGTCAGCAGCGCGATGACTTCCTGCTCCTGCAACGGCAGACCGGGCTCTCGATTGGCGGCCCGCAGCACTTGCGCCGGGTCGCCCAGCGACCAGTGCCGCAGCAGGCGCATGGCCTGCGCCCCCAGTTTGAAATAGCGCCCGCGCAGCGGATCGGCAAGGGTCCAGCGCGGCGAGCCGTCCAGCGCCGGTGCCGCAGGCGACAGTTGCAGATCGGCACGCAGGCTGGGCAGATTCATTTACAACCCCAGGCTCTGGCGCAACCCGGCCAGCGGTCGGCGCAGCAGATACAGCGCCAGCGGTGCGCGTTCACCGAAAACCTTGGCCGTGCCGCGCAAGCCGATGCGTGGCGTCGGCGCATCGAGAAAGCGCGCATCCAGGCGATAGGCCAGTTGCCCGCCCGGCGTCGGTTGCGCCTCGTAGGCCGCGCGCTCCAGTTGCGCCGGGTGGCGCTGCAACGGATCGCTGTCGAGGAACAACGCCACCTCCGCATCCGCAGCCAGCTGGATGGCGTCGCCCACCGCCAGTTCTATGCGCAGTTCGGCCTGCGCCGGGTCGGCAATCTGCAACAGCCGCTCGCCGGTCTGCACCGGCTTGCCGGTCCAGCGCTCGGCGTCGGCGAACACTGCGATGCCGTCGCGTTCGGCGCGCACTTCGCTGCGTTTGAGCAATTCCCGGGCGTAATCGCGCTCGGCGCGTTTCTGCTCGACCCGGGCTTTCAACAGATCAACCTTGGCATTCGACTCGGCATCGGCAAAGGCGCGCTGGGCGTTGGCCTTGAGCTCGGCTTCGGCAACATCCAGCGCACGCTCGGCAACATCGGCCTGAGCCTTGAGCGTGGTGCTTTCGAAGCGCAACAGCAGGTCGCCGCTTTTCACTGCCTGGTTGGGTTTCACCAGAAACTCGGCGATGACCCCGTCCAGCGGCGCCGTCACCACCCGCCCTTCCAGCGGCACCACTTCCGCCGGGGCCAGCACCGACTGGCGTACCGGAATCAGCAGACAGGCCAGAACCAGCAGTGCCAACACCACCAGCCGCTTGCGCTTGAGTTGCAGGCGCCATGGCTTGCGTGGCTGCACGGCCAGCCAGGCGTGGCTGTAGGTGTCGCCGAGCTGCGCCAGCAGCACTTGTTCAGCCGGATTCCACGGCACGTCCCGCGCCAGCCACAAACCGCCGAACACGTCGCCGTCACGGTCCTGCAACGGCAACCAGAACACCTGCGCTGCCGACAGGCTCTGCCAGTCGTCCTGCACCGACGCGGCGAACCCTTCGGCAGACACCACCGTCGCCAGCGTTCCTCGTCCCTGGCGGAACAGTTCGGCGCACGCCTGCTCGACAAAGGCGACAAAGGGCGCATTCGGTTCGACCTGGCTGACCCCGGTGACCGCCCGCACCTTGCCGGCGATCAGCAACGCTGCATGGCGAAAGCCGAACAGCGACTGGCCGTCATTCACCAGGCTGTAGGCCAGTTGTTCGCCACTGCGGGCTGCACGGGTCTGCCGCTCCAGATCGAGAAAACGGGCAAAGACCTGTTCGAGCTGGCCGGGCCCCGAAGCCGGAGCGTTCATTGCGACTCCGCGAAACGCGCGGTGCCGCTCATGCCGCTGAGCAAGCCATCGGCTTGAGGCAGGCTGGCCACCAGCAACAGCGTCTGGCTGCCTTCGTCGATGCGCGCGCCGAGGCGCTTGAGGGTCGCGGTCAGCGGGCGGCCTGTTTCATCGGGCACGAAGCTGAAGGTTTGCCCGATCTTGAGCTTGCCCATCCAGCGTGACGGCACCAGCACGTGTACTTCCAGAGTGTGGTTGTCGACGATGGAGAGCAGCGGCGAGCCGGCCGAAACACTTTCGAAACGCTGCACCTTGCGCTCGACGACTTGCCCGTCGTAAGGCGCGATCACGCTGCAACGCTTGACCTGGACCTGATAGACCTGTGCCTGCGCCTGGCTTTCGGCGACCTTGGCCTCGGCCCGTGCCACCTCGAAACGGCCCACCGAATTCAGCGAAGCCAGTTGCCGGTTATGCGCCAGCTCTTCACCGGCGCCACGGCTGGCGGCCTGGGCGGCACTCAGTTGCGCCTGATACGCCGAGCAGTCGAACCGCGCCAGCGTGTCCCCCTTGTTGAAGGTTTCACCCTCGCTGAACGGCAACTCGACGATGCGCCCCGACAGCTCGCTGGCCAGCATCGCCTGATCGCGGGCGCGCAATACGCCACGGGCTTCGCTGTCGCTTGCGGGATGTTCGACGGATGTGCCGGGGGATCGGGAATCGAGCAGCGGATCGCTGTCGGCATGAACATTGCCTTGAAACAGGCAGAGAGCAAACACACTCGGCAGAACTCGGGTCCACAAACGCTGCATTGCCGTGACTCCTTGTCACTTCAAAACCCATCATGGGGAGCGGTTTGCATCCATCGCAGCAGATGGCGATGTGACGAAAACAGGTCCGAAAACCAACGTCAATCGTACTCGGGAGTTCAGTATGGCGAATGGCTCGCCATGGGCAATGACGGTAATCGGGAATGGGGGGTATGTCAAAGTGTTGCGAATAACGGCACCGCGTCGACAAACACGACGATTCACCGCTCGTCGCGACAGCCGTGGCTGTCTTGGAACCATGATGTCGGGCCCTTACCCTGCAAGAAACAGCAGACGCCCAAGCCGCGTGTTTCCCGCCAACTCAAATAATTCGGGGGTCCCATGAGCTGTCTGATTTGTGCCAATCATGCAGAAACCATCCAGTGCCCGGAAGGCTGGGAAGAACGGTATTGCCCACAGTGCGGCCGTTACCGTATGTCACAGGCGCTGGTGCTGTCGCTGATGGATCAGGGACAGATATTCGATATCGAGAAAATGCGCCTGTGGCTTGAAAGCCGACGACGGGCGGACTCGCTGCCCTCGATCGAATTTCATGAGGCGTTGCTGGTGCAGTAATCGCGGCGTTTCAAATAAACAGGTACTCCAGGCTGTCGGCTTTCGCGGCCGTAACCTGCTCATCGATGCCTTCCAGATACTGCGACTTCAATTCCTCGATCAGCGGCCCGAGGATGGGGTTGGATCTGAAGTCCGCCAACAGCGTATCGATCACGCTGTCGACCTTCTCATGGGCCGCCCTCACGCTGATGGGCATCAGCGGGTCGAAACGAAGATTTTCCATTTCATCATCCAGGCGCTTGAGTAACGGCTCGGCCTCACGCATCTGGGCGCGCATCGCATCGGGTGAAGATGGCATCGCTGGCGTCTCTGTCTGCTGCTTCATTGAGAGTCGGCATTAAGCCGACCCCGCGTATCTGCAATGCAGCGTCATTGTCTTAAAACTGAAACGTAACGGTAGGCTACCTGCCACATAAATCAAAATATTTCGCTGGTATGATCGACATCTTTTTTTGCGGGTGATTTATCTCATGCGTCGCGCAGTCTTCAACCAAAAAGGCGGGGTTGGCAAATCCAGCATTGCCTGCAATCTCGCTGCGGTCAGTGCTGCCGAGGGTTATCGCACACTGCTTGTCGACCTCGATGCTCAGGCCAACTCCACTCACTATCTGACCGGCCTGACCGGCGACGACATCCCGGTGGGGATCACCGACTTCTTCAAGCAGACACTGTCGTCGAGCCCGGCGAGCAAAAGGCATCGCGTGGAAATCTGCGAGACCGGCCATGACAACCTGCACCTGATTACCGCCAGTGCCGAACTGGCGGATTTGCAGCCCAAGCTTGAGGCCAAGTTCAAGATCAACAAATTGCGCAAGCTGCTGGTGGAGCTGTCGGAAGATTACGAACGCATTTACATCGACACGCCGCCAGCGCTGAACTTCTACGCCTTCAGCGCGTTGATCGCAGCCGATCGTGTGTTGATCCCCTTCGACTGCGACACCTTCTCCCGTCAGGCGCTGTACAACGTCATCGCCCAGGTGGCCGAGTTGCAGCTCGATCACAATGAATCGCTGTCGGTCGAAGGCATCGTCGTCAATCAGTTCATCGCGCGCACTAACCTGCACGAAACGCTGATCAACGAGCTGATCGCCGAAGGTTTGCCGGTATTGCCGGTTTATCTGAACAGTTCGGTGAAAATGCGCGAATCCCACGAAGCATCGCTGCCGTTGATCCATCTGGACCCGCGGCACAAATTGACGCAACAGTTCGTCGAATTGCTGACCACGCTGGAGCGCGCGGCCTAGGTGCGCTGCCCTTGATTGCGTCGATGCTGATGCAGATCAACCGCCGCGGAGCACACAGCACATATCGTCGCTTTGTTCGGAGAAAATCAAAAAGCCGCGCTAACCTGTCTGGCGTGGCGAAGGTCCACCATCGTCGAGTGGTCAGATTTTCTTCGATGAACATCGACTGAACGGACGGAGGGCGAACATGATCATCAAAATCGAAAAAGCGGTATGCGGCTCAGACTGGCTGGTAATGCTCAATGACTATCCTGTGGCCTTTCGCTGCATGACCGAGGCAATAGCGTTCGCCGACCGGCTCAGAGCCAGGCTCGAAGCCCCCCACGTGATTCCCGTGCTCTGAAATGCGTTGACCCGGCGTCATCACCGCATCGCGTCGACATCAAGTGGCTGCCCTGGAGGCAGCCTTTTTTGCCGGAAGTCAGGCGGCGGCGCGGGCGGCGGCGACCTGCTCTTCGATGCCTTCCAGGTACTGCGCCTTCAATTCGACGGCCAGCGGCCCCAAGATCGGGTTGCCTTTGAAGTCCGACAGCAATGTCTCGATCACCCGGCCAATCTTTTCGTTGGCAGCATCGACGCTGGCGGGAATCAACGGATCGAACTGGATTTTCTCCATCTCGGCGTCGAGGGTCTTGAGCACGGGTTCCGCGTCCAGGATCTGGTTGCGCAGTGCGTCGAGTGATGATGGCATCGATAACATCCCTGTAAGTGAGCAGACCTGTACCCGCAGAGGCCGGGCTAGAGGTCCTGAGAAGCAGTGCTGATGGTGGTCATACAACTGCGGTGCCATGGTAGAGGACTTGTCGGCAACTGCAACCTGTTTATCGAAGCAGCCCCGCTGTCAGGCGCAGCGCTTGAGAATGGTCTTGATCGGATTGCGGACATTGCGCTTGGCGACATCCTTGGGCTTGATCCAGCGGCACCGGTCGATTTCATTGCCGGGGCGCGGCTTCTTCGGCACCGAAGCCTGCGCTTCAAACAGAAAGTGGATGACGTCGTCTTCGCGATACTCGGAGACATACACCAGCTCACCCAAGGCCAGGCCTGTTTCTTCGGACATTTCTCGCAGAGCGGCCTGCATCGGTGTTTCATCGCGCTCGATGCGTCCGCCGGGCAGGTTCCATTTCGAGCGGCGCTTGCGCACGAACAGAATCTGACCTTCGTGGCGATAGATCACCGTTGCGCGTCGCTTCATCCCTTTGCGTTTTGCCGTCTCGGCGTCCATTACTTTCATGTGCCAGCCCTGTCGTTTGTCTCAACTCACTGACGTGAACTTCGATGATCCACGATTGGCTGATATTGGTACCCGCAGAAGGTGTCCGAATGATGACAACGGTCTGTATCCCGGCGTATCTCACGGCCAACTGGCTACGTGCGCATACAAAACAAGGGTTGACCGACACCTCGCAGATACATCCCGCGACCAGTATGACCTCACCGCACCAGCAGGACCTTCCGGGTTCTCGTGATGCACATACTGGAGAAAACCGATGTCTCGCCCCAATCCTCACAAGTCCTCTCGAATCGCTGGCGCAGCACTGGCCGCCGCCGTCGCGTTCGCCGCATTGACCGGTGTCGCCCATGCTGAAGACAACAAGCCGGTCACCCAGGCGGCGCAACAGGCCGCGCAACAACCGCCTGCTGCAAAAAGCTGGCAGACCGGGCTGCACCGTACCGACCTCGTGCGTCAGGACCTGGGTGTCGCCGACCGTGAGGTCATTCAGGTCCGTGTCGACTTCGAACCTGGCGTCGCATCGCCGAAACACTCACACCCCGGTGTCGAAGTGGCTCATGTGATCAGCGGCACCTTCCAGTACCAGCTCGACGGTCAGCCGACCGTCACGCTCAAGGCCGGCGACTCGTTGTACATCCCGGCCGGCACCGCCCACGTCGCGACCAACATCGGCACCACCACAGGCTCGGAGCTGGCGACCTATATCGTGGAGAAGGATGCGCCGCTGGTGAAAGTCGAGCAGTAAGCAACCCTGCCCAAGACGGGCTGGATCAACCCTGTCGGGTCAACGTATCGAGCAGGCGCAGTTCGGACTTACCGGATCGTTCATCGGTGGCGTAGCTGAACACCGGAAAACTGCGCCCGGCGAATTCCTCGCCCCCGCTATCGATCGCTGTCTGGAAATCCTGTCTGGCGGCTTCCCATGACCGCGCCTTCGAGCTCGGCTGAAACAACATGCCGGCGATGGCTTCGGGCTTGACCCCGACGGTCTGGACTTCGTTGGTGATCAGAGGCTGGTCTGGCCGCTCCTGTTGATTGGCCTGGAGCCTGCCTAGCATCTTGTTCAGGCCGAACCGGGCGTCGGCTGGAAGCATCGCGCGTTTGTCATGCGGATTACCGGAACTGGCATCCGTGTCGTGAATACCGACAACGTGCTCACCCACTTTCTCAGGCAGTGCCAGAAATGCCATGTGCCGAGGAAAGCCTGTGTTTCCCCCCAGCAGGTAATAGTTTGGCCGCAGGTCGGTGTGGCCCAGGGTCCATTTGCGCATTCCGCCATGGCTCGTGGCCCCGTCGGTATGGCGCTGCTTCGCCTCATCGACCGTGACGTCACAGTGATGCAACTCATGATGGGCATTGGCTTTGGTCACCGTGCGGACCAGCAAGCCGCCCTGGGCGAAAGCGGCCTGGATATCACGAGGCTGGCTGTCGTGGGCCGCCATGCTGGGCGCCACCGGGGCAGCGTTCTGCAGCGGCGTGGCAGTGGAAACGTGTTGAGTCGTGAGGTTGTAGCTGTTCATGGGGACTTCCTGCGAGATGATCGTCCCCTGAGTGGCAAAACGTGCGCATGGGTTCCAGCCATGTTTGCCAGGCCTTGCGATGTCCGGCATGAGCGCTGTCCTGCGAACGTCACGCAATCTGTAGCAGCCTGGCTTGTCAGCGTCGGTGTTCTTGAAAACGCTGACGTCGGCAAGCCGGAGGGCTACAGGGATGGTGTCGAGCCGGACGCTATGGGGTTGCCCGCCTGAAAGCAGGCGGGTTCGGTAGTGACGCCGTTACGGTCGGGAAACCGGCTGTTCGGCATCCATGCCTTCCAGCCAGCGCGCCTCGGAACGGCGCAGATGTTCGCGCATCGCGGTTTGCGCGCCGATCAGGTCGCGGGCCTGAACAGCCTGCAGGATGGCTTCGTGCTCGGCGACCGCCGTGGCCCAGGTTTCGCGGTTTTCCGAGTGTTCGCTGATGTGCGCCGAGAGCGGGCTGTAACGCTCTTCGAAGAGCGAGGTGATGATGCGCAGCAGGGTCGAGTTGCCGCTCATTTTTGCCAGACGCTGATGGAACTTGCGGTCGTCGTCCAGCGCCGGCACGCCCTTGAGCGCGCCCTCGCGCATCTTGTCGATGCAGGTCTGCAGGTAGCGGTAGTCGGCCTTGGTGCCGTGAATGCAGGCCAGCATGATGCTTTCGCCTTCGATCAGCGCGCGGGCCTGCATGAGTTCGGAGGGGCTTTCGCCGAGGGTCAGGGTTTTGCCTTTCACGCCCAGCAGGTGTTCACAGACGTAGATGCCCGAGCCCATGCGGATCTCGACGCTGCCTTCGATTTCCAGGGCGATCAGCGCTTCGCGCAGGGAGGGTCGTGACACGCCCAGCAGTTGCGCGAGGTCGCGTTCGGGCGGCAGGCGGGTGCCGGGTTTGATGCCATCCTTGCGGATGTGCTCGCGCAGGCGGTCGGCGATGATCTGGTAAAGGCGGCGTTCGGTGGAGGGGCTGGCTGCGGTCATGGATCACGTTCCGTCGGACTGCGCCGGAGCATATCACAGGCGGTTTGTGGCGCTCTGAAACTGTAGGGTGTTACGCGGAGCTTGTAGGAGCTGGCTTGCCCTGCGAGCGCGCCGGGGTCGCGTCCGACCGAAGTCGTCGTAAAACCTGTGCACGCGGTGTGTCAGTTACTCCGCCGAGTCTGCTAACGCAGCCTGTTTCGCCTTCGGCACGTTACGCGGTCAAATGTAGGAGCTGGCTTGTCCTGCGAGCGGCGACGCAGTCGTCGTAAAACCTGTGCCTGCGGTGTGTCTGATGCACTGCATGGTCTGCTAACGCAGCCTGTTTCGCCTGACGGCGAGTTACTTGGAAAAGCCCCCCTCTCTGTTTCAAGAGCAGCCAAGGGCTTCTTACCCCGCCATACGGTGCCTCGCCACAGGCTCGACATACCCGCACTCCGGCAATGCTCCGTGGGCACGCCGCGAAAGGGCCATCCATGGCCCACGCGGCTCTCGCGGCATCCATGCCGCTCGACCCACTGCGCATCGCCTGCGTTCGGCCTTCTGGGATGGGGCCCCAAGATCAAAAGCTGAAAAGCACAAGCCAAGCGTGCGCATTCCCTGTGGGAGCGGGCTCGCCCGCGAAGGCGTCCTTGAGATCGCCATCGCCGGCAAGCCGGACTGCTTCGGATGGTTTTACGTTGTACCTGTAGGAGCGCGCTTGCCCGCGAAGGCGTGTTGCCAGATGCCGCCAGCATCCCTGGACAAACGAAGATCCACTGTGGGAGCGAATTCATTCGCGATGACCTTCCAGGCGATACACATCCATCGTCATGAACACCCCATCGCGGATGAGTTCGCTCCCACCGTTTTGCGCAGTGTCTGGCGAATTTCAGCCAGTCGGCGCTTGTCGACCTCGCGGGAACGCTTTACTGTATATAAAAACAGTATCGAGAATTCCCATGCAGTTGATCGACAAGCTGAGCATCCTCGCCGACGCCGCCAAGTACGATGCTTCCTGCGCCAGCAGTGCCGCGCCCAAGCGCAGTTCGGAGGGTAAGTCCGGTATCGGTTCGAGCAACGGTATGGGTATTTGCCACAGCTATACGCCGGACGGTCGCTGCGTCTCGCTGTTGAAGATTCTGCTGACCAATTTCTGTCTCTACGACTGCCAGTACTGCGTCAACCGCCGTTCCAGCGATGTGCCCCGCGCTCGCTTTACCCCGGAAGAAGTGGTCACCCTGACCCTGGATTTCTACCGCCGCAACTGCGTCAGCGGGTTGTTTCTCAGTTCCGGAATCATCCGTTCCGCCGACTACACCATGGAGCAACTGGTGCGCGTGGCGAAGCTGCTGCGCGAAGAGCACGAATTTCGCGGTTATATCCATCTCAAGACCATTCCCGAAGCCGACCCCGCACTGATCGAAGAAGCCGGGCGCTACGCCGATCGCCTCAGCGTCAACATCGAACTGCCGACCCAGCTCGGCCTGCAAACCCTCGCCCCGGAAAAGGAAATGGGCTCGATCAAGCACGCGATGAAGACCATCTTCACCGGCCAGCAGACCGTACTCAACGAACCCAGGGCGCCGCGTTTCACTCCGGCCGGGCAAAGTACGCAGATGATCGTCGGGGCCGACGACACCGATGACAGCACCCTGCTGCACACCGCCGAATCGCTGTACGGCGACTTCCGCCTCAAGCGTGTGTATTACTCGGCGTTCAGCCCGATTCCCAACAGCCCGAAAAGCGTTCCCCTCGCCGCCCCGCCACTGCTGCGCGAGCACCGCCTGTATCAGGCCGATTTTCTGTTGCGCGGTTATGGTTATCGCGCGGGCGAGTTGCTCAAGGGGCCGGGCGATCTGGCGCTGGACATCGATCCCAAGCTGGCGTGGGCGCTGGAACATCGCGAGGTGTTTCCGCTGGATCTGAATCGCGCCGAGCCGGCACTGATTGCGCGCATTCCCGGCATCGGCCTTCGTACCACCCAACGGCTGGTGGAGTTGCGGCGGCAACGGCGCATTCGTTATGAAGACCTGACCCGACTGCGTTGTGTGCTGACCAAGGCCAAACCGTTTTTCATCACCAGCGACTACCACCCGCGGCAGGCAGAAAGCACCAGTGGCGCGCTGCGCGAGCAGTTGCGCGATCGCCCGCAACCGCAACAGATGGCGTTGTGGGCATGATCGTTCTTGATTGCGACGACCAGTTCGACACCTGGCGCCAACAGGCACGCTGGCTGCTCAGCCACCAGATCGATCCGGATCAGGTCAGCTGGAGCGTGCAACAGGACGCCGATCTGTTTGGCAGCGACAGCCACTATCCGCAGCAACCCGGGCCCTTTCAGGCGCGTATTCCGCTCGCGCTGCTGGAGCTGTTGCAGAACGCCGCGCAGTATTGCGGCGAGCAGCGCTGGAGTCTGCTTTACGAGGTGCTGTGGCGGGTCAGTCATGGCGACCGCACCGCCATGTTGGCCGGCGACAGGCTGGGCAGCGAGCTGCATCGCCGACTGAAACGGGTCAGTCGCGAAGCCCATCACCTGCATGCGTTCTTGCGCTTCATCGCCTTGCCGGTCAGCGAAGACAGTGAGGATCTGAGCGCCAAGGCCGCGTTACTGGAAACCGAAACACTGCCGGAGTACGTCGCCTGGCATGAACCCGCCCACGACATTCTGCGCAGCGCCAGCGAGCATTTCATCGGGCGCATGGGCCGCCATCGCTGGATGATCGCGACGCCCAACGACGGTGTCTTCTACGACGGCGAGCGGCTGATTCATCAACGTCGCTGCCCTGCCGCCTGGCAAGCACTGGCTCGCAACGCCGACGATCCCCACGGCGAACTGTGGTTGACCTATTACAGCCACATCTTCAATCCGGCTCGTTTGAATCCGAAAGTCATGCAGGGCCATCTGCCCACGCGGTTCTGGAAAAACCTGCCTGAAGGGCCGTTGATTCCGGCATTGATCAGCGAGGCCCGCACCGGCAAGCAGCGTGACGGGCAAGCCCGGCAGATTGCCGGGCGTCAGGGGAAAGTGATCCGTGCGGGCAGCCGACTTCCGACATCGGCCGCTTCGAAATAACGTTCTACTGCCGGTGTACGGCGGTCTGCATGCCAGCGGTGCTGGTCGGTGCGCCGAGTGCGGTTTCGAAGAAACGCACGGCTTCGGCACTGAGGTTGCGGTGGATGTCTTCACGGTCGACACCGATGGCATCGGTACACAACACCGGCTGCGTCGCCCGCTGTTCGTCGTCACACGGCGCCATGAACACGAAGTGGCCAGCGCCCGCCAGCAATTTGAAGTCCGACACTTCCGGCAGTTTGCGCGCCAGTGCGGCGGCATTCTTGTCGATGGCCAGCAACTCGTCGCCATCGCCGCTGTACATCAATACCGGCACATGCACGTCGGCCAGGGTATTGCGCCCGAACATCAGGCCCAACGGCGCCATCAGCATCAACGCACCGACACGCGGATCGGCCTGGGCATGCAGGTCGTCGCGATCCGCCAGCAGCTCGCCCTGGGTCTTGCAGGCGTCGCGGTCTTGAGGGCGCTCGATGCAGTATTGACGCAAGCGCTGCAAGTCCGGCTGCGCGCCCGCCAGAATCAGCGCGGTCTCACCACCGGCCGAATAGCCAATGACGCCCACCCGCCGGGCACTGATGTATGGCGACAGCATCGGATCGAGCAGCGCGGCGCTGATCGCTTCGGAAATCTGCAATGGCCGGCCGTACAGGTTGCTCAAGGCACCCAGACGGCTGTGGTCGAGATAGTTGTCACCCGGATGAAACACTGCCACCACCACGAAGCCCTTGCGCGCCAGCGAAGTCGCCAGATCATGCTGGGCCAACGGCGTGCCGGTGTTGCCGTGGGACAGCATCAACAGCGGAAAACGCCCCATGGCGATTTTCGCGTCTTGCGCTGCCTGGATGGGATAGCCCTGCACGCGGGTGACCCGCTCACTGTCCGTGGACGGATAAAACGCGTAAGCGTGCATGGGCCGCGAATCCAGTGGATCGAGGAACGTCAGCTCGTGGAAACCCACGCTCCAGTCGTCCCGCTCGCTGGCCTGCACCGAAATCAGGCCGGCAAGCAGGCTAATTACCATCACTGCACAAAGACGCATCATTGCAATGCCCCTCACCTTGTTGACCCTGCGCTGCGCGTCATGCGCCGCAGGCCCCGCATCCCCCGTAAAACGGCGTCTGGCGCTATTCACAGGCAAGCTGTCGATAACATTCAGAGTCGCTTTGAGGTCAATAGTGCACAAGCCGGGCCAAGCTCAGAGAAATAAAAACGGTTGGCCGTACAAACTGCAGTGATGGCCGATGTCGGGGGCAATTTTACTGCCATCCGCCGTATCTTGCCCGCAAAGAATGCGCAAAGCCTGTCGCCAGGCTGAACGGTGCTACGGAAATGCCGAAAGCCCCGTTACCCAAAGACATGCGTCCTGGCTAACGGGGCTTTCGGTAACCGCGGCGGCAGCGCTGGGGGCTACCGCTTCGGGGATCAGGCGAACAGGGTTTCTTCGATGTGCTTCTTCGCGCTGGTCATGGCGTTGGCACGTGGCTCGTCGCCGTAGGCCAGGCCTTGAGCGTGAACGAATTGCAGGTCGGTCACACCGAGGAAGCCGAACAGCACTTTCAGCAGGTCGTCATGACCGGCGCTGGTTGGCTGGCCGCTGTGCAGGCCGCCGGCGGTGGAGACGATGATCACTTTCTTGCCGCCGCACAGGCCTTCCGGACCGGCTTCGCTGTAGCGGAAGGTGCGACCGGCAACGGCGATGCGGTCGATCCACGCTTTCAGCTGGCTCGGGATGGTGAAGTTGTACATCGGCGCGCCGATGACCACGACGTCGGCCGACAGGAACTCTTCCAGGGTGGCTTCGTTGGTTTCCACTTCCAGTTTCTGCGCAGCATCGCGGCCTTCGGCCGGAGTGCCGGCGGCGGCCAGGGTGGCGCCGGAGAAGTGAGTCAGTGCTTCGTTGGCCAGGTCGCGGTAAACCACTTGGGTGCCCGGCGCGGTGGCGACGAAGGAATCAACGACGCTACGGCTCAACTGGCGCGACGCAGAGTGATCGCCGAGGATGCTGGAGTCGATGTGCAAGAGTTTCATAGCGGGCTTCCTGAGTGAATATCGCCGCTTGGCGACTGAATGGCGATCATCCTACCTTGCAAACCAATGGTCGATTAGTCGGCAAAAATGTGATGGTTCGTCCCACTCATAGGACAGTCAGCATTTTCAGTGCACCCTCTCGATGTTTTTCTGGATCGCGACATTACTGCGGGATCTGTCCCGAATCCGCGCATAACGGACCCAACCCGATCAGCACAGCCGCCCGCCCGGGCTTCAGATACGACTCGATCCGCGTCAGGGTGCAAGGCTGCCATGCCTGCAACGCAGACGGCAGCGGTTCCACGGCGAACAACAGACCGGCCGTGTGGGTCAGGCCGCTGACCTGGGATTCGCTGACCGAAACGACGGGACGTCCCATGTAATAGACCAGCCGGATATCGGCATCCCCTGTCGCATAGGCCGGTACGCCCGGGTGTGCGTCGGTGGCAGCCTTTATCTGGATCAGGCCATCGACGCGATGGGCAAACACTCGCGCTTCCAGTCCCATGTAAAACACGACGTAGCCAGCCAGCATCAGCGCCGGGACGATAGACAGGCTTCTGCGCTGCCAGGAACGCCTGGCCTCGGTCAACAGTTGGTTCCAGCGCCACGCCAGCAGCAGTGCAAAGGCCGGGTAAATCGGCAACAGGTATTTGGCGTGTTTTTCGGTGAACAGCGAAAACAGCAGCAGCGGTACGCAGGTGCAGCACAGCAACAGGGTCAACTGCGGGCTCTTCCGGATGGACTGCCAGAACTGGCGCGGCCGCACCAGAACGATCAGCCAGAAAGGAAAGAAATCACCGGCCAGGTACAACAGGTAGGCGTACCAGGGCTCTGCCCCCTCACCGTTGATTTTCTTGACGATGTCTTCGTTGACGATGGCCGACCAGACGCCCCAGCCCTCCTGCACCGAGACTGCCAGATACCAGGAAGCGCCAATCAGCACCGCCAGCAGCCAGCCGCGGCCATCGCACAGATAAGCCCGGGCCCGGCGATCACCGGTGAGCAGCGCATAAACGAGTATCGGCACCGTCACCCACAGCAGGCAGACCGGCCCTTTGGTCAGCAACGCCAGGCCAAGCAACCCGTAGCTGAGCCAACTCCAGGTGCGTGAACCGTGTTCAAACAGAACGCGCCAGGCGCAAAACAGGGCCAGCAGGCACAGCCCGGTCAGGGTCATTTCAATTTCGGCGCGGCGGGCAAACAGGCTGAAACCGGCGTTGGCTGCCAGAAACACGACCGCCAGCAACGCGACCCGGCGCCCGGCGAACGTGCATGCCTGGCGATACAAGACCAGGCAACAGACCGTCGCGAACAATGCCGAAGGCAGGCGCACGCTCCATTCCGAGAGACTGCCAAGCAAGGACGTGCTGACCAGTGCCAGCCAATAGAACAGTGGAGGCTTGGCGAGATACAGCTCGCCGTTCATGTACGGCAGCAACCATTGCCCGGCCTCGTGCATCTCCCGTGCTGTCACGGCACGCCGGGCTTCGTTGACGCTCAAAAACGGCAGGTTTCCCAGGCCCCAGTAAAACAGCAGGAAAAGACAGACAGCCACACACAGGGTTGGCCAATCCAGGGTTCGTCGGGCCACGGGCATCGACTGTAATGCCTCACCTTCTGTATGCATCTTCGCCTCACTGCGTTTACGAGAATCGGACCTGTATGCCCGAGCGCGTCAGACGGGTCAAATGAAGGTCTCGTGAACCCAGGTTCAGCGCGGTTACACGGTGGCGCTCATGAAGCCGCGCCACTGTGCTGTCTGCTCAAAAATCATCCTCGACCTTGCCATTCTTGACCTTGAATTCCCGGCTTTGCAGGTAGGCGTTCCGGATGAACGTGTATTTGTCGCCGGTAATCACCTTCTCGGCCGACAGCAGACTCGCACGGGTGTCCACGATGTTGCCGCCGTAAAGGGTGTTGCGCGCGGGGATGTCGTTCATGTAGCGGTACGGCTGGGTGTAGGTGTCCGGATAGAGCGCCAGTCCGTCACGCACGGTGCTGGGCCCGAAGAACGGCAGCATCACGTAGGGACCGGTGGGCACGCCCCAGTGCCCCAGGGTCAGCCCGAAGTCTTCGTCGTTACGCTGCAGGCCCATTTTGGTGCCCACATCGAAAAAGCCGCCGAGCCCCAGCAGCGTGTTCAACAGCAGGCGTGCGGTGTCGACACCGGCAGCGTGTGCCTTGCCCTGCAGCACATCGTTGGCGAGGTTACTCAGGTCGCCAATGTTGTTGTACATGTGATGGATACCGTCTTGCAGAAACTGCGGCGTGACGAACTGGTACCCCTTGGCCAGTGGCTTCAGCGTGTAGGTGTCGAGGGTGTCGTTGAAGGTGTATATGGGTCGGTTGATTGCCTCCCACGGATCGTCGTCCGATGCCTGAGCCGCCAGCGGAAACCCTACGCCGGCGACGATGCAAAGCCGCGCCAGACACCCGGTGAAACCTCTATTGATCATGGACATAGCAGCAACTCTCGAATGAATGGAAAACGCTATGCCCAGCGGCAGTCGGGCGCGCCCGCAAAGGGCGAGTGGTCATGCCTCAAGCCGCTGGATGACACGCAGCCCTCCCTTCCCGTTCTTTCCGGGAAAGGCGGTAGAGCAAGGCAGGTAAAAACACGAAGGTCGACAGCAGCACTGCGAACAGGCTCAGCAACAATAGCAGGCCCATGCTGGCGGTGCCGGGGTGTCGGGCGATGGCCAGACTGCCGAATGCGGCCCCGGTGGTCAGTGCCGAAAACAGGATGGCGTGGGCAGTGGGTGAGCCCAGAAACTCCCGCCCGCCACTCCGCCAGTTCATCACGAAATAAACGTTGAACGACACGCCGACGCCCAGCAACAACGGCAACGCGATGATGTTGGCAAAGTTGATGGAAAGGCCCAGCAGGCGCGCGAGAAGCGCAGTCAACAGGGCTGACATCAGGAGTGTCAGCAACACCAGCAAGGTGTCGCGCAAGCGCCGCAAGACCAGCATCAGCACCACGGCGAGGGCCAGCGCCGCGCAGGCCGCCGCCTGATTGAACGCCTGCAGGATGGTGTCGGCCGACTCGACGGTGTCCAGTGCAGAGCCCACCGCCTCGGGCGCAACCGCCTGTACCGCCTCGACAAAACGGCGCAGCCCGACGGTCGTTTGCGCCTGTTCCCCCGGCGTCACCTGAATCCGGACCCTGCCGTCAGCGGTAAACCAGTCGCGGCGCAGCTCATCGGGCAGGCTCTGCAGGGTAATCCGTTGCGCCGACAGCGAAGCGCCCAGGCGTTTGAACGTCTCGGGCAGGAAGCGCGACAACGCCGCGTTTGCCGCAGTCAGCGTGCTATCCGGTGCCTGCGCCAGGCGCCCCAGCGACTCACCGAGGTCACGCAACGGCGAGTTCGCCGGCAATGCCCCGGCAATTCGGGCGATGGACTGGCTGGTGCTGCGTGCCACCTCACGCAGTTCGGCTGCGGTCGGCGTCGGCCGGGCTTCATGGGAGGCGACCACCGAGTACATCAGGTCCAGCGCCTGCTTGATCTGCTCCAGCTTGCCAGTCTGATCCTCAGGCACGAAATCGGCAGCGGAGACCACCTGCTCCACTTCCGGCAATGCCGACAGGCGCGCGCTCAGACTGCGCGCCGCCGCCAGGTCGGCCACCAGCACGTTGAGGGTGAAGGGGTTGGTATCCGGGTCGTTCATCAGCGAACTCAGGGTCTGCATCGCTTCGGTGTCTGCGCGCTTGGTGTGCAGCGGGTTGGCATCGAACGGCAAATCGAGCGCACTCCACGTCCCTGCCCCTGCCAGCAACACAAACAGCAACAGGACGGGTGCAGGGCGTTGCGCCAGCCAGCCGTCCGCCAGCCCTCCTCCCGGCAATTTCATGTCACCGAGACGCTGGCCGTTATCCAGCAGCCGCAACAGCGCCGGCAAGATCGTCAGCGTACTGAACAGCGCCAGCAACATGCCGACGCCGGCAATGATCCCCAGTTCCGCCATGCCGCTGAAATGCGTCGGCGCAAAGGCCAGGAAACCGCAGGCGGTCGCCAGTGCCGCCAGACCGATCTGCCCGGTCACGTGCAGCGCGGTGCGATGCAGCGTGTCGGCAAAACCCTGGTTCCCGCGCCGCAGTGCCTGCAGACGAACCCCGAACTGGATGCCGAAATCCACCGCCAGCCCGACAAACAGTACGGCAAACGCCACCGACACCATGTTCAGTCGCCCCACCGCCAACGCTGCGAAACCCAGAGTGAAGACAAGCCCGAACATCACCGTCAGCATCACCGCGAGCACCATTCGCCACGAGCGCAACGCCAGCGCCAGCAAGACCAGCACCATGACCACGGTGCCGATCGCGATGGGCACGGCGCGATCGGTCAGCGACTGGAACTCCTCGTCAGACAGCGGCACCGAGCCGGTGTAGTGCACCTGAACCCGACCGTTCTCGACGTCAGGCAACCGGGCGGCGATGTCGAGCATCGCCTGAGTCGCAGCCCGCCCCGGCTCCAGCGCTCCGTGATCCAGATCGGGATGGATCAGCACCAGTTCCACGGCACCGCCGGCGCTGGCGACCTGGGGGGTCAGCAGGGTTTGCCAGGACAACGGGGCAATCTGTCCGGCCAGTGCGGCGTTGAGCGTCCGGTCGATGCTGCGCAGTGGCGTGTCGAAACCGGAGAGATAGTCGGTCGCGCCGAAATCAACGACTTCCACCAGCCGATTGAGCGCCTTGAATAACCCCCGGGCCGATGGATCGGCGACCAGAGGGTCGAGTAACTGACTGTTCTGCAGCATGCTGTCGAGCACGTCGAACAGATCGCCAGACGGCAGCAGGAGCAAGCCCTGATGGTCAAAGAATGCGTTGATGCCCGGCGTCGATACCGAATGAAAGTGGCGGCTATCAGCGGCCAGTTCTGTGGCCAGAAGCAATGCGTTTTCCCGCGCTTCCTCAACCGTGGGGGCACGTACCACGGCCGTCAAGGTGTCGCTGAACTGCGGAAATTGCGCAGCAAACGCCTCGCTTTGCTGACGCCAGGGCAGATCCGCAGAAAACAGGTGATCGGAGTCACTGTCGATACTGAGCCAGGCATTGGCACTCGCCAGGCTGGCGGCGGCCATGATCATTGCCAGCATCAGCACCACCCACGGATGCCGACCGCTGGTATCCACCAGCCACACCAGCCACTGGCGGACTTTCTCGCTCATGATGGATGTACAACCGCGTGGGCCGACGGCAGCGGCTGCAAGCCGGGCACGATCAGCGCGGCGGCACGAAGCGAGCGAACGGCTTTGTTCATTCGCACGGCCAGCCCGGGCAAACGCAGCAGTAACTGCGGATTTTGCAGCAGCGCCGCAATCATCCGCGCCGGGCGCGGTCTGCCCCACGGGTCGATAGCGGCTTGCAGCGCTTCGGGTATCGGGTCGTCGCGCTCGTCGACAATGGCCCGCAACACCATGAAAGGCAGCTTGAGCTCCACAGCGACAGCGGCCACTGCCGCGCTTTCGGTGTCCACCGCTGCTGCTGAGCAGCGCTGGTGCGCAGAGGCCTTCTCCTCCACGGTCAACAGCGGCCGGGACACACTCAACAGATCAAGATCGAACGCCACCTTCAACACGGCGCCGTGCAGACGGCGATGAAGCTGCTCCCGCCACTCAGGGTCCGTGGCGTGGGCAAGGCCGCTGTCGTTCAATACCCGCTGCGGGCAGATCAAGGTTCCGCTGTGCAGACCGGCTTGCAGCGCACCCGCCACCCCAAAGCTGACGAGTGCCTGCGCTCCGGCATCGGCCAGCGCCAGCGCGCCTCGCCGGGCGGCGCCCTGGCCCATGCCGCTGAGCCACAGCGCACAGCCATCCACCAACGGAACCAGGGTTTCGGGCAACACCGCCGCTCGGGTCAAAGCCCTCGCCTCGGCGTGCAGAGCGACCACGAAACCCACCGAATTCAGTTTCACGGATGCGCCCTCGCCCGTCCCGCAAGGTAACGGTAGCGAGCCAGCGCATACAGCGGGAAATAGGCGGCGTAGCCGTGGTACTTGAGGTAGTACACCCGAGGAAAACCGGGGGCGTTGTGCGAAGGGTGCGACCACAGGCCGTCAGCCTGCTGGCTGGCGAGCAGACAGTCGATGCCGCGCCTGACCGAGTCGGACAACACCTCACCCAGCGCAAGTTGCGCCAGCACCGCCCAGGCCGTCGAATGCGGAGTACTGACGCCGGCGTTGGTGCCGGCCAGCGTCGGGTCAAAATAGCTGTCGTTGCTTTCGCCCCAGCCGCCATCGGCGTTTTGCCGGGAGCGCAGCCACTGGACCGCCTTGCGCAAATAGGCCTGATCAGGGTCTTCTCCGGCCAGTACCAGCCCGGACACCACGCTCCAGGTCCCGTAGATATAGTTGTTGCCCCAGCGCCCCCACCAACAGCCGTCATCCCGCTGGCTGCCACGCAGGTAGTCGACACAGCGGCGCAACGCCTGTTCGTCCTGCGCGCGCGACAAGATGCCGAGGCAGGCCGCCACACGGCCGGAGACATCCTCGGTGGGCGGGTCGAGCAGCGCGCCGTGATCGGCGAACGGAATCGCGTTGAGGTAGTAGTAGGTGTTGTCCGCATCGAACGCGGCAAACCCGCCGTTCTTCGATTGCAACGCCAGCATCCAGTCGGTAGCACGCTGGATATTGAAGGCGTGCTCGCCCGGATGACCGCGGCGGCGATCCCGCACATGCAGCAAGGCCGCCACCAACGCGGTGTCGTCAATGTCCGGGTAGTAAGCGTTGGCGTACTGAAAAGCCCAGCCGCCCGGCGTTGCGTCGGGCGCTCGCACCGCCCAGTCACCATGGCAGTCGAGCTCCTGGCGCGCCACCAGCCAGTCACAGGCGCGGGTGATGGCGCTCGCGGTCGCAGGATCGTCACCGCTGTGGAGCAAGGCCATCGCACTCCAGCCGGTGTCCCAGACCGGCGATACACAGGGCTGGCAGTAGGCCGAGCCGTCGGCGCGATGCACCACCAGTTTCTGAATCGAGCGCAGGCAGGTCTGACGCGCTGGATGATCCTTGGGATAACCCAGCAGCAACATGGCCTCGTAACTGTTGACCATCGGCGGAAAAATCGCGCCAAGGCCGTCTTCGCCATTCATGCGCGGCAGGAACCAGTTCTCGGCCTTGTGGATCGCGTAGCGACGCAAGCGGCGGGGAATCCAGCCATCAACGGCACGCCCCAGCTTGTCCACGCCCAGAAACAGCCGGTTCAACAAGCCGCCCTTGAGGAAATAGTTCTGTTCCTGCGCAGGGTCCACCGTGAACAGTTCCCGGATGCCGATACGTCGCGGGTTGATGGCTTTGGCTTTGAGGGTGCAGAGAATGGTCAGCGGCACGGTGGTCGTGCGCGCCCAATAGGACATTTTTTCGATGTGGATCGGCGCCCGCCGTGGAAACAGGATGATTTCCACTGGCAGGTACGGCGTGGCGCGCCACGGCACCTGCTCGAACATGGCAAGCAGGATGCGGGTGAACACGTTGCTTCTGGCGGCGCCTCCCAAGGCCAGTACGGCTTCCCGGGCAACGCGCATATGCGGCGCATCAGCCGCATCGCCCGCCGCCTTCAAGGCAAAATACGCCTTGACCGTACAACTGAGGTCCATCGCGCCGCCCACGTACTGTGCCCAGCCGCCGTGGCCGTCAAGCACTTGGGTGGCGCGCAGATAGCGCGCCATCTTGCTCTGCAGCCCGTCATCGATTTCGTCGGTGAAGTGCATCATCAGGATGTATTCGGCCGTGATCGTGCAATCGGACTCCAGCTCGAAACACCAGTGGCCATCGGCAGCTTGCCGCTTGAGCAATGCGCTGCGGGCGCGTCCGATGGCCGACTGCAGGAGATCGGGTTCGGACGTGCGGGGAACACTCTCGGCAATGCCGGGGGCAACAAGGGAAGACCGTTCCAACATGGCTGCTCATCACATGAGTCGTTGGCGTTGCGCCTGACCTGATGGCCAGGCGTGCGACGTGTATCCAGACGTTGTACAGGCTGTCACTGTGGGCCGGCACCGTCGCTGCAGTGCCGCCCGTGCTGCGTTGAAAAAGCCTAGACCAGATGCGGCTGCGCGGAAGTGCTCCACTCCGCCGACAACGGTGTCAGCGGGAGCCTGGAGGCCGCATTGGCGAACAGCCAGCGCAGGCCACTGTTGCTTTGTCCGCTCAATCGGGTAAGCAGCATGGTCGACGCCACTGCACCGTGAGAAATTTTCACCTGCTCACCGGCTGAAAAATCCAGGTGCTTCTGCAGCTTGCGCAAGGTCAGGACAGCCAACCCGATGTTCCACAGACAGAAGCGGCGAAACCCTTGATGCTTCGTCGGAATCGCCAGCGTGTAGTCCAGTGCGCAGCGCAAGTGGGCGTGAGCCACACCGATCAGCTCAGTCATCGCTCCCGCGTAACTGGCCTCCAGGTGGCAGGCTTCGAGCCCGTCGAGGCGCACGCCGTAGCGGGAAAAGACATCCTGCGGCAGCCAGCAGACCCCGTGTCGGTAGTCCTCCCACTGGTCCTTGAGAATGTTGGTCATTTGCAGGCCCTGGCCGAAAGATCGCGCCTGATGCATCAGCGTCTGACGCTGCCCCGCCAGCGCCGGGTCGAAATCGATGAGTAACTCGGTGAGCATTTCCCCCACGACACCGGCCACGCAATAACAGTAGCGATCCATGTCCTGCAGGGTGTCCAGACCGTGTACACCCACGGTCTGCTGGAAGCTGTGCATGCCCTGCGACATCACCGTCAGGCACTTCACGATCGCCAGCCGTTGCGACGGCTTCAGGCTCTGGGTCACCTGCAACACCAGCGGCAATTGATGCACCAGCTCGCGTTCGGCGACCGAGGTTTCCTGAGAAAACAGCGGCGCCACTTCGGCCGCAAACAGATGCGGGTCGATCCGTCCGGTCACGGCGTCGATGAAACCGTCTTCGTAGCGGCGTTTATCCTCGATGGAAAAAACCGGCTCGTCTTCGATGGTGTCGGCTATGCGGCACAGCAGGTAAGCGTTGGTGACGGCCCGGCGCAATGGCGGCGGCAACTGGGGAATGGTCAGAGCGAAGGTTCTTGAAACTTTAGGCAGTGTGGCGTCTTGATAAGCATCGGCACTGATATCGGCCGTATGGGGCGCAGGCGGGGGACTGAATAGGGTCATGCATGGCCCTCCTCTTCACCGAGTTAGGGATGGTTTGAAAATGCTGTGCTACACCCATCTTTTCAAATTTTCCGCTGCTCAAATGTAGTAGATATTTCTGGTCCATGCTGAATAACCTTGAGCCCTGAAATATCAACATTGCAGGCGTTGCCAAAGGATCATTTCGTGGTGAAATTTTCGTGAAGGTGTTGGTCACCGGCGCCACCGGTTTCGTCGGATCGGCCGTGGCCCGGCGGATTTTGCGCGAAGGCCATCAGGTCATCGTCATGGTTCGCCCCGGCTCGGACCGGCGCAATGTGCAGGGGCTGGACGTGCAGCTCGTGGAGGCCGACCTGACCCGGCCAGACACACTGTTGAAGGCGTGCGCGGGTTGCGATGCGCTGTTCCATGTGGCAGCGGACTACCGCCTGTGGGCGCCCCGGCCCGATGAACTTTATCTCACCAATGTCGACGGCACCCGTGCGCTGTTCGAGGCCGCCCGGGCGGCCGGGGTCTCACGTGTCGTCTACACCAGCAGCGTGGCCACCCTCGGCATTCCCGGCGATGGCAGCCCGGGCAACGAACTGACGCCGGTCTCTCTCGCCGACATGATCGGCCACTACAAGCGCTCCAAATTTCTCGCCGAAGCCTGTGTCAGGGACATGGCCGCTGCCGGCCTGCCGGTGGTGATCGTCAACCCGTCGACCCCCATCGGGCCGCGCGACATCAAGCCCACCCCCACCGGGCGCATCGTCCGCGATGCGATTGCCGGACGCTTGCCGGCCTATGTCGACACCGGTCTGAATGTCGTCCACGTCGACGATGTTGCCGAGGGGCATTGGCTGGCGTTTCAGCGCGGCGTGGTCGGCGAGCGCTATATCCTCGGCGGACAGAACCTCAGCCTGCGCGAGCTGCTCGGCGAAATTGCCGACATCGCCGGTCGTTCGCCGCCGCGCTGGCGCTTGCCGCACGCAGTGGTCATGCCCATCGCCCATGTTGCGCAAGGCTGGGCACGGCTGACAGGAACCTCGCCGATTGCCACGGTGGAGGAAGTGCGCATGTCGAAAAAACGCATGTTCTTTTCCAGTGCCAAAGCCGAACGCGAGCTGGGTTACGCTCCAGGTCCTGC
Source organism: Pseudomonas sp. NPDC090208 (assembly GCF_044746785.1). NCBI lineage: Bacteria > Pseudomonadati > Pseudomonadota > Gammaproteobacteria > Pseudomonadales > Pseudomonadaceae > Pseudomonas > Pseudomonas sp. NPDC090208. The sequence goes on from NZ_JBIVCU010000016.1 coordinate 97,082, forward strand.
GCGCCTGGCACTGGAAGATGCCGTGCGCTGGTTCCGGCAACAGCCATGAGTCATCGAATGAAACGCCGGGCCAGACGCGCCAGGCGCGGGATGAAGGTGGGCCGCAGCAGGCGCTTGTCGTAACCGGCCATGCGCCGTTGATCCTCGGCCAGGCACAGGTCGAGCAACTCAGGCAATTTCAGGTCCAGCCCGATCTGCTGGTGCCCGGTGAGGGTGAAGTTGGCGTCCTGCATTTGCTCGTGGCTGTCCAGGCCTCTGGCAATCCCGATGCGTTCCCAGACCAGAAACGCCCACACCCGGGCGACCTTGAACTCGAACTTCAGCCGCTGCCAGCTGTTCAGTTGTCGCCGGTGCCAACCGACCCAATTGGCGAAAAACAGAATGTGCCGCGCTTCTTCCTGAATCACCGGCTCGAAGGTCTCCACCAGCTCTTCCGGGAAAAACCCGGCCTGCCTGGCTGAGGCAAACAAGCCGAACGCGAAGAAGCTGTCGATGCATTCGCTGTAACCCGTGACCAGCCAGCCCCACTCCGGGTCTTTGGGCACCAGATACGCCGGCTCCGGTTCCAGCGCAATGCCGTACGCCTCCACCAGTTTGCTCAGCACGACTTTGTGTCGGGCCTCTTCACCGCCGTCCATGACCAACGCCTCGCGCAACAGCGGATCGCCGATGCGCTCGGCATAGGTCTGCACCCGCAACTGAGCGCGGCCTTCGGTCTGTACCGCGATGTCCCAGATCGGCAGCGACGTGATGCGCTGCAACACCTCCGGAGTGAGCTGCGGCCAGACCATGACCGCGGGTTTATAGGGGTTGTGGGTGTCCAGCAACATGCGACAGAACAGCCGTTTGTGCGCCTCGGAACCAATCTTTATGCGTCCGGGTTCTTCGCTGTTCCAGTGGCGCATGGCATGGTCAGCAGCCGCGATGGGGGCATCACTGGTCATCAAGGATCTCCTTTTGCCGGTTGACTGTCAGCGCATGGCGACCGTGCAGCCTGCGTATCTCCATCCATTGCCAGGAGAGCAGCGCCGGCACGCCGAAACCGACTTCACGCAGGCGTTTGACCAGCGACAGCGCGATGCTGACATCGGGTGGGACGCCGATCATGCTGCCGAACAGCAACAGCCCGCCCTCCTGCACACCCAACCCGGCGGGCACGATGAAAATGATATGGCGCAGCGCCTGGATCACCGCCTCGATGGCGATGGCATCCCAGACGCTGACCGGATACCCCAGCATATGCAGGGCCAGCCAGCACTCGAAACTGCCCAGCACAAAGCCCGCCAATTGCCAGGCACCTGCGCCCACCAGCAGCGCCGGGCGGGCACACAACTCGCCAATGGCCAGGTCCAGGCGGTTGCCGTCGATCAACTCGCTGAGGCGCGAACGCCCGCCCAGCATTCTTTCGGCGACCTCTTCCATGCGGGTGAATATCCGGCCGTATCGCACCACCAGAAACAGGCCTATAGGCAATGGCAGGCTGACGGCCAGAGCGACCAGCACTGAGTCGAGAGCACCCACGTGCTGACTGAGCACAATCAGCAGGACGATGCCCAGCGCGGTAAACAGGTACTGATTGAGCAGCGTCAACAGCACTTCGATGATCACGCTGGCGGTGGCTGACGCACCGTCGATGCCACGCCATTTGACCAGGCGAATGCCGACGATCTCACCACCGATATTGGCCACCGGCAGCAAACGGTTGCAGCCTTCGCGCACGGCAGCGACCCAGAACAGATAGCCAACGCCAGCGGCACGTTGCGGATCGCGGGGCGCCAGCAACAAGCGCCAGCCCACGACATCCAGCAGCAACGGCAAGACATGAAACGGTAGCAACCAGAGCAGCGCCCAGCCGGCGTGATCGAGTGCGCCGAGAATCGCCGAAGCGTCCTGATGCAACACCAGTGCGATCACCACCAGCAGGCCCAACACCCCGGCGATGTAGCTGGCGAGCTTCATGACAGCGCACCGGCGTCGCCGAATCCGTTGCACAACCGGTAGTGCCCGGCGATCACGCTGCGCACCCGCGGTGACAACAGCGCCGCCAGTTCGTCAGCGTGCCGGTAATCCGCCATGCCCGGCGTCAGCCCGCCATGGGTCGCCGGGTGCAGGTACAGCTCCGACAGGCCATCGGGCATGCGTTGCAACATGTCCAGCACCACGTTTTCATCCATGCCGCCACTGTGCTGCAGCCCGAACGCATGGTCGTTGTAGACCACCCCGGCGCGCTTCATCTGCCATCGCATCAGCGCAAGCCACGGACGCAGCCACGGCCCCATGCCGGGCTCGGCCGGCAGCCGGACGGCACGCAAGCCGAATTCGCGTCCGATGGACAACATCAACGACAACACCGTTGGATGCAGATGAAAGTGCTTGTGGGCGTTGACGTGGTCCAGCGTCAGCCCCGTGGCCGCAAAAGCCTCGAACTGGGCGCGGATTTCGGCGGCCAGCTGGCGTCTGACGCCGGGCAGGAAATAGAAGCGAAAACCGGCGCGCACCATGTCATTGCTGAAACAACCCTCAGCGTCCACCAGGTCCGGTATCCGCTCGGGCGTCAGCATCGCCTTGCCCTCGACCAATACCAGGTGCAACCCGACCGCCAGCCCCGGCAGTGCCCGGGCGCGGCTGACCGCATCAGCAGCTGCGGGCGCTGCCACCATCAGACTGGCAGCGCGCAGCACACCTTCGCGGTAAGCCTGTTCCACCGCCTGATTGACCGCCGGATGCAAGCCGAAGTCGTCGGCGGTGACGATCAGCCGCGGACGCGCCGCCCCTGCCGACTTCACTCACGCCTCGTGGGCGCGCAGGAAACGCATGAACTCCACGCCTTCACGCAAGCGGCGTTTGGTCATCTCCCAACTGCAGAGCATCTCCTTGACGATTTCCCAGATTTTCGAAGGCCGGAAATAGAAGCTGCGGTAAAAGGTCTCGACGCCATGGAAGATGTCTTCCCGCGACAAATGCGGGTAGGTGATCAACGCCAGTTGCACGCCCTTGTCGTTGACCAGATTGACGTCGCGGTTCGGCTCCAGCCAACCGTTCTCCACCGCTTCCTTGTACATCCGGGTGCCCGGATACGGCGCCGCCAGCGAAACCTGAACCGTGTGCGGGTTGATTTCCTTGGCGAAGGCGATGGTTTTGGCGATGGTTTCCCGGGTTTCGCCGGGCAATCCGAGAATGAAGGTACCGTGAACCTGAATGCCGAGTTTTCGGCAGTTTTCGGTGAACGTGCGGGCAATGTCAGTGCGCAGGCCCTTTTTGATGTTGTGCAGAATCTGGTCGTCACCGGATTCGTAACCCACCAGCAACAGGCGCAGGCCGTTATCTTTCATGATCTTCAGCGATTCGTAGGGCACGTTGGCCTTGGCGTTGCAACTCCAGGTCCAGCCGAGGGCGTGCAGCCCGCGGGCAATTTCGTGCACACGTTCCATTTGCGAGCTGTCGGTGAAGGTGTCGTCATCGAACATCAACTCCTTCACCTGCGGCATGTTTTCCTTGATCCATTTGGCCTCGGCCACCACGTTGGCGGCCGAACGCACGCGATAACGGTGCCCGCCCACGGTTTGCGGCCACAGACAGAACGTGCATTTGGAACGACAGCCGCGACCGGTGTAGATCGAGACATACGGGTGTTTGAGGTAGCCGATGAAATAGCGCTCGATTTTCAGGTCTCGCTGATAGACCGGCGCCACGAACGGCAACTGGTCCATGTCCTCGATCATCTCCCGCGCCGGGTTGTGCTGTACGGTGCCATCGGCCAGTGTGTAACTGATGCCCGCGACCTCGCTCAGGTGCCGCCCTTCGGCAATTTCCTTGCAGGTGAAATCGAATTCTTCCCGGGCGACAAAGTCGATGGCGGCCGAGGCCTTCAACGAATCCGTGGGGTCGACGGCCACTTTCGCGCCGATCATGCCGATCACGATGGCGGGGCGCCGCTCTTTCAGCAATTCAGCGAACCGGGCGTCGGTGGGAAATGAAGGGGTGCTGGTATGAATGATGACCAGCTCATACTCGGCGGCGATCTGTAATGACTGTTCGACGCTGAGTTCTTCCACCGGAGCGTCCAGCACACGCGAACCTGGCACCAGCGCTGCCGGCTGGGCCAGCCAGGTCGGGTACCAAAAGCTCTTGATCTCGCGTTTGGCCTGATACCGGGAACCGGCACCGCCGTCGAACCCGTCGAAGGACGGAGCTTGCAGAAAAAGCGTCTTCATTGGAATGTTCAGCCCCCAGGTTCATCTGACCGGAATAGACCACCACCAGCTGCCAACGCACCACAACAACGTGAGCGTCAAGGATAGCGTACCGATCCATCCTTGCGCGCATGCATCACCTGACCTCGCCATTTCACCCGCCAGCCGGTCAACGCCACCATCCACTCCAGCAGCAGCAACAGGTCCCGAACAGGCGTCAGCAGCACCTCGAACCAGGTTGTGGCAACGGGGATCACCGACCGCCCGAGGAAAAACTGCACCCCGCGCGCCAGCCCTGCCGCCAGCGCCACACACAGATTCAGCGAAGTGGGCGCCAGCCACAGCCCGAGCAAGGACACGGGCCAGGTGAAGCAGACAAAACTCATCGCAAAGCCGGCCGGCGCCAGCGAGCGAATGGTTCTCAACCAGCGCAATTCGTGGGTCCACAGTTCGGACAAACGACGCTCACTGACATCGGTACCCACCATCAGCCCGGACAACACCGTCTGCAATCCCGCCTGTCGGGTCAGCTCCCCCAGCCAGAAGTCGTCGGCCAACACATCGCTCAGCGCCTCGAATCCACCGATCGCCTGCAAGCTTTCCCGGCGCAGCGCAATCGTCGAGCCGAAAGCGAACCGTCGCGAACCACAGGCATGGGCCAGACGCACCGAGGGGGCGAACCAGTCATCGATGAACAGGCAGCCGAGCCGCGACCAGAACCCGCCTCGCGGTACGCCATAATAAAGACAGGTCACGATGCCCACCCGTCGGTCGGCCAGCGGTGCGGTGACCCGCGCCAGATAATCGCTTGGCACGCTGATATCGCTGTCCGCCAGCACCAGCCAGTCATGCCGGGCATGGGGCAGCATGTTCAGCAGATTGCTGACCTTCAGGTTGGCGCCGTACACACCCGCTTCCACCACACACTGGATGTCCAGCTGCGGGAATTCGGTACGCAGCCGCTTGACCACCTCGATAGCCGGGTCCGATGCTTCGCGGACACCGAAGACCAATTGATAGTGGTCATGGCGCTGCACGCAGAAACTGCGCAGGTTTTCATATAGACCGGGCTCGGCGCCATTCAGTGGTTTGAGCACGCTGACGGCACACGGGCAGGCGCCGTCGCCCGGCACGGTTTCCCTGGCCCGGAGACTTTTGTACACGGCGCCCAGCGCTGCCACGGCATAGCCGGCGGCCGCGAACAACAGCGCACTGCCCAGCCAGAAGGCAACAGTACTGGCAATCGATTGGTTCCACATGGGGCCAGCAGTATAGTCAGGGCTGCACAGGCGCCAGCGCTGAATCAGAAATCCTGTGCATCGGCCGAACTGCGCTACGCTAGCTGGACCCGCGCGACGCTTCGGCGCTGCAGCTCGTTGAGGAGGTTGATTTTGGCTAACCAAGAACAGGTGTGGCGTCAATCCAGAGAGGTGGTTTCTTTCAACGACGAGCCATTGGTGCTGGTCGATCAGAACGACCGGGAAATCGGTTTTCTCGACAAACAGTCCGCGCACCAGGGGCAAGGCCTGCTGCACCGGGCATTTTCCCTGCTGGTGTTCAACAGCCGTGGCGAGTTGCTGTTGCAGCAACGTGCAGAAGGCAAACGGCTATGGCCGGGCTTCTGGTCCAACACCTGCTGCAGCCACCCGCGTCGCGGCGAAACCCTGGACATTGCCATCGAGCGCCGTCTGGCCGAAGAGCTGGGCATGCGCTGCACCTCGCACTTCCTGTTCAAGTTCGAATATCAGGCGCAGTTCGATGCCGAAGGTGCCGAACACGAATTGTGCTGGGTGTATGCCGGGCGCAGTGACGATGTCCCGACGGTCAACCTCAACGAGGTCTCGGCATTGCGCTACATTTCTCCCGAGGCGCTGGATCTGGAACTGGCCGAACAGCCACAACGGTTCACGCCCTGGTTCAAGATCGAGTGGGAACGTCTGCGTCGGGATCACCCCGAGCTGTTCGAGTCCCTTTCCTGAGTTGGCGTCTGCGACCTGCGAGAGTGGAGAGTCCCTTGGGCATTCCCCTGATTCAGCAAGCCAGGATTGCGAAATACATCCTGGGCAAAAAACTGAAAGGCGAGCACCGGTACCCGCTGGCGATGATGCTGGAGCCCCTGTTCCAGTGCAATCTGGCCTGCGCCGGCTGCGGCAAGATCGATCATCCCAAGCATATTCTGAAGACGCGCATGAGCGTCGAAGATGCCTTGCGTGCCGTGGACGAATGCGATGCGCCGGTGGTGTCGATCCCCGGCGGCGAGCCGTTGATCCATAAAGAGCTGCCGCAGATTGTCCAGGGCATCATCGCCCGCAAGAAATTCGTCTACCTGTGTACCAACGCCATTCTGCTGCCCAAACACATTGACGAATACCAGCCCTCACCCTACTTCACCTGGTCGATCCATCTGGACGGCCTGCAGCAACGGCATGACGAATCAGTGTGCATGGACGGCGTGTTCGACAAGGCCATCGAGGCGATCAAACTGGTCTTGTCGCGTGGCTACCGCGTCACCATCAACTGCACGCTGTTCAATCAGGAGCCTCCTGACGAAGTCGCCGACTTCTTCGATTACGCCACGTCTCTGGGAATCGAAGGCATTACCGTTTCGCCGGGCTACAGCTATCAGCATGCCCCGCGACAGGATGTGTTTCTGGGGCGCACCGAAAGCAAGACGCTGTTTCGCGAGGTGTTCAAACGGGGTCGGCAGCGCAACAGCAAGTGGGTGTTCAATCAGTCGTCGATGTTTCTCGACTTCCTCGCCGGCAATCAGCGCTACCAGTGCACGCCCTGGTCCAACCCGACGTACAACATTTTCGGCTGGCAGAAGCCCTGCTACTTGCTGGTGGATGAAGGCTATGCCCCCACCTACAAGGCCCTGATGGAAGACACCGCGTGGGAAAGCTACGGGGTCGGCATCAACCCCAAATGCGACAATTGCATGGCCCATTGCGGATTTGAAGGCAGCGCGGTCAACGACACCTTCGCCCACCCGCTGAAAGCCTTGGGCGTGGCGCTGTTCGGGCCGCGTACCGACGGCGCAATGGCCCCCGAACTGCCGATCCTGTATCCGCCACGCGCTGAAACCCGACGCATCCCGCTGCATGCCATTGGCTCATCCGCCCAGGACCCGGACGAGCGCTGAAGGCATGTCCAGCGCCTTCGCCCTCCTCCCGCTGATCATCTGGGGCGCCGTGTTGCTGGCGCCCTGGCGCCCCTGGAGCACCCGCGAACGGCTGGAGGTCGAAGCGCCACCAGCAACGGCCCCGGACCTGAGCCAGATCACCGTCCTGATCCCCGCCCGTAACGAAGCCAGCGTCCTCGGAGCGACCCTCGACGCACTGCAACAACAGGGCCTGGGCCTGCAGATACGGGTCATCGACGATCAGTCCGACGATACGACCGCGCAGATTGCCAGCGGATTTGCCAACACCCGCGTCATCCATGGTCAACCGTTGCCTGAAGGCTGGGCGGGAAAGCTCTGGGCGCTGGAACAGGGCAAGTCTCAGGTACACACGCCCATGACGTTGTTGCTGGACGCTGACATTCAGCTACAGCCGGGCCTGCTGGCAACGCTGCTGGCCTTCAAGCAACGCGAAGGCAAACAGTTCGTCTCGCTGATCGCCGACCTGCGCCGCAGCAGCTTCTGGGATTGCCTGCTGCTGCCCGCCTTTGTCTACTACTTCAAACTGCTGTACCCCTTTGCCCTGTCCAATTCCCGTTTTCGTCATGTGGCGGCAGCCGCCGGCGGTTGTGTGCTGGTGGACACCGCGGTGCTCCAGCGGGTGGGCGCTTTTGGCTGCCTGCGTGATGCACTGATCGATGATTGTGCGCTGGCCCGCCAGGTCAAGAATGCCGGCCACAGCACCTGGCTTGGCCTCAGCCGTGATGTCATCAGCCTTCGCCCCTACGGCACGCTGGGCTCGATTCACGACATGGTCGCGCGTTCCGCGTTCACCCAGCTGGGTTATTCGACGCCCCTGTTGCTGGGCGTGACTTTGGTGTTTCTGATCGCCTACGCCGGGCCGTTCGTCCTGCTGGCGTCAACGGTTTACCGCCCGTGGGCGCTGGCCGCCTGGCTGACCATGACGGTCGGCTACCTGCCCATCCTGCGTTATTACCGCATGCCGCTGGCCTGGGCGCTGCTGCTGCCGTTGAGTGCAGCGTTTTATCTGGGCATGACCTGGAGTTCGGCATTGCGTTACTGGCGAGGCGTGCGTTCGCGCTGGAAAGGCCGGGTGTATACGCCCAGATGACGACGGCGCGCTTCGCCCCAATCGATGCGCAGCGGTATCCCGTCTCCGTAAACCGCAACACAGGCAGGCATTTGCCGGCGTACCCGGTTTCTTTGTGCGTGTATTTCGCCGCCCGGGACAGCCTCTGCTAGTGTCAATGCAGCCTGATTTTCACTACAGCCGACGACAATGGTTTTCAGCCATGACCGACCAGAAAATGCCTGTTGATTTCGCGACCTACCAAAAGACCTGTCAGATCCGTGTCGATGCTGTTCTGGAGCAGTTTCTGCAATCGCCCCGCCCCGAATTGCAGCGCCTCTATCAGGCGATGCACTACAGCGTCGTCAACGGCGGAAAACGCGTACGGCCGATGCTGGTCTATGCCGCCTGTGAAGCCCTTGAGGGCGATACGAACCATGCTCAAGGCGCAGCCTGCGCCGTCGAGCTGATTCACGCGTACTCGCTGGTGCACGATGATCTGCCGGCCATGGACGACGATGACCTGCGCCGCGGCCGGCCCACGACCCATATCGCCTTTGACGAAGCCTGCGCGATTCTGGTCGGCGACGGGTTGCAGGCGCTGGCCTTTGAAGCCCTGTCAGACGATCGCTTCAACCCGCATCAGGCTGATCTGCGCCTGCGGATGTTCGGCGTGCTGGCGCGCGCGGTCGGCCCGGGCGGACTGGTGGGCGGTCAGGCCATCGACCTTGAGGCAGTGGGTCATCACCTGGACCAGAGCGCGCTGGAAGTCATGCACCGGCACAAGACCGGCGCCCTGATCGAAGCCAGCGTTCAGCTGGGTGCTCTGGCCAGCGGCAATGCGCAGGACAGCTCGTTGCAAGCACTGCGTGAGTATGCACGGGCTGTCGGGCTGGCGTTTCAGGTGCAGGACGACATTCTCGACGTGGAGAGCGACACCGCCACCCTCGGCAAACGCCAGGGCGCCGACATTGCCCATGACAAACCGACCTACCCGGCGCTGATCGGCCTGGCGGCTGCCAGACAATACGCTCGCGTGCTGCACGACCAGGCCCTGTCCGCCCTGCACGGGTTGGGCGAAGGTGCGGAGCCGTTGCGGGCCCTCGCCCGCTTTATCGTCGAGCGACGCCACTGATACGGGTCAGTGGCGTGAAATCCTGATCACAGAAATTTCACACGCCATGGATCAGGGTCATTCGCAATCATTGGCCAAATCCGTTGAAGGATGTTCCGATGCCCACGACGTACCATGAAATGCCCCGCGTGCGCCCTGCCACCCCTCTGCTGGACCGCGCCGCGACACCGGACAGGCTACGTCAGCTCGGCGAAGAAGACCTGGTGCAACTGGCCGATGAACTGCGCCAGGAGTTGCTGTATGCCGTCGGTCAGACCGGGGGGCATTTCGGTGCCGGGCTGGGGGTCATCGAACTCACCATCGCCCTGCATTATGTGTTCAACACCCCCGTCGACCGCCTGGTCTGGGATGTCGGTCATCAGGCCTATCCGCACAAGATTCTGACCGGTCGGCGCGAGCGCATGCCCTCACTGCGGCAAAAAGACGGTCTCGCCGCCTTCCCGAAACGCTGCGAAAGCGAGTACGACACCTTTGGCGTCGGCCACTCCAGCACCTCGATCAGCGCGGCGCTGGGCATGGCCATTGCCTCGCGACGCAAGGGCGAAACCCGCAAATCCATCGCCGTGATCGGCGACGGTGCCCTCACCGCCGGCATGGCATTCGAAGCGTTGAACCATGCCGCAGACGTGCAGGCCAACATGCTGGTGATCCTCAACGATAACGAGATGTCGATCTCCAATAACGTCGGTGGACTGTCCAGCTACCTGACCCGCATCCTTTCCAGCCGCACCTACTCCAGCGTGCGCGAAAGCAGCAAACAGATTCTGTCGCACCTGCCGGGAGCCTGGCCGCTGGCGCGCCGCACTGAAGAATGCGCCAAGAGCCTGCTGGTCCCCGGGACGCTGTTCGAAGAGCTCGGCTGGCAATACAGCGGCCCGATCGATGGCCACGATTTGCCGACCCTGGTCGAAACCCTGCGCCGGTTGAGTCGTCTCGATGGCCTGCAATTCCTGCATGTCGTGACCCAAAAAGGCAAAGGCTTCTCCCCTGCCGAAGCCGACCCCATCGGCTATCACGCGATTACCAGACAGGAGCCGGTGCGGGCCGTGGCGTCGCCAAAGAAAGTCACCGGGCCGAAGTACTCCAGCGTCTTCGGTCAATGGTTATGCGACATGGCGGCGACCGATCCACGCCTGACCGGGATCACGCCAGCGATGAAAGAAGGCTCGGACCTGATCGAGTTCAGCCGGCGCTATCCGGATCGCTATTTCGATGTGGCCATCGCCGAACAACATGCCGTGACCCTGGCGGCTGGTATGGCCTGCGCCGGACTCAAGCCGGTGGTCGCGATCTACTCCACCTTTCTGCAGCGGGCTTACGATCAACTGATCCATGACGTCGCGCTGCAAAACCTTGATGTGCTGTTCGCCATCGACCGTGCCGGGCTGGTGGGCGAAGACGGGCCGACTCACGCCGGCAGTTTCGACTTGTCCTACCTGCGTTGCGTCCCTCATCTGTTGATCATGACGCCCAGCGATGAAAACGAACTGCGCCGGATGCTCAGCACCGGCTTTCTTCATGTCGGGCCTGCGGCGGTACGCTACCCCCGTGGCAACGGCCCCAACGCCAACATCGAGGCCGCTCTTGAACCGCTGGAAATCGGTAAAGGCGTGATTCGCCGCCGGGGCAGTCACGTCGCTCTGCTGGTGTTCGGCCCGGCGTTGCAGGACGCGCTGAAAGTCGCCGAAACACTGGACGCCACAGTGGCGGACATGCGCTTCGTCAAACCGTTGGACAGCACATTGATTCGCGACCTGGCCGACTCCCACGAACTGCTGGTGACCATCGAGGAAAACAGCATCATGGGCGGTGCAGGCAGCGCCGTGGCGGAGTTTCTGGCCGAGGAACACCTGCTCAAGCCGCTGCTCCATCTCGGTTTGCCGGACCGCTTCGTCGAACCTGCCAAGCCTGCTGAAATGCTTGCCGAGTGCGGGCTTGATGCTGCCGGTATCGAAGCGGCGGTGCGCCAGCGTCTGGGCTTGATCGCCTATGAAGCGCTGCCCCATGCGCATGCGCGCTAGCGTCGGATGAGCGCACGTTTCAAGCGCCGGTCAGCCGTGATAAAAACCACCGCCTGCTACCTGCCACCGCCAATCAACGCGTTGAAATGGTTCATACTGCCGCTTTTGATGGAAGCTACAAATTGCCTATCAGTGATCCTCGAAACCTGAACGATCTTTTTTATTTCGCCAAGGTGGTCGAGGCCGGTGGTTTCGCGGCTGCCGGTCGTATTCTGGGTATCCCCAAGTCTCGTCTGTCCCGGCGGATCGCTGAGCTTGAAGAGCGCCTCGACACACGCCTGCTCCAGCGCACCACTCGCAAGCTTCAACTCACCACTCTCGGTGAACGCTACCTTCGGCACTGTCAGGCCATGTTGCTTGAGGCCGACCTTGCCGACGAGATGGTGGCAAGCGCCGCCAGTGTGCCGCGCGGGCCTTTGCGGGTGAGCAGCCCGGTCGGTCTGGCCAATCAGTTCCTGACCCCACTGGTGAGGGATTTTCTGCTGCGTTATCCCGATGTCCAACTGGACCTGCTGCTGGTCAATCGACGCGTCGATCTGATCAACGAAGGCATCGATGTCGCGCTGCGGGTACGAGAAGCCAGCGACGAAGATCCGAATCTGATCGCCCGGCGCCTTCGGGAAGCGCATACCGAAGTGGTGGCGTCTCCCGAGTTCGCCGCGGCCCACGCACTCAATCACCCACGCGACCTCACGAAGCTTCCGTTTCTTGGCGCGCCGGATGCCGATCGTCTCGCGCGTGCGCGCTTGTACAGTGATGACGGCGAACGCTTCGAACTGGCCATGCCTGCTCGTCTGGCGGTTGAAGACTTCGGCATGCGAAAGGAAGCGGCATTGGCGGGGTTGGGCTTCACCGTGCTACCGATGATGTACTGCGAGGCAGAGCTCGCGGCCGGTACGCTGGTGCGCCTGCTTCCGGACTGGCATTGCCCTCCTGCCTGGCTGCAGGCGGTTTACCCCCACCGGCGCGGGGTGTTGCCTGCCGTCAGGGCGTGGCTGGAGCATCTTGAGCATGCGTTCAACCAGTGCGGGGAACTCACGCTGTAACTGCCCGCTCTCTTCAGGCGCACAAGGTCAGTGGCGAAGACGTCGATTCAACGAAGCCGCGCGGCCGGCCTGGCCGACCACCTGTTCAATTGCTTTCAAGAAAGGGAATCTGCATGACTGTCGACGAAATCGCCGCATTCTGCCTGAGCCTGCCCGGCGCTCGTGAGGACTACAAATGGGGTGGCGTGCGGGTGTTCTCCATCGCCGAGACTAAAATGTTCGCGCTGATGGGCCTGGCCGGCAACGATCTGTCATTCAAGGTCGGCGCCGAGCTTTTCCTCGGCTACGTCGACCGGCCCGGTATCCGCCCCGCGCCCTATCTGGCCCGAGCACACTGGATCACCCTGAGTGTGCCGCTGACCGTGAGTGACGAGGAATTGCGCGACCTGCTGATCCGCCCCACCAACTGGTGGTCAGCAAGTTGCCAAAGAAGCGTCAGGTCGCGCTCAAGCTCTAAGCTCCACGCTTCAAGCTTCAAGCTTCAAGCTTCAAGCTTCAAGCTTCAAGCTTCAAGCTTCAAGCTTCAAGCTTCAAGCTTCAAGCTTCAAACTTGCGGCTTGCGGCTCGCAGCTTGCAACTCTAATAAAGATGGCGAGCAATGAAGCGTCCGCCCAGCAAAACACGGTCGGCCCAGAACAATTCGTGCAACAGCACGATTGCCCAGAACACCAGTTGATAGGACAGCTTGCGGGTCTTGTGCCGGAACACCTGCTGCGCCAGCAACGCCCCCGGCCAGCCGCCCAGCAGTTCGGCGCCGTGCAGGACTTTCTCCGGCGTGCGCCGCCCTTCGTTGCGCGCCTGCTGCTTGTCCCAGCCATACAGACCGAAGGCAATCACGCTGAACAGCGCATAAAAGGCGGCCGGCAGCCACGCCCCGCCTCGCCAGCCGCCCATGATCAGGCCACAAGCCGGCAAGGCACAGAGCAGGACAAATACCAGCCACTTGAACCTGACGAAGCGCACCGTCGTGCTGGCCGTGCGCTTGTGGTCCTTCGTCTGCGGACGTTGAGTCATCGCTTCAAGCCTTCACGCTGCTCCAGTCGACCCAGCCGAACGCCCAGGTCGCCAGAATCAGCAGGCCGAAACCGATGCGATACCAGGCGAACACCGCGTAGCTGTGATTGGCGATGAACGTGAGCAACGCACGCACGGCGACCATGGCGAAAATGAACGAGGTCACGAAGCCGATCGCGAACACCGCAAAATCGCCGGGCTGGAACAGGCTGTGGTACTTGTAGCCGGAATACACCGACGCGGCGACCATGGTCGGCATCGCCAGAAAGAACGAAAACTCGGTGGCCGCCTTGCGCGACAGGCCGAACAGCAAGCCGCCGATGATGGTCGAACCGGAGCGCGAGGTGCCGGGGATCATCGCCAGGCATTGGGCAAAGCCGATTTTCAGCGCATCGGCCCAAGTCATGTCATCGACACTCTCGACCCGGATGGTGTGCTGACGGCGCTCGGCCCAAAGCATGATGAAGCCGCCGATCACCAGTGCCGCCGCAACCGTGATCGGGTTGAACAGGTACTCGTGGATCAGGTCGGAAAACATCACCCCCAGCACCATGGCCGGCAACACGCCGACGATCAGGTTGGCGGTAAAGCGCCGAGCCTGCGGGCGAGTCGTCAGGCCGAAGACGACTTCGAGGATCTTGTGGCGAAACTCCCACATCACGGCGAGGATCGCGCCCAGCTGGATGATGATGTTGAATGCCATTGCCCGATCGCCGCCGAAACCGATGAGGTCGGCAACGATGATCTGGTGGCCGGTGCTGGAGATCGGCAAGAACTCCGTCAACCCTTCTACGACGCCAAGAACGTACGCCTGTGCGGCGGTCCAAAAATCCATCATTCCCCCAATGGAGCCTGCTCTTGGCAGCGCTCTCTTACTATGTATTCGACGATTCAGCGAACGATAAACGGTCCGATGTAAAAAACGCATGAATGGTCAAGACGAAACGCTCTGGCACGCGAGCGCGGCGATGCTATCAGACCTCTCAGGCGAACGCCTCAGCAGGTTGTTGAGGCGAAGGCGCTGACGTTACTGTCCGTCCATGACGATTTATCCATGACGGCAAGGGCTTTTTCTGCAAATGCCATCCGCCCCCCACATTCCTGTGCAAAGCGCTTACAATCGCCGACCGATTTTTCTCCCTTTCCCACAGGAGCTTGCATGTCCGGGCTTGAGCTGTTCGCCGCTGCGCTGGGTGTCGTCGCCGTCTGGCTGACTGTCCGGCAGAACCCCTGGTGCTGGCCGATCGGCCTGGTGATGGTGTTGCTCTACACCTGGATCTTCTTCGACGTGAAGCTGTATTCGGACATGCTCCTGCAGGTGGTCTACGCCGCGCTGCAACTGTACGGCTGGTGGCAGTGGACCCGCCACGGCAGCGTCGACAACGGCCGCCGCGTCACCTCCCTGGGTGGCGGAGGTCTGATCGTCAGTCTGCTGATCGGTTCCCTGGTGAGCCTTGCATTGGGTGCGGCAATGGCGCATTTCACCGACGCGGCGCAGCCTTGGCTCGACGCCGCGCTGACCGGTTTCAGCCTGGTGGCGCAGGTATGGATGGCGCAGAAGCGCGTCCAGTGCTGGCCGCTGTGGATCGTCCTTGATGTCATCTTTGTTGGCCTGTTCCTTTATAAAGCGCTGTACCTGACGGCAGCCCTGTATGCCCTGTTCACGTTGCTGGCGGTGCAAGGCTGGCGGGAATGGCGCACCGACCCGGCACTGGCGCGCTGAAAACATGAAAGTTCTGGTACTGACCGGCCCCGAATCCAGCGGCAAGAGCTGGCTGGCAACGCATATCCAGCAGCGTTTCGGCGGTGAGCGGGTGGACGAGTATGTCCGCCACTTTATTGACACCGAGCAGCGCGACACCTGTTACGCCGACATTCCACTCATCGCTCAAGGACAACTGGACCAGGAAGACGCCGCCCGTGCCCGTCAGCCTGAGCTATTGATCCTCGACACCCACTTGCTGAGCAATATCCTCTGGAGTCGCACGCTGTTCGGCGACTGCCCGGACTGGCTGGAACAGGCCCTCCTTGCCCGCCATTACGACCTGCACTTGCTGCTGTCGCCCGACGGTGTCGAATGGGTGGGCGACGGCCAGCGTTGCCAGCCGCTGCTCAGCGAGCGACAGGCATTTTTCCAGGCCAGCCGTGACTGGCTGGACCGCCATGGTCAGCACTATGAGGTATTGAACGGAAGTTGGAGCTACCGCCTGGAACAGGCTTTACAGGCTGTCGCGACGCTGTTGGCGAGTCCGTAGCAGCTTGGCTTGCCAGCGGCAGCGACCTCAAGATCGCCACTGCCGGCAAGCCGGACTGCTACGGGCCGTTCGTAGATCAATCAACGAATCTGATGCTTGTGCAGCAACCGGTAGAACGTTGGCCGGGAGATGCCCAATACCTTGGCCGCAACACTGAGGTTATCGCTGTGCCGGGTCAGTACGTCGCACAAGGCCTGGCGTTCGGCGCGGCTCTTGTACTCGTCCAGCGTGCCCATGCTCGAAACAATCTCTTCTTCACCCAGCAAGCCCAGGTCGAAGGCCTCTATCTGCCGTCCTTCGGCCAGCACCAGACCCCGTCTGACGCGGTTTTCCAGTTCGCGGACGTTGCCCGGCCAGTCGTGTTTGCCCATCGCCACCAGCGCGTCCTGACTGAAACTGCGCGGACGCCGCCCGGTTTCCTGGCTGTAGAAATGCGCGAAATGATTGGCCAGCAGCGCCAGATCACCATGCCGCTCGCGTAACGGCGCCGTGCCGACCTGCAAGACGTTGAGGCGGTAATAGAGGTCTTCGCGGAAGCGTTTCTTGCGAATCGCCGCCTCCAGATCGACATGGGTCGCTGCCAGAATGCGCACGTCCACCGCCACCCGTTCGCCATCGACTTCGATGTGCCGGTCCTGAAGGAAACGCAGCAAATTGGCCTGCACCTCCATTGGCAGGTCACCGATCTCGTCGAGGAACAGCGTGCCGCCATTGGCCGCTTCGATCCGGCCAATCTTGCGCTGCTGACCGCCGCTGAAGGCGTCGTTGTCGTAACCGAACAGTTCCGGTTGCAGCAGATGTTCGGGCGTCGCCCCGCAATTGATCGACACGAATGGCCGCAGACGTCGCTGCGACTGCATGTGCAGTGTGCGCGCCACCAGTTCTTTTCCGGTGCCGGGCTCGCCGCGGATCAGCACCGGCGATTCGGTGGGCGCCAGTTTGGTCAGCAGACGCCGCAGTTCGCGGATGGGCCGACTTTCGCCGAGCATTTCGTGTTCCGGACCATTGCCGTAACTGGCCCCCTGCGCCCGCAGCCGCGCCATGCCATAGGCCCGCCCCAGCGTGACCTGAACCCGGGCGACATCGAACGGCAGAGTGTGGAAGTCGAAAAACCACTCGCAGACGAAGTCGCCGATCAGTTCTCGGCGCAGGTCATCGGCGGTGAGCACCGCAATCCATTCGGTATTGCTGCGTGTGATCAGATCCTTGACCACCTCCGGATGATCGAAATGCTGGGGCATCAGGCGGATCAGACCCACGTCGCAAGGACGCGCGGCCGCCGACTCCAGCGTGCAACTGTCGACTTCCCATCCTGCGATACGCAGGCCTGGAATCAAACGCAGACATTCATCGCACGGTTCGACAATTAACAGGCGACGGATTGATGCCGTTTCATGCATATGCACTTCCTTGGCGCCAGGATTCAAAGAACATTCCGGAGAAAAAACATTTTTTAAAACAGTGTCTTGGCGACCGTGATTGTTACATTAGCAAATTATTGACACGCGCTTGGACCGATTAACTATAAGGTTAAGATCGAAAAGTACTTAATCGTTGCATCCACGTAACAAGCTGGACATGAAGCCTTCGCGTACGGGTTTCAAACCGGTTTGAAAGGGGCAACGAACGACAGAAATTCCACTTCCAACTGTCGCTGGAAGAAAAAAATCAAAAATTTGCGAATGTTTGTGTGACTTACCCCGCAGCGCAGGTCATCTGTACAAGTACCAGCCGAACGGGACGCCCGCCGCCGGCGAGGAATTGATACGGGCACTTGAGGACTTTGCATGAACGCCCCATTGCGTATTAACGATGCTCTGCTGATCGCCGGTCACGCCTTCGAACCCTTCCAGTGCGTGGCCTGGGCGCCCCAGGACGGCAACGGCGAACTGAGCCTGACCGTGATCGACCGCACCAGTACCCGTATCGGTCGCAAACAGATTCCATGCAGCGCTTATTCCGACCCGCAACAACTGGCGCATGTTCTGGAACAGACCCGCGCGGAAATCAGCGGTGAAGGTTATCGCCTGGAACCCTGGACCATGCCAGCCTGAAGTTGCGCAACGGGCGGCAAGTGACTCGGACGTTTATCAGTCCGACTGCGCCGCCTGTAACGTTTCTATATGCCGATAGTCGGCACCCAGTTGTTCGGCTATTTGCGCTGCCCTGCCCAGCCGGATGGGTGCCTGTTCAATATCGATCAACAGGCTCGGGCACTCGAAAGTTCTGAGGGCCGGAATGGTTTTGATCCTGCCATCGGTCACGATCAGTACTTGCCGGACTTCGGCGGGATAGCGCTTCTTGCGTTTCTCCAGCCAGCTAGCGGCCTGTTCGATGGCGTCGAACAGCGGCGTACCGCCCCCTGCCCCCAGACCGTCCAGCCATTGCTGCAACGATGCGCCAGCTTTCAAGCCTTGATGCTGCCAGCGCGCCGCGCCACCACTGGCGCTGAGCAATGCCAGTCGCGCCCGCTGCCGGTAGGCGTCATCGAACAACTGCGCCAGCAACCCTTTGGCCTGACTCAATGCCCGATGGCGGCGGGTCGAGGCCGAGGCATCGACGATCACCAGCCACAGCGTCTGTGGCCGACTGCTGCGCGGCAAGCGCAACAGATCAGCCGCTCGCTGCGGACGGCCGCGCAGCAAGGTCGGCACCCAGGCAATCGCGCCATCAGCGCCACTGCGCAAAGCACCGGATTTACCGCCGTTGAGTGCGCCAGGTCGGGGGCTGGCATCCGCCCCCTGCTGCCGACGGGGGCGGATGCCTAGGGCTTTTTTGGCCAGCTCGGCACTTCGCGGCGCACGCCGGTGGCAACCTGCTGCGCCGGCATTTCACCCCAGTTGCCCTCGCCCTGCGCCGGACTGTCCGAGCCCACAGGCGCGCTGCTGCTTTGCTCCGGCGCCGGTGGCGATTGTGGTGGCTGAGCGTCACGGCGGCGATGGCGCAGAGCAAACTCGGCCACCGCATCGATGTCCTCTTCGGCAATCGTGCCGGCACCGCGCCAGGCGGCATGGGCACGCGCTGCCCGCAGCCAGACCAGATCCGCTCGCAGACCGTCGACACCCGCGGCGAAACAGCGCTCGGTGATGATCGCCAGGCTGCGGTCATCCAGCTCGATGCCGTTCAGGTGACTGCGTGCCGTTTCACAGCGCGCCTTGAGCGCTTGTTGCTGTTCGGCCCACTGCTGACAGAACGCCTGCGGATCGCTGTCGAAATTCAGCCGACGGCGAATGATCTGCCCGCGTTGCTGTGGCAGTGTCTGCCCGCTCAGGGCCACGTTGAGGCCAAACCGGTCGAGCAACTGCGGACGCAGTTCGCCTTCTTCGGGGTTCATGGTGCCGATCAGCACGAAACGCGCCGGATGGCGGTGGGAAATGCCGTCGCGCTCGACCAGATTGACGCCACTGGCGGCGACGTCCAGCAGCAGGTCTACCAGATGATCCGGTAGCAGATTCACCTCATCGACATACAACACACCGCCGTCGGCCTTGGCCAATACGCCGGGAGAAAACTGCGCCCGGCCCTCACCCAGCGCCGCATCGAGGTCGAGGGTGCCAACCAGACGCTCCTCGGTTGCCCCCAACGGCAGCGTGACGAACTGCCCGCTGGCGAGCAGATCCGCCAACCCGCGCGCCAGCGTCGACTTGGCCATGCCGCGCGGCCCTTCGATCAGCACGCCGCCGATTTTCGGGTCGATGGCGGTCAGGCACAGCGCCAGTTTCAGCTCATCGGCGCCGACCACGGCGGCCAGGGGGAAATGTGGAGTGTCGATCATGGTTTGGCCTTGTTCATGTCAGGCAAGAAAGTGCATTCGTCGATATCGACCCGGCAATGCTGCTGAAAGACGAGCACATCGCCCTTGTGGGAGGGAGCCCTGCTCGCGAAAGCGCCGGTTCAGACACTGCAATGTTGACTGGAAAGACGTCTTCGCGAGCAGGGCTCCCTCCCACAGGATGTCCATCAGATCCATCAACGTCGTACGCCATATCGGAACTCAAGACTCTTCACTGTCCAGCAGCAGATTCTCCAGCGCCTCGCGGTACTCGCCCGGTTCCTGCCACAAGCCGCGCTGCTGGGCTTCCAGCAGACGTTCAGTCATGTCACGCAAAGCGTCCGGGTTGTGTTGCTGGATGAACGCGCGGGTGTCCGGGTCGAGCAGATAGGCATCGGCCAGCAACGCGTACTGGTGATCGTCGATCAGTTCAGTGGTGGCATCGAAGCCGAAGAGGAAATCCACGGTTGCCGCCATCTCGAACGCGCCCTTGTAGCCGTGGCGCTTGACCCCTTCGATCCACTTCGGATTGGCCGCCCGCGAGCGCACCACCCGGTTCAGTTCTTCTTTCAGGGTACGAATCTTCGGCAGATCCGGCTGGCTGTGGTCGCCGTGGTAGCTGGCAACCTTGCCGTCACCGAGGCTTTCCACCGCCGCCAGCATGCCGCCCTGGAACTGGTAATAGTCGTTGGAGTCGAGCAAGTCGTGCTCGCGGTTGTCCTGATTCTGCAACACCGCTTGCACCTGGCTCAGACGCCGGGCAAAACCGTCCCGCGCTGGCGTGCCTTCGTCCGCCGTACCGTAGGCATAGCCGCCCCAGTTCAGGTAGACCTCGGCCAGATCCTCGCGGCTCTGCCACAGACGACCATCGATGGCGTTCTGTACACCCGCGCCATAGGCCCCCGGCTTGGCACCAAAGATGCGCCAGCCCGCTTGCTTCGCTGCCTGTTCGGCACTCAGGCCGTCACGCTGCAACTGCTCCCTTTCCTGGCGTACTCGCGCCGCCAGCGGGTTCATGTCGTCCGGTTCGTCCAGTGCCGCCACGGCCTGCACAGCGGCATCAAACAGACGGATCAGGTTGGCAAAGGCGTCGCGGAAGAAACCGGAGACCCGCAGGGTCACGTCTACCCGTGGCCGATCGAGCAGGCTCAGCGGCAGGATCTCGAAATCGTCGACCCGCTGGCTGCCCGTGGCCCAGACCGGGCGCACGCCCATCAGGGCCATGGCCTGGGCGATATCGTCACCGCCGGTGCGCATGGTCGCCGTGCCCCAGACCGACAGGCCAAGCTGACGTAAATAGTCACCATTGTCCTGTAAGTGCCTTTCCAGCAAGAGATTTGCCGATTGGAAACCGATTCTCCAGGCGGTCATGGTCGGCAGGTTGCGCACATCCACCGAGTAGAAATTGCGCCCGGTCGGCAGCACATCCAGACGCCCGCGACTGGGCGCGCCACTGGGCCCGGCCGGTACGAAACGCCCACTCAGGGCATCCAGCAGACCGCGCATTTCTGCGGCGCCACAGGCGTCCAGTCTCGGCGCCACAACCTCTTTAATAGCTTTAATTATTTCTTTTAAATCGTTGTTTTCAAACGAAATATAAACATCGACATTGGTAACGATCTGCTCCAGCAACGACGTCGCCAGCAGTTCAAGCCGCTCGCGGGTGTCGCCCGTGGTGCGCCACGGCTCGGCACTGACCTCACGTAATACTTGAGGTTTTGCGCCAGTCCATGGATCGCCCAGCACACAGTCCAGCGGATCGAAACCCAGCGCCAGCGCATGGCTCAATGCCCGCAACAGACTGCCCTGGGCGCCGCGACCGTCACCCCGTGGCACGCGCAGCATCGCCAGCAGCGTGTCGATGCGCAGACGCCCGCTTGGCGACTCGCCGAACACATGCAGGCCGTCGCGAATCTGCGACTCCTTCAAATCGCACAGATAGGTGTCCAGCCGCGGCAGCCAGATTGCTGCGTCGGCTTCGCTGTCCAGGCCTTCGTCGAGTGCCAGTTCACGATCGATATGGGTTTCTCGCACCAGCGCGAGAATGTCTTTCTGCAACTCGCGGGCACGGCGCGGATCGAGCAGCTGTGCCTCGTAATACTCGTCGGCCAGTTGCTCCAGATGGCGCAGCGGGCCGTAGGTTTCGGCGCGGGTCAGCGGCGGCATCAAATGATCGATGATCACCGCTTGAGTCCGCCGCTTGGCCTGCGCGCCCTCGCCCGGATCGTTGACGATGAACGGGTAGATGTTCGGCATCGGTCCGAGAATCGCGTCCGGCCAGCACTGCTCCGACAGACCGACGCCCTTGCCCGGCAGCCATTCCAGGTTGCCGTGCTTGCCGACATGGATCAGCGCGTGGGCGCCGTAGCTTTTGCGCAGCCAGAAGTAGAACGCCAGATAGCCATGGGGCGGCACCAGATCCGGGTCGTGGTAGACCGCGCTGTGATCGACGTTGTAGCCCCGCGCCGGCTGAATGCCGACGAAGGTCAGGCCGAAACGCAGGCCGGCCACCATCATCCGCCCATTGCGGCACATCGGGTCGCTTTGCGGCGGGCCCCAGCGCTCGACCACCGCCGCCTGATTGGCTTGCGGCAAGGCGCGAAAGGCCGCCAGGTATTCGTCCATCGCCATGCTTTGCTGGCATGGTCGCTGATCGAGGCTGTCCGGGTCATTGGTCACGCCGCCGAGCAACGCATGAATCAACGCCGTGCCATCCTGCGGCAGCTCGCCGACCGGATAGCCCTCGGCCTGCAGGGCCTTGAGGATGTTCAGCGCTGCTGCCGGGGTGTCGAGGCCGACACCATTGCCGATACGTCCGTCGCGGGTCGGATAGTTCGCCAGAATCAGCGCCACCCGCTTGTCGGCATTGGCGGTGCGCGCCAGCAACACCCAGCGTCGCGCCAGTTCGGCGACGAAATCCATGCGCTCGGGCTGGGCCCGATAGCAGACCACGTCGGACTGGCTGCGCTCGCTGCGCCAGGCCAGATCCTTGAAGCTGATCGGTCGGCTGATGATGCGCCCGTCGAGTTCCGGCAAGGCGATGTGCATCGCCAGATCCCGCGGGCCGAGGCCCTGCTCGCTGTCCATCCAGCCCGGTTCGTTGTCCTGGGCGCAGATGGCCTGGATCACCGGGATATTTCGACGGAACGGTCGTAAATGCGGCGCCTCCGGACTGGACTGCGCAAAACCGGTGGTGTTGAGGATGATTTCCGTGTCGGTCTGGTCCAGCCAGGCCTGTACCGTGTCGAGGCAGGCCGGCTCTTTCAGGCTTGCCACGGCAATCGGCAACGGGTTCAGGCCCTGAGCCTGCAGGCGCTGACAGAACACGTCGATGAACGCGGTGTTGGCCGCCTGCAAATGCGAGCGATAGAACAACACCGCTGCCACCGGCTGATCGGCTTGCCAGTCAGCCTGCCAGTCGGCCAGTTCGGCACTGGCCTTTTGCGGGTGATAGATCGCCGTGCGCGGCAACGCCTGCGGCTCGCTCCAGGGGTAATCGCGCCCGAGCCAGCGGTTGGCGAGACAATTGAACAATTGCAGGGCGTTGTGTTTGCCGCCCTGTCGCAAGTAATGCCAGAGCCGCTCGCGGTCCTCGACCGGCTCTGTACTGAGGTCACTGAGTTCCGGGTCGGGACGGTCGTCGCCCGGCACCAGAATCAGTTTCACGCCGCCGCCTTTTCTGGAAGCCGCCGTCAGTTCCACCAGCCGCTCGACGCCGTAGCGCCAGTAGCCGATGCCGCCGTGCAGGGAAATCAGGATGACCTTGGCGTGGCGCAGCACCTCGTCGACATACAGGTCGACCGAAGCGTGGTTCTGCACCTGCATCGGGTTGGCCAGACGCAGGCTGGGGTAATCGTCCGGCAACTGCTGCGCGGTTTCCGCCAGCAGCGCCAGATGGGAATCGCCGCTGCACAGGATCACCAGCTCGGCGGGGGTCTGTCCAAGATCGGCAATGCTGTCGTCCGGGACAAAGCCGCCGGGCTGGGTGCGCAGCAGGTGCATGGCTTAGCCTTGCAGCGCGGCGCGCAGTTGGGCTTCGAGCACGGCGGCGTCGAGTTCCTGACCGATCAGCACCAGATGGGTGTCGCGAGGCTCGTCGGCTTTCCACGGACGATCGAAGTGCTTGTCGAAGCGCGTACCGACGCCTTGCAACAGCAGGCGCATCGGCTTGCCCGGAATCGCCGCGAAGCCCTTGACCCGCAGGATACCGTGCTGCACCACCGCCTGAGTCAGGGCATCCAGCAGCAGTGATTCGTCGGCCTGCGGCAGCGTGATGGAGATCGAGTCGAAGGCGTCATGATCGTGGTCGTCGTGATCATCGTCGTCATGGTGCTCGTCGTGGTGAGTCTTGCGCCCGTCGATGTGCAGCTCCGACTCGGCACCCAGCCCCAGCAGGACGTTGATCGGCAACTGGCCTTTGCTGGCCTCGATGACTTTTACCGCCGGCGGCAGCTCTTCAGCGACTTCCGCACGCACGGCGGCCAGCGCTTCAGGCTCGATCATGTCGGTCTTGTTGAGAATCACCAGATCGGCGCTGGCCAGTTGGTCGGCGAACAGCTCATGCAGCGGCGATTCGTGATCCAGGTTCGGATCGAGCTTGCGCTGGGCATCGACCTGATCCGGGAAGGCGGCAAACGTGCCCGCCGCCACGGCCGGGCTGTCGACCACGGTGATCACCGCGTCGACGGTGCAGGCGTTGCGGATTTCCGGCCACTGGAAGGCTTGTACCAGCGGTTTCGGCAAGGCCAGACCGGACGTTTCGATGAGGATGTGGTCCAGATCGCCACGGCGGGCAACCAGTTCGCGCATGACCGGGAAGAACTCTTCCTGCACGGTGCAGCACAGGCAGCCGTTGGCCAGCTCGTAGACGCGGCCGATGGCTTCTTCCTCGGTGCAACCGATGGTGCATTGCTTGAGGATTTCACCGTCGATGCCCAGCTCGCCGAATTCATTGACGATCACCGCGATGCGGCGGCCTTCGGCGTTGTCCAGCATGTGCCGCAACAAGGTGGTCTTACCCGAGCCGAGAAAGCCGGTGACGATGGTGACGGGGAGTTTGGCCAGTGTTTTCATCGTTTGCCCTTGGGCTTGCGGCGGGCAAACGGGACGAGAGCCGCACGACCGTCAGCAAAGAAACGGCTCGCAGCTCGATTCGCCACCGGATCACCCCGCCCGGTTGTAGTGAGAATGCTTGGACGTGACGTCCGCTTCGAGGCAGGTCTCCTGGCTTACGGTGGTCAGTGCGCGTCGAGCGACTGACATCCATCGCGCCTTCCCGCTCGCGCAGTGGCTGTGCAATGAACATGACCGATTACAGTTGCGGGGGCAGCTGCGGCGTGCTCCGGACGGTGTCCGGACCGCATTCCCTTCTTAGCGCCCGTCACGGCCTGTTGGCGGATGGGCGAACCTCAAGTGCGCAAGGCTACGCAGTGACCTTGTGAAGGTCAATGTGAAAACCGTGAAGGACCGCCTGAAGCATTCGCCAACAAGCCGGCCCCACAGGGTTTACGTTTCGCTTTTCTGTAGCAGTCCGGCTTGCTGGCGATGGCGATCCCAAAGACGCCTTCGCGGGCGAGCCATGCTGCTACAGGGCTTGGTGGCGTGCTGAACTTGCCGGACACCCTGAGAAACGGTGGGAGCGAATTTATTCGCGATGGGGTGTTCATGACGATGGTTTTGTATCGCCTGGAAGGTCATCGCGAATGAATTCGCTCCCACAGTGGGTTTTCGCTGGTCCGGGGATGTGGCGGTATCTGACAACCCGCCTTCGCGGGCGAGCCCGCTCCCACAGGGAGTCTGTGTTTCGCCGGCTTTTGATCTGGCCTTTGATTTTGGGGCCCCGTCCCAGAAGGCCGAACGCAGGCGATGCGCAGTGGGCCGAGCGGCATGGATGCCGCGAGAGCCGCGTGGGCCATGGATGGCCCATTCGCGGCGGGCCCACGGAGCATTGCCGGAGTGAGGGTATGCCAAGCATTAGCGAGGCACCGTATGGCGGGGAAGAAAGCCCTTGGTTACTTGGGGCTTTTCCAAGTAACTCGCCGTAGGCGAAACAAGGCTGCGTTAGCAGACTCAGCGGAGTGTCAGACACGCCAAGGACACAGGATTTACGACGACTTCGTCGCCGCTCGCAGGACAAGCCAGCTCCTACATGGGTCTGCGTAACGTGCCGGAGGCGAAACAGGGCTGCGTCAGCAGATCAGCAATACGTCAGACACACCCCCGATTGACGGCCACCCCGCTCCGTGGTCTCCTACACAACTTGTTACGGGTGCCCTTCACAGGGTGAAACGGGAAACCGGTGCATGCAGACCCCTGAGGTCCGCATAAGTCCGGTGCTGCCCCCGCAACGGTAAGCGAGTGAAGAGTCAGATCCACTGTGTCGGCAGCGATATGGGAAGGCGATTCTTGACGGTGCGTGCACAACGCCCCCTCGCAAGCCCGGAGACCGGCCCAGTGACCTTTACATAACAAACCCGCGGTGGGCGGGCGCTGTTGCGTTGACTGCCGACTTTCGTCAGCGGTTTTCCTTGCGCCTTCCCGTTCGCCGATCATTTCGAGGGAAGCGCCATGTCGATCAGCACTACCAGCCCATCCACCGCCAGCACCACCACCAACACCCTGGCCCAGCGCCTGACCTCCGCCGTCAGCGCCATGATCCTCGGTGCCTGCCTGGTCTACTTCGCCGGCTTCTCGCACATCGACGCCGTACACAACGCCGCGCACGACACCCGTCACAGCTCCGCCTTCCCTTGCCACTGAGACCTGCCGTCATGTTCAAGCGAATCGCTCAAACGGCCGGTTTCACCGGACTGCTCGCCGCCCTGCTGCTGACCCTGTTTCAGAGCTTCTCGGTCGCGCCGCTGATCCTGCAGGCGGAAACCTACGAAAAATCCGCACCGGTCGAAGTCCACGAACATGCCGAAGGCGCCATGGCCGGCCATGTCCATGACGAAGAAGCCTGGGAGCCGGAAGACGGTTGGCAGCGCATTCTGTCCACCACCGGCGGCAATCTGGTGGTCGCTGTCGGCTTCTCGCTGATGCTGGCGGCGCTGTACACCCTGCGCGCCCCGCGCAGCATCGGCCAGGGCGCACTGTGGGGCCTGGCGGGCTTCGCCGTGTTCGTCGCCGCGCCGACCATGGGCCTGCCGCCGGAACTGCCGGGCACCGCGGCTGCCGATCTGACCCAACGGCAGATCTGGTGGATCGGCACCGCCGCCTCCACCGCTGTCGGTCTGGCGCTGATCGTGTTCGCCCATAACTGGCTGCTCAAGGCACTGGGCGTGGCGATTCTGGTGGTGCCGCACCTGATCGGCGCACCGCAACCGGCCGTGTATTCGGCACTGGCGCCGGAAGAGCTGGAGCACCAGTTCAAGATCGCCTCCTGGCTGACCAACGCGGCGTTCTGGGTCGCCATGGGCGTGATCAGCGCCTGGCTGTTCCGTCGTCACGACGCCAAACTGACCCAGTCCGAGCTCAATCACGCCGTATGAGTGAAGGTCGCAACCCCATGGTGATCGGCCTGGGCTGCCAGCGTGGCTGCCCGGCGTCGGTGCTGATGGGGTTGATCGATGTCTGTCTGCTGGAACAGCGCGTGCGTCTTTCCGATATCAGCGCCCTCGCCTCCATCGACAGCAAGTCGTCCGAGGCCGGGTTGCTGGAACTGGCCGAACATCTGCGCCTGCCGCTGGTTTTTTTCAGCGCTGCCGAACTGGCACCGTTCGAGACGCAATTGAGCCATCGCTCGCAGGTCGCATTCGACAACACCGGCTGCTACGGTGTTGCCGAAAGCGCGGCGCTGGCGATGGTTTCGCGCTTGTCGGGCGCGCCTGCCAGGCTGATGATCCCGCGCCGCAACAGCTCGCGAGCGACCTTTGCCTTGGCGACAACCCTGTGACGACGCGCTTTGCGTGGGAGCGAATTCATTCGCGAGAGGCCTGCAAGACCACCACCGATGTGTCGTCTGAGCTTTCGCATCGCGAATGAATTCGCTCCCGCCGTTCGCATGGGCGCCTGATCCAGCACCTAATATTCCCCGGAGTTTTCATGACCGTTTTCTTCATTGGCGCAGGCCCCGGTGATCCGGAGCTGATCACCGTCAAAGGCCAACGCCTGATCCGTACCTGCCCGGTGATCATCTATGCCGGATCGCTGGTGCCGGAAGCGGTGCTGGAGGGTCATCAAGCCGTTCAGGTGACCAACAGCGCCGAATTGCACCTGGAACAGATCATCGCCTTGATGAAATCTGCTCATGCAAACGGTCAGGATGTCGCTCGCGTACACTCTGGCGACCCGAGTCTGTATGGCGCCATCGGCGAGCAGATTCGTTGCCTGCGTGAGCTGGGCATTCCTTTCGAAATCATTCCCGGCGTCACCGCCACCGCCGCCTGCGCCGCCCTGCTCGGCACCGAACTGACCCTGCCGGACATTGCCCAGAGCGTGATTCTGACCCGCTATGCCGACAAGAGCCCGATGCCGGAGGGCGAAGCGCTGGCCGATCTGGCGCAGCACAAGACCACCATGGCGATCCACCTGGGGGTCAAGCATCTGGGCAATATCGTCGAAGAACTGACCCCGCATTACGGGGCGGACTGCCCGATTGCGGTGATTCACCGCGCCAGCTGGCCGGATCAGGACTGGGTGGTCGGCACCCTGGCGGATATCGAAGAAAAGGTGCGCAACAAGGGATTCCGGCGTACCGCGCTGATCCTGGTCGGGCGAGTGCTGGGCAATGAGGTGTTCAGCGAGTCGTCGCTGTATCGTGCCAGCCATGCTCATCTGTACCGACGCTGAACCTGTAGGAGCTGGCTTGTCCTGCGAGCGGCTGCGAAGCAGTCGTAAAACCGGCTAGCGTGGTGTTTCAGATAAATCGCGTGCTCCGGTTTTACGACGACTGCGTCGCCGCTCGCAGGGCAAGCCAGCTCCTACAACCGTCGCGGACAGTCAGAACTGTTCGCCCACAAAAAAGCCCCGAACCGGTCGGGGCTTTTTTCATGCAGATGCAAACGCTTAGTAATAGGCGTTTTCTTTCTGCGTGTGGTCGGTGACGTCACGGACGCCGGCCAGCTCGGGAATGCGCTCCAGCAGCGTGCGCTCGATACCTTCCTTGAGGGTCACGTCGGCCTGGCCGCAGCCCTGGCAACCGCCGCCGAATTGCAGCACGGCGATGTTCTTGTCGTCTTCCTCGACCACATCGATCAAGGTGACCTGACCGCCGTGGCTGGCCAGACCCGGGTTGATCTCGGTTTGCAGGTAGTAGTTGATGCGCTCGTTGATCGGGCTGTCGGCATTGACCATCGGCACTTTGGCGTTTGGTGCCTTGATGGTCAGCTGACCACCCATGCGGTCGGTGGCGTAGTCGACCACGGCATCTTCCAGGAACGCTTCGCTGAACGAATCGATCCAGGCAGTGAAGTTCTTCAGGCCGATGGCCTTGTCTTCAGGTTTCTCTTCACCCGGCTTGCAGTAAGCGATGCAGGTTTCAGCGTATTGGGTGCCAGGCTGGGTAATAAACACGCGGATGCCGATGCCCGGAGTGTTCTGCTTTTGCAGCAGATCGGCCAGGTAGTCGTGGGCGGCATCGGTAATAGTTATAGCGGTCATGAAAGTTCCTCGCAGACGTGGGGCGGAGTTTACGCCAATCAACCGCACCTTACAAAGCCCTAGTATTTTGGTCGGATAAAGGTTTCAGGAGAGCACAGCATCCTTGACCGCCCGGCGGCTGTCCAGCCAGCCCTTCATGCGTCGGTACAGGCCCTTCTCGATCCACTCGTAACTCAGCCACGCCCCCAGCGCGATCACCGGCACGCACACGGCGAACACCGCATATGGGTTCAGGCCATAGCGCTCGGCCATCAGCCAGCCACCATACAACACCAGCACATGCAGCAGGTACACCGAGTAGGAACAGTCGCCCATGGTCTTGAGCAGGCGGCTGCCGCGCAGGTACGGCTCCAGCGAAATGCAGGCCACCACGATCACCGCGCTCGGCAGGCCCCAGTTGAGCAGGCGTGGCGCAGGCACCAGTTGCTTGATGGTCAGCAGTGCCCCGGCAATCGCCAGCAGCGGCAGCCACAGGCGCTCGCTGATCCAGCCACGGCGATAGATAACACCAATACCGATGCCGAGCAGAAATTCATAAACGATATCGTTGGCATAGAAACGACTGATCAGCCCCGAACGCCCCAGCACATCGGTGACCGCGAACAGCGCGGCGGCCACGATCAGCGGACGCAGCCGCTGCTGAAACAGGAAGACCATGGAAAACAGCACGTAGAACAGCATCTCGTAGTTCAGCGTCCAGCCGACGTTGAGGGTCGGATACAAGCCATAGCCGCCGGGGTTTTCCGAAGGAATGAACAGCAGCGAGAGAATGAAGCTCTGCCAGTCCACCACCTGATGGGGCAACAGTGGATGGGCGACCACCACCAGCAGCCCCATGATCAGGGTGTACAGCCAGTAGGCCGGCACGATGCGAATGATGCGGTTGAGCATGAAACGGCTGACGGGAATGTCCTTGTCCACCGTGGACAGGTAGATCACCAGACCGCTGATGACGAAGAAGACATCGACGCCGACGGCGCCTTTTTCAGTGAAAAACCGGCCGATCGGGCCGCTGGGATGGAAGTCGAAAAAAATCTGCATGAAGTGGTGACACACAACGACCCACGCGGCGAGTGCCCGCAGGGCTTGAACCGAAATCAACATCTGCAACCTCTTGCTTGTCCGGGCTTGAGCCACCCTCCTGAACCTCGAAAACGCCATGCCGGGCATGACTGCGCACAGGGTCCGACTTCGGGTTGGACGAAAAGGTTCGGCAAGACTGACGGGCTGCATAATGGCTGCAGGCCATGTTCTATAAGGCTCTTCCGGCATCACCCTGCACTGGCGGGAGCGAGGCGGATGTTGCACCCGGCACGAAAAAACTGTGGGAGCGAATTCATTCGCGAATGGCCAGGACAGACGATATATCTCCATCGCCTTAAACATCGCCTCGCGAATGAATTCGCTCCCACAGGTGATCGCGGGGTGTCAGGTCCTGCGTATCAAAGGTTTTCGTAGCGGTTCATGTCCAGCACGCCCGCTTCCTGCGGCTCGGTTTCGCGGATGTAGCGATCCAGGTCATGGAAATAGGTCCAGAACTGCGGATTGCTGCGGCGCACGCCCCAGCGCTGGACGATCTTGTCGAAGGCGTCTTTGTCATCCCTGGCCTGCTCCATGGCGTCGACGAATGCGCTGACTTCATTGGCCGGGATGTTGAACATGAAGTTCGGGTAGCTGCTGAGCACGCCCGGGTAGATGGTCAGGTTGTCCAGCCCCGGCTGATAGCGATACGCCTCACCAAGCAGGAACGCCACGTTACCGTGGGCACGGTTACGCAGCATGCTGTAGACAATGCGTTTGCCGCTGCCGTCCTGAATGCGCAGCATGGTGGCTTCCGGCAACTGGCCGATGACCTTCAACCCAGCAGCGGGGCGCGCCACCAGACGGCTCAGCGCCTGCTCCACCTCACTGAACACCGGCCCGACACCTGGCCGCGAGCAATACGCGCCGCTGCAGCGGTTGATCGGATCCGGCGCGACGTTTAGGGTGCCGGCGCGCTCGATCAGTTTGCGCTCGAAGTCGCGTTTCGGGTCCTTCTCGTCCAGTTTCATGCCGGTCGGCGTGCTGTCGTCGATGGCCTGATAATCCAGCCACATCTTCACTTTGCCGCTGTTCTGGTACCAACTGCCGAGGATGTCATCACGCTTGTTCGCCGGCATCAGACGCAAGAAGTTGACCTCGGCACCGTTGCGGATCAGGTCGAAATACAGCCGCGTCTGCACTTGATGGGACACGTTGCCGTACACGTCGAAGTTGACCACCAACTGGTAATAGGTGCGTTCCAGCAGCGGGTAGTCGAACAGCCAGACCGTGGTCGGCAGGTCGCCGATCAGGCCCTTGTTCACCGTGGCGCTGTCGAAGTGGCGGAAGATGGTCAGCAAGGCGTTGTCGTTGCCCGCCCACAGGGTTGCCCAGCCGGGCGGCGGCATGTGCGCGTAGGCATCGCTGCGCAGGTCTTCGTATTCGTTGCGCTTGTCGCGGTAGTCGTGCCACAGGCTGAGGACACTGCCGACATCGTCGTTCTGACCCGGCATCGCCAGCAGCGGCGTGGCCTTGGCGCGGTAAACGGCATCGGTGATATAGCGGTCGTGGGCCGGCTCCTGGAACAGCGCCCAGAAGTGGTCGCGGATCACGTCGGTCGCGATCTGCCCGCGGCACACCGGGCCACGGATGAACGTGCGCACAAAGTATTCGGCGTTATCCAGCATGAACTGGTAACGCGCCACCGCCGGGATTTCCTTGAAGGTGTCGAACGGATTGGCCCGGCGTTGCGGGCCATAGCCCGGCAGTTCGGTGGCGTGCCAGTTGCCGCTGTAGAACAGCTGCTTGACCCGCGCCAGCTTCTGCGGCCCCATCGGATAGGTGATGTGGGTCTTGTGTACGATCACGCCCTGCACCGGCATCAGGCGGTAATAGAAGGTGGTGCCCGGATCGTCATCGGGACGGCGGGTGGCGATCAGGTCGACCGGCTTGCCGCTCGGCGTGCGCGACCGCACCCACTGGAAGAAATGCCCCGGCTCGCCACCGGTGAAATAGACATGGGCGAGGAACAGGTGCTCGTACAGCCAGCGGCCGACCAGCGCTTCGGTCGAACCCGGACGGTTGAACAGGTTTTCCCACTCGGTGATTTGCGCCGCTTCGGCCGCGCTCGGCTGCAACGGCGTCTCTTCGACCGGTGCGCCCGCTGCCAGCCAACTTTGCAAGGTGTTGTATTGCGCGTCACTCAGGCCGGTGACCGCCAGCGGCATGCCCTGCCCCGGATGCGCCTTGGCGTAGCCTTCGAACTCTTCGGGCAGCGGGCAGCTGTTTTCCCGATTGAGCCCCAGAATGATGTCATCCGGCAGTTTGGCGTTGGGCACCAGCGGCGCACTGTGGCCGAACTCCAGCATCTTCGCCATCAGTGCGGCCTGGTTGCTCTGGCCGTCCAGCACCGAATAGAAGCCTTTCTTGCGCCAGGCCTCGGGGCCCTCGGCATCGTAGAAAATCCGGCTCGGCGCAATCGCCTTGCTGCGCTCGCCCTGATACACCGGGATCTTCGAGGCGCCGCGCAGGGCACCCTCGCCGCTGCCCAGGTTCAACTGGCAGGCCGCATCGTTGCAGGCATGGCAGGCCACGCACTTCTCGGTGAAGATCGGTTGGATATCGCGGCTGTAGGAGATGGCCGGGTGCGCGTCAGGGGTTTGCGCGAACGCAGCACCGCTGGAAAACACAGCCAGGGCAATGGCGAATAGGCGATGCCACATGGAACGAACGTCCTGAGTTTTGAAAAATCGGGGGTGATTCTACCCGTGGCGAGCTGCCATCAACATGAACAGAATTCATCTAAATCCTGTCACGATTTAAAACCGTACAGGTTTGCTATTATTCCGCACCTTTCATTGTCACCTTTTCATCGTCCGGGTAAGCCTATGTCAGATCGCAACGCGCGTCTCAACGCACTCCATCAAGCACTCAAAGAGCGCATTCTGATTCTCGATGGCGGCATGGGCACGATGATCCAGAGCTACCGCCTGGAGGAAGAAGACTATCGTGGCAAACGCTTCGCCGACTGGCCGAGCGACGTCAAGGGCAACAACGACCTGCTGGTGCTGACCCGCCCCGACGTGATCGGCGCCATCGAAAAGGCCTACCTCGACGCCGGAGCCGACATTCTCGAAACCAACACCTTCAACGCCACCCAGGTGTCCCAGGCCGACTACGGCATGGAAGCGCTGGTGTATGAGCTGAACGTGGAAGGCGCGCGCCTGGCCCGTCAGGTGGCCGATGCCAAGACCCTGGAAACCCCGGACCGTCCGCGCTTCGTCGCCGGCGTCCTCGGCCCGACCAGCCGCACCTGTTCGCTGTCGCCGGACGTCAACAACCCCGGCTACCGCAACGTCACCTTCGACGAACTGGTGGAGAACTACACCGAAGCCACCAAAGGCCTGATCGAGGGCGGCGCCGACCTGATCCTGATCGAAACCATCTTCGACACCCTCAACGCCAAGGCCGCGATCTTTGCCGTGCAGGGCGTGTTCGAGGAAATCGGCTTTGAACTGCCGATCATGATTTCCGGCACCATCACCGATGCGTCCGGCCGTACGCTGTCGGGCCAGACCACCGAAGCGTTCTGGAACTCGGTGCGCCACGCCAAGCCGATCTCCGTGGGCCTGAACTGCGCCCTCGGCGCCAGCGACCTGCGTCCGTACCTCGAAGAGCTGGCGACCAAGGCTGACACCCATGTGTCCGCGCACCCCAACGCCGGCCTGCCAAACGCTTTCGGCGAGTACGACGAGTCGCCGGCCGAGATGGCCGCGGTGGTCGAAGAGTTTGCCCAGAGCGGTTTCCTCAACATCGTCGGCGGCTGCTGCGGCACCACCCCGGCACACATCAAGGCCATCGCCGAAGCGGTCGGCAAATACGCGCCACGGGACATTCCCGAGATTGCCAAGGCCTGTCGTCTTTCGGGTCTTGAGCCGTTCACCATTGACCGCCAGTCGTTGTTCGTCAACGTCGGCGAGCGCACCAACATCACTGGTTCCGCCCGCTTTGCCCGCCTGATCCGTGAAGACAACTACACCGAAGCTCTGGAAGTCGCCCTGCAGCAGGTCGAAGCCGGCGCCCAAGTAATCGACATCAACATGGACGAAGGCATGCTGGACTCGAAGAAGGCCATGGTGACCTTCCTCAACCTGATTGCCGGTGAACCGGACATCTCCCGCGTGCCGATCATGATCGACTCCTCGAAGTGGGACGTGATCGAAGCCGGCCTCAAGTGCATCCAGGGCAAGGGCATCGTCAACTCGATCAGCATGAAAGAAGGCGTCGAGCAGTTCATTCACCACGCCAAACTGTGCAAGCGCTACGGCGCCGCCGTGGTGGTGATGGCCTTCGACGAAGCCGGCCAGGCCGACACCGAAGCGCGCAAGAAGGAAATCTGCAAACGCTCCTACGACATTCTGGTCAACGAAGTCGGCTTCCCGCCAGAAGACATCATCTTCGACCCGAACATCTTCGCCATCGCCACCGGTATCGAAGAGCACAACAATTACGCCGTCGACTTCATCAATGCCTGTGCCTACATCCGTGACGAGCTGCCGTACGCGCTGACCTCGGGCGGTGTGTCCAACGTGTCGTTCTCGTTCCGCGGCAACAACCCGGTGCGTGAGGCGATCCACTCGGTGTTCCTGCTGCACGCGATCCGTGCCGGCCTGACCATGGGTATCGTCAACGCAGGCCAGCTGGAGATCTACGACGAAATCCCGGTCAAGCTGCGCGACGCGGTTGAGCGCGTGGTCCTCAACCAGAGCGAAGACGGCACCGAAGTGCTGCTGGCCATCGCCGACGAATTCAAGGGCGACGGTTCGGTCAAGGAAGCGGAAACCGAAGAGTGGCGCAGCTGGGACGTCAACGAACGCCTCAAGCACGCGCTGGTCAAGGGCATCACCACCCACATCGTCGAAGACACCGAAGCGTCGCGGCAATCCTTTGCCCGTCCGATCGAGGTCATCGAAGGCCCGCTGATGGCCGGCATGAACGTGGTCGGCGACCTGTTCGGTTCGGGCAAGATGTTCCTGCCGCAGGTGGTGAAATCCGCCCGCGTGATGAAACAGGCGGTAGCGCACCTGATCCCGTTCATCGAAGCGGAAAAAGGCGACAAGCCGGAAGCCAAGGGCAAGATCCTCATGGCCACGGTCAAGGGTGACGTCCACGACATCGGCAAGAACATCGTCGGCGTGGTGCTGGGCTGTAACGGCTACGACATCGTCGACCTCGGCGTGATGGTGCCGGCGGAGAAGATCCTGCAGGTCGCCAAGGAAGAGAAATGCGACATCATCGGCCTGTCCGGCCTGATCACCCCGTCGCTGGATGAAATGGTCCACGTTGCCCGGGAAATGCAGCGGCAGAATTTCACCCTGCCGCTGATGATCGGCGGCGCGACTACGTCCAAGGCGCACACGGCGGTGAAAATCGAGCCCAAGTACAGCAACGATGCCGTGGTCTACGTGACCGACGCCTCCCGCGCCGTGGGTGTCGCTACGCAACTGCTGTCCAAGGAACTGAAAGCCGGCTTCATCGAGAAGACCCGCGCCGAGTACGTCGAAGTACGCGAACGCACCTCGGCCCGCAGCGCGCGCACCGAGCGCCTGAGCTACAGCGCCGCTATCGCCAAGAAGCCGCAGTTCGACTGGGCGACCTACGCGCCGGTCAAACCAACCTTCACCGGGGTCAAGGTGCTGGAAGACATCGACCTGAACGTGCTGGTGGACTTCATCGACTGGACACCGTTTTTCATCTCCTGGGACTTGGCCGGCAAGTACCCGCGCATCCTCACCGACGAAGTGGTCGGCGAAGCGGCCACCGTGCTGTTCAGCGACGCCCAGGAAATGCTGCGCAAGCTGATCGACGAAAAACTGATCCGCAGCCGCGCGGTGTTTGGCTTCTGGCCGGCACAGCAGGTCGATCACGACGACATCCAGCTGTTTGGCGAAGACGGTCAGCCGCTGGCGAAACTGCATCACCTGCGTCAGCAGACCATCAAGACCGACGGCAAGCCGAACTTCTCCCTGGCCGACTTCGTCGCGCCAAAAGACAGCGGCGTGACCGACTACGTCGGTGGTTTCATCACCACCGCCGGCATCGGCGCCGAGGAAGTGGCCAAGGCCTATCAGGACAAGGGCGACGATTACAACGCGATCATGGTCAAGGCCCTGGCCGACCGCCTGGCCGAAGCCTGCGCCGAATGGCTGCACCAGCAAGTGCGTAAAGAGTACTGGGGTTATGCCCAGGACGAGCAGCTGGATAACGAAGACCTGATCAAGGAAAAGTACGTCGGCATCCGCCCTGCTCCCGGCTATCCGGCCTGCCCGGACCACACCGAGAAAGGCGTGCTGTTCGACCTGCTCGACCCGACCCAGGGCGACGGCAAACCCGGCATCAGCGGCGTGTTCCTCACCGAGCACTACGCGATGTTCCCGGCAGCGGCGGTCAGCGGCTGGTACTTCGCTCATCCGCAGGCGCAGTACTTCGCCGTGGGCAAGGTCGACAAGGATCAGGTGGAAAGCTACAACGCCCGCAAAGGCCAGGAAATGCGCGTGACCGAACGCTGGCTGGCGCCTAACCTCGGTTACGACGAGTAACCGGGCTGACGGCGTACGCGAACCTGTAGGAGCCGGCTTGCTGGCGAACGCGGCAGATAAGCACCATCAATGCTGACTGACACACCGCATTCGCCAGCAAGCCGGCTCCCACGGCCTTCGGCCAGAATCAAGTTCCATGGTTTCCACAAATCCGTAGCAGTCCGGCTTGCCGGCGTCGGCATTTTCAAGAGCGCCGACACTGGCAAGCCAGGCGGCTACAGATCTGCAGCGTCCGTTTCGTAAAGCAACGCCTGTTTACGACTATGCTCTCTCCAGTGTCTTCATGGCGCACTGGAGGGATCATGGAAAAGCCGTCCGACACCCCGAACGACCCGCTCGACAACAAACCTCCCACCTTCTGGCAGATGCTGCACAGCGTCATGGCCGCCGCTTTTGGCGTACAGAGCAACCGCAACCGCGCCCGTGATTTCACCCACGGCAAGCCGTCGCATTTCGTCATTCTGGGGATTGCCTTCACGGTGGTGTTCGCCCTGCTGTTGATGGGCATCGTGCAACTGGTGCTGTTTTTCGCCGTGCCTTGAATCAGCGCGACGCTTCGACACGCACGAATGGATACTCGGTGCCTGCCGGGCTGCGCCCACCGACGAACTGGCGCACATCGATGTCGTAGTCGTCGCGGCCGTTGGCCTGCATGTAACGCAGGCTGTCGCTGCGCTCCCTGATCTGCATCGCCCGCACCCGCCACATGCCGATGGGCTGCCGCGTCTGCCGGTCGGACTGGTCGTAATCGTGCAGCAGGACCATAGCCCAGCCGCCGAGGGTGAAATGACCGCCCACCACCACGTTCAGGCGTGACTCCAACAGTGCCTGCAACGCCGCCGTGGAGTCGTTGATGGTGCCAACCAACACATCCTTGCCCGGCTGCCGCCCGGTCTCGCGCACGGCGTCCATCACACCGAACGCCATCAGATCGCTGGCGGTCCAGATCAGACTGACATTGGGATAGCGCTTGAGCAGCACCTGCGCCTGCTCGTAGGCGCGATCACGGCGCCAGCCGCCGAGCACGATCTGCCGCAAACGGATCTGTGGGTATTCCGCCAAAGCGCGATACAGCCCCTGCTCACGCTGTAGCGACACCGGCGTGCTGTTGGTGCCGGAGAACGCCAGCATTTCAATGCTCTGCCCGACGGCGACGGCCGGATGCAGTGCGATCAGGCGCTTTGCCACCTGATAGCCGCCCTCCTCGTCGTTCGCCACCAGGCTGCCGAGGAAATCCGGATAACGGCTACGCAGGTCACCCAGGATGCTCAACTGATCAGCAGTAAAGGTGTTGTTCACCGCCATCAGCTTGACCCCGCTGCCCTCGGACAGGCGCAGGATTTCCGGCGCGACGTTCAGCTCGTTGGAGAACACCAGATAATCCGGACGCGCAGTGCCCTGCAGCGC
Organism: Pseudomonas sp. NPDC090208; assembly: GCF_044746785.1. Taxonomy (NCBI): domain Bacteria; kingdom Pseudomonadati; phylum Pseudomonadota; class Gammaproteobacteria; order Pseudomonadales; family Pseudomonadaceae; genus Pseudomonas; species Pseudomonas sp. NPDC090208. Next base: position 135,355 of record NZ_JBIVCU010000016.1, read on the forward strand.
ATCGCGGGCGAGCGCCAGCAAGTGTCGCGTGTCACGGTCGGTGTAATACACCTGCAGGGACATACCCAGGCGTTCGGCGGCCACCTGCATGAAACGCGAATAGCTGGACCAATACGGATCCGGCGCGGAGCCAGGGTTGAGAAACACCACCGAAGCCGCCCACGCATTGCCCAGCCATAAACCGCCAACCCAAAGGAGGCAGCCACTGAAAAACCTGATCATGGACACCGCGCCTCAACACCGGGGACAGGCAGACAGGCAGACTTGCCAGGGCCTGCTTATACCCTATCGGCCGGTGCCGGGTAACCTGTACCCGCGTTTTTCTGGAAGCGCGATGCGGACGCTACTGGTGACTGACCCAGAACACCGCAGTGCCAACGACCAGAATGATGAGAAAAAGGATCGCCCAGGCGTCTACGTGACTGTCGGACTTAGCAGCTTTAGGGTGGGATTTGCTCATTGCATCGCCTCTTGTCTGTTTTATAGGTGATTGCGTTGGAGAGTGCAGATAAACGACCGGAGACGGTTGACCCCGGTCCTGAGCTGAGTAAAGTCGAGGCTTGTCCCTGTCACAAGTGTGGATATGGCCAGCCGACGTGCTGCTTATCACTTTTGGCTATTTGCATATATTCAAACTTCACTTTTGCGCATATCCGCAAACTGGTATCTTCCCACCGGCCTCGTTGGAGGCTGCGCGACCGTGCGCGCAGATTTGTTCGGCGACCCTGAAAGCAGGCGACAACGCATCGCCTTTCAGTTCGTCCAAGCAGCAGTGAACCGCCTGAGAACAGGACCACCATGTACGTATACGACGAGTACGATCAGCGGATCATCGAGGACCGCGTCAAGCAGTTCCGCGACCAGACCCGCCGCTATCTGGCCGGCGAGCTGAGCGAAGAAGAGTTCCGCCCGCTTCGCCTGCAAAACGGCCTCTACATCCAGCGTTTCGCGCCCATGCTGCGCGTGGCCGTGCCTTATGGACAGCTGGCTTCGCGCCAGGTCCGCATGCTGGCCCGAATTGCCCGCGATTACGACAAGGGCTATGCGCACATCAGCACCCGCCAGAACGTGCAGTTCAACTGGCCGGCGCTGGAAGACATTCCCGAAATTCTCGCCGAGCTGGCGACCGTGCAGATGCACGCGATCCAGACCAGCGGTAACTGCCTGCGCAACGTCACCACGGACCAGTTTGCCGGCGTCGCAGCCGACGAATTGGTTGACCCGCGCCCATGGTGTGAAATCGTCCGTCAATGGACCACCTTCCACCCGGAATTCGCCTACCTGCCGCGCAAGTTCAAGATCGCGATCAACGGCTCGTCCGCTGACCGTGCAGCCATCGAAGTGCACGACATCGGCCTTGAGCCGGTGAAGAACGCTGCGGGCGAACTGGGCTTCCGCGTGCTGGTCGGTGGCGGCCTGGGCCGTACCCCGGTGGTCGGTGCGTTCATCAACGAATTCCTGCCATGGCAGGACCTGTTGAGCTACCTCGACGCCATTCTGCGGGTCTACAACCGCTACGGCCGTCGTGACAACAAGTACAAGGCGCGGATCAAGATTCTGGTCAAGGCGCTGACGCCTGAAGTGTTCGCCGAGAAGGTCGAGGCCGAAATGGCTCACCTGCGTGGCGGCCAGACCACCCTGACCGAAGCCGAAGTGCACCGCGTTGCCAAGCACTTCATCGATCCTGAGTACAAGGCTCTGGCCGACTACAGCGCCGAACTGGCTCAGCTCGATCAGGAAAACCCGGGCTTTGCCCGCTGGCGCACGCGCAACACCCTGGCGCACAAGAAGCCGGGCTACGTGGCCGTGACCCTGTCGCTGAAACCGACTGGCGTCGCGCCGGGCGATGTCACCGACAAGCAGCTGGACGCCATCGCCGACCTGGCCGACCGTTACAGCTTCGGCTATCTGCGCACCTCCCACGAACAGAACGTGATCCTGGCCGACGTCGAAGAGACTCAGCTGTTCACTCTGTGGGGCGAGCTGCGCGAGCAAGGTTTCGCCACGCCGAACATCGGCCTGCTGACCGACATCATCTGCTGCCCTGGCGGTGATTTCTGCTCGCTGGCCAACGCCAAGTCGATCCCGATCGCCGAATCCATCCAACGCCGTTTCGACGACCTGGACTACCTGTTCGACATCGGCGAACTGGACCTGAACATCTCCGGTTGCATGAACGCCTGCGGCCACCACCACGTGGGCCACATCGGCATTCTGGGCGTGGACAAGAAAGGCGAAGAGTTCTACCAGGTCTCCCTGGGTGGCAGCGCCAGCCGTGACGCCAGCCTGGGCAAGATCCTCGGCCCGTCCTTCGCACAGGATGCGATGCCGGACGTGATCGAGAAGCTGATCGACGTGTACGTGGAAAAACGCACCGAAGACGAGCGTTTCATCGACACCTACCAGCGTATCGGCATCGACCCTTTCAAGGAGCGCGTCTATGCAGCGAATCATTAAGAACAACGAAGTCATCGACGAAACCTGGCACCTGCTGCCGGAAGACACCACGTTCGACAGCCTGTCCAACTGCGACGACCTGATCGTGCCGCTGGCCCTGTGGCGCGACCATGGTCATGCGCTCAAGGCCCGCGACGGCGGCTTGGGCGTGTGGCTGGACAGCCACGAAGAGGCCGAGGAAATCGGCGATGACGTGCAGCATTTTCAAGTCATCGCCCTGAACTTTCCGGCGTTCACCGACGGCCGCAGCTACTCCAACGCGCGTCTGCTGCGTGACCGCTATGGGTACAAGGGTGAACTGCGCGCCATCGGCGACGTGCTGCGCGACCAGTTGTTCTATCTGCACCGCTGTGGTTTCGACGCGTTCGCCATCCGCGCAGACAAGGACCCGTATGAAGCCCTTGAGAGCCTCAAGGACTTCTCGGTGACCTACCAGGCTGCCACCGACGAGCCACTGCCGCTGTTCCGTCGTCGTTGATGCGACGCTGATCTGCGCAGACTGAAAAGCCCCGGCTTCGTGAGAAGCCGGGGCTTTTTTGTTTCAATGCGGCCGGAGGTTGAAAATCGCCAACTGTAGGAGTGAGCTTGCTCGCGATTGCAGTGGGCCGGTCAATATGGCGTCGGCTGAGAGAATGCCATCGCGAGCAAGCTCACTCCTACGCGTTCAATACCGGATCGCTACAGGATTGCGTTCACCAGAACCGCTGCTGCATCAACCGGCTCCACCAGCCCGTCACCAGACGATCCACCGAACCGCTGGCCGCCAGCCCTACCCGCTCCTGCAGACTCTTGCGCTCGGCGTAATGCAGGTGGAAGACCTCGGCGTTTTTCGCTTTTTCCGCCAGGTACTCGTCGCTGGTTTTCAGCTCGTCGACCAACAGCTTGTCCTTGGCCGCCATGCCCAGCCAGACCTCCCCGGTGGCGACTTCATCGATCTGCAATTGCGGGCGATAGCTGGCCACGAAGTTCTTGAACAGTTCGTGGGTGATGTCCAGGTCTTGCTGGAACTTCTCGCGGCCCTTCTCGGTGTTCTCGCCAAACACGGTCAGGGTGCGCTTGTATTCGCCGGCAGTCAGCACTTCAAAGTCGATGTCGTGCTTTTTCAACAGGCGGTTGACGTTAGGCAGTTGCGCGACCACGCCGATGGAGCCGAGCACAGCAAACGGCGCACTGATGATGCGGTTGCCGATGCAGGCCATCATGTACCCGCCGCTGGCTGCGACCTTGTCGATGCACACGGTCAGCGGAATGCCAGCCTGACGAATGCGCGCCAACTGCGACGAGGCCAGCCCGTAGCTGTGTACCATGCCGCCGCCGCTTTCCAGGCGCAGCACCACTTCATCCTTGTTGGTGGCCAGGCTCAACAGTGCAGTGATCTCATGGCGCATGCTTTCGGTGGCCGAGGCCTTGATGTCACCATCAAAATCCAGCACGTAGACCCGTGGCTTGACCTCGGTCTGTTTCTTTTCCCTCTTCTGCTCCTTGGCCTGGGACTTGCGCAGGGCCTTGAGCTTCGCCTTGTCCAGCAACGACCCTTCGAGGCGGTCACGCAGGCCCTTGTAGAAATCGTTGAGCTTGGTCACATGCAACTGCCCGCCGCCTGCGCGACGACCACGGCTACGCATCGAGCCGATGGCCACCAACACCACGATGATGGCGATCACCAAAGTGACGGTCTTCGCCAGAAAGCTGGCGTAATCAGCAATTAACTCCACGGAGGCTCCTTACAGACATGACTGACCCTGGATACAGGATCGCGAATTGCCCAAGCATACCGGCGCGCTCTGCGGCGGGCCAGCGACACGGCTGTCAAAGATCGTGACAAACGAGCAATTCAAACGAGCGTATGTTTTTTCGTTGACAGACCCTGCGCCCTGCTCATAACCTCGCAACACTTTCAACGTACCGGGAAGACGGACGTGGGCAGCATCTACCTCATTCGACATGGCCAGGCGTCCTTCGGTGCCGACGATTACGACGTGCTGTCGGCCAACGGCGTGCGCCAGGCCGAAGTGCTCGGCGCCCATCTGGCCGACCTGGGGTTGAGCTTCGACCGCTGCATCAGCGGCAGCCTGCGTCGTCAGCAACACACCGCCGAAGCGGCCATGTCGCAATTCACTGCCCGGGGCCTGTCGGTTCCGACGCTGGAAACCGATGATGCATTCAACGAATTCGACGCCGAAGCGGTGATCCGCTCGCTGTTGCCGGCGCTGCTGCCGGACGAGCCGGAAGCGCTGGAAATCATGCGCAACATGGCCCACAACCGCGCCGAGTTTCAGCGCCTGTTCGCGCTGATCATCGGCCGCTGGGTCGGTGGCGAACACGACACCCCGGCATTGCAGAGCTGGCTGGCCTTCGTGGCACAGGCCAAAGCCGGACTGGACCGCATTCTCGATGTCGCGGAGGCCAACGACCGCATCGCCGTGTTCACCTCAGGCGGCACCATTACCGCCCTGCTCCATCTGATCACCGCCATGCCCGCGACCCGGGCGTTCGATCTCAACTGGCAAATCGTCAACACCTCGCTCAACCATCTCAGGTTTCGCGGTCGCGAGGTGTCGCTGGCTTCCTTCAACAGTCAGACCCATCTGCAACTGCTGAAGGCGCCGGAGCTCATCACTTACCGCTGAGCCCGGCCAATCGCACCGCAAGGTGCTGCAATCTCTCATATAAAAGGATGACACCATGACCTCCGTAGCCGATGCCGTTCAAGCCATGAAAGCCAAGTTCAACCCAAGCGCCGCTGCGGGCCTGGACCTGGTGTTCGGCTTCCGTATCGATGACACCCAGAACTTCGCCCTGATCGTGAAAGACGGCACTTGCGACCTGCAGGAAGGCGAAAACCCTGACGCCAACGTGACCCTGGTCATGGACAGCGAAACCATGAAAGGCATCGTCAGCGGCGAAACCGACGGCATGCAAGCGTTCATGGCCGGCAAGCTGCGCGCCGAAGGCGACATGATGCTGGCGATGAAACTGAGCGAGCTGTTCCCGGTTTAAGCCCTGCGCGAAAAACCTGAAACCGAAGCCCTTCAAGCTTCGGTTTTTTTTGCGCTACGGTTTGTCACAGACAGCAATCACGACGGCTGATCAAGGCCTAACAGCCTCGCCAATAACGCCCGATGCGGCTTGTTGGCCTGCGCCGGGGCACATTAGATTAGTCAATGATCCTGACCTTCCAAAATAAACAGCAGGGATAAGCATGGCGCTAACCGACCAGTCCACCCAGGTTCGAACCGGCGAAGAACTCGACGCCGCGCTTATCGATCCGTACCTCAAGGCCCACATTCCAGGCTTGAGCGGCACCGCGCAGATCAGCCAGTTTCCCGGTGGAGCTTCCAACCTCACCTATCTGCTGAAATACCCCGAGCAGGAGTTCGTGCTGCGCCGCCCGCCGTTCGGCCACAAGGCGAAAAGCGCCCACGACATGGGCCGCGAGTTTCGCATTCTCAACCAGCTCAAGGACGCCTTTCCTTACTGCCCCAAGGCCTATGTGCATTGCACCGACGAGTCGGTGATCGGCGCCGAGTTCTACATGATGGAACGGGTCAACGGCATCATCCTGCGCGCCGAACTGCCCGCCGAACTGAACTTCGATGCCGCGCAGACCGAAGCCCTGTGCAAGAGCTTCATCGACAAGTTGGTGGACCTGCACAAGGTCGACTACAACGCCTGCGGCCTCGGCGATCTGGGCAAGCCCCAGGGTTATGTCGAACGGCAGATTCGCGGCTGGAGCGAGCGCTATGGAAAGGCCCGCACCCCGGATGCACCGAGCTGGGAAAAGGTCGCGCGCTGGCTCGACGAGAAGAAACCCGCCGACCATCCGACCTCCAGTCTGGTGCACAACGACTACCGCTTCGACAACGTCATCCTCGACCCGGCCAATCCGATGCAGATCATCGGTGTGCTGGACTGGGAGCTGACCACCCTCGGCGATCCGCTGATGGATCTGGGCAACAGCCTGGCTTACTGGATTCAGGCCGACGACCCGGCGCCGGTGCAGTTGATGCGCCGTCAGCCGAGCCACGCACCCGGCATGCTCACCCGCGACCAGTTCGTGGCGTATTACGCCGAACGTTCAGGGATCCGCATCGACAACTTCGATTTCTACTACACCTACGGCCTGTTCCGCCTCGCCGGCATCGTGCAGCAGATTTACTATCGATTCTTCCACGGCCAGACCCAGGACAAGCGCTTTGCCCAGTTCATTCACATGAACAAGCTGCTGGAGCACATGGCCCTGCAGGTCATCGACCGTTCCGCGCTCTGACTCCGAGCCCTGATCCCGATTGCGACACGACAAGGAAAACAACATGTCCAAGACCCAACTGTTCGACCTCGACGGCAAGATCGCCTTCGTTTCCGGCGCCAGCCGCGGCATCGGTGAAGCCATCGCCAAGCTGTTGGCCCAGCAAGGCGCTCACGTCATCGTCTCCAGCCGCAAACTCGATGGCTGCCAGCATGTGGCCGACGCGATCATCGCCGAGGGCGGAAAAGCCACGGCAATTGCCTGCCATATCGGCGAGATGGAGCAGATCGGCGCGGTATTCGCGCGCATTCGTGAAGAGTTCGGCCGGCTGGACATTCTGGTCAACAACGCCGCCACCAACCCGCAGTTCTGCAACGTGCTGGACACCGACCTGGGCGCGTTCCAGAAAACCGTGGACGTGAACATTCGCGGCTATTTCTTCATGTCGGTAGAGGCCGGCAAGCTGATGCGCGAGCACGGCGGCGGCAGCATCATCAACGTGGCCTCGATCAACGGTGTCTCGCCTGGCGTGTTCCAGGGCATCTATTCAGTGACCAAGGCGGCGGTGATCAACATGACCAAGGTCTTCGCCAAGGAATGTGCGCAGTTCGGCATCCGCTGCAACGCTCTGCTGCCGGGCCTGACCGACACCAAATTCGCTTCGGCGCTGGTCACCAACGAGAAGATCCTCAACACCGCGCTGCAACAGATCCCCCTCAAGCGCGTGGCCGCGCCGAGCGAAATGGCCGGCACCGTGCTGTACCTGGCCAGCGATGCGTCGAGCTACACCACCGGCGTGGCGCTGAACGTGGATGGCGGGTTTCTGTCCTGACCCTGCCTCAAAATCGTGACCTGCAGGAGCCGGCTTGCTGGCGAATGCGGTAAGTCAGTCCCTGCGATATCGACTGACTCACCGCGTTCGCCAGCAAGCCGGCTCCTACAGGGGTTTGCGATCCGCAAAGCAACTGAGGCGAATCTGAGGCGTATTTGATGGAATAAAGATTCCATACAGAACGCTCAAAGAATACATTTTCCGCATAACAACAACCCCCAAGGACTTGCTGTCATGCGCGAATCGTCTCTTCCGGATCTGGGTGTCGGCCTGATCGGCACCGGTTTCATGGGCCGGGCCCACGCCCTGGCGTTCCACAATGCGCGGACCACTTTCGACCTTCCGGTCAACCTCAAACTCACCGCACTGGCCGATGCCGATGCCTCACGGGCGGAGCAATGCGCGCGCTCCTGGGGTTTCGAGCGCAGCCATGCCGACTGGCAGCAACTGATCAGCGACCCGGCAGTGAATCTGGTGGCGATCACCACCCCCAACCACCTGCACTTCCCTATGGCCATGGCCGCGCTGGAAGCTGGCAAGGCGGTGTACTGCGAAAAGCCGCTGGCCGTCAGCCTGGAACAGGCCCGCGACATGCAGCGCGCCGCCAAATCAGCGGGCGTGGTGACGCGGGTCGGTTACAACTACCAGCACAACCCGATCATCGGCCTGGCGAAGCAGATGATCGACAGCGGCGAACTGGGGCAGATCGTCAGTTTTCAGGGCGAGTTCAGCGAAGACTTCATGGGTGATCCGCAGTCACCCTGGTCATGGCGCTGTGAAGCCGCCCATGCCGGCGGCGCGCTGGCGGATCTGGGCAGCCATTTGCTGGCAATGGCCCGCTATCTGCTGGGCGATATTGAGGCGGTATGCGCGGACAGCCAGACCGTGCACACCCAGCGGCCCGCGAGCCGGGACAGTCAGGAGGCGCGGTCGATCAGTATCGATGACCAGACCTATGCCCTGCTGCGTTTCGCCAATGGCGCCCGCGGCACCTTCGGCAGCAGTTGGCTCAAACACGGCTACAAGAACCACCTGAGTTTTGAGATCAGTGGCACCAAAGGGACGTTGTCGTTCGATCAGGAGCGCCTCAACGAACTGCGTCTGTACCGTGCCGGCGCGCCGGGCCGTGACGGCTTCCAGCGCATTCTCGCCGGACCGGCCCAGCCGGGTTATGCGGCGTTCTGCCCGGCACCGGGGCATCAACTGGGTTACAACGAACTCAAGACGCTGGAAGTGCATGCACTGATTCAGGCGCTGTGCGGCAAAGGCAACGACGGCCCGGACTTCAGCGAAGCCGTGGAAGTGGAACGGCTGGCGACAGCGATCCGTATCGCCGCGAAAGAAATGCGCTGGGTGACGATTTCGGATATTTGACCGGTTCACCTGCTCCCTCCCACAGAATTCTGTAGGAGCTGGCTTGTCCTGCGACCGGCGAGGCACTCGCCGTAAAACCGGTGAACGCGGTGTATCAGAAAGACCGCATGTGCAGGGTTTGCTGCCGGTTCCCGGCAGGTCGCAGGACAAGCCAGCTCCTACAGGGGTCCGAACGCGCCTACAGGGGATATGACGCATTCGGAGGCTTACAGGTAGAATGCCGCGCTTCCGGGCAGCCATTCTGCCCGTCTGCCAAGTAAGCCCTCTGCCATGCCGTTCGAACTCACCGTAGAACCCACCACATTGCTGGTGCTAGCCCTCGTCGCCTTCGTCGCCGGTTTCATCGATGCCATTGCCGGTGGCGGCGGTCTGTTGACCACCCCTGCTCTGCTCACTGCCGGCCTGCCGCCACATCTGGTGCTGGGCACCAACAAGCTCAGCTCGACCTTCGGTTCGGCCACCGCCAGCTTCACCTTTTACCGACGCAAGCTGTTCCACCCCAGACAGTGGAAACACGCCCTGGTCGGCACGCTGATCGGCGCCCTGGTTGGTGCCATCGTCGCGCATTACTTGCCTGCCGAGCTGTTGAACCAGATGCTGCCGGTGATCGTTTTCGGCTGTGGCCTGTATCTGTTGTTCGGCGGCACACCGAAGGCACCTTTGGACAGCGACGCGCCGATCAAGACCCAGTGGCAATTCCCGCAGGGCTTCGGCCTGGGCTTTTACGACGGCGTGGCCGGTCCCGGCACCGGGGCGTTCTGGACGGTCAGCACCCTGCTGATGTACCCCGTCGATCTGGTCAAGGCCAGCGGCGTGGCACGCAGCATGAACTTCGTCAGCAACGCCGCCGCCCTGACGATTTTCGCCATCAACGGTTCGGTGGACTGGGCCATTGGCCTGGCGATGGGCTCGGCCTTGATGGTCGGCGCCTTCCTTGGCGCCCGCACGGCGATTTCCGGCGGTGCAAAGTTCATCCGCCCGGTGTTCATCACCGTCGTTCTGGCGTTAACCGTCCGCTTGGCCTGGCAGCACTGGTTCAACTAAACCCAGACGCTGCGCCAGGTACAGATCGATCAGATAACGCGCGATGGAGCGGCTCGCCGGCAACGGCGGCATGTCGTGAATGCTGAACCATTGCGCGTCCTCGATCTCGTCGACCTGCGGGACGATCTCGCCGCTGTCGTATTCGGCGTGAAAGCCCAGCATCATCGAGTGCGGGAACGGCCAGCACTGGCTGCCCTTGTACTGGATGTTTTTCACCTTGATCTGCACCTCTTCCATGACCTCCCGGCGCAGGCAGTCTTCGGCGGATTCGCCCGGCTCGGCGAAACCGGCCAGGGTGCTGTAGACGCCGGTGACGAAGCGCGGTGAGCGGGCCAGCAGCACCTCATCGCCACGGGTGACCAGCACGATCATGCTCGGCGAAATCCGTGGATAGGCGCGCAGATCGCACGTCGGGCAATACATCGCCCGCTCGCCCGGAACCTGCTTCGTCGGCTGGCCGCAACTGCCACAGAAACGATGTTCGCGGGCCCAGGTGCTGATCTGCGCGGCATAGCCGAGCGTCTGAAACACATCGAGATCGTCCGCCAGCATGAACTGGCGCAGGGTCTGCCAGCTGGTGCCATCCAGCTGCACCGGCTGTTTGAGGATCTGCACGTACACAGGCTCGCCATCGAAGTGGCCGATGCCGTGCTCGGCCAACAGCGGCAAATCCTGTTTCTTCAGCCATTCGCGGGGGAACATCACGCCATTGCCGTCCAGCAGAAACCCCTGGTCACTCTGAACCACGGCCCAGCCGCCGGCAGTCTCGACATCCAGCACAGCGGTGGTCCAACGCCTCGGGCGCGTCATGAAACAACTCCTCTGATGGGCGACCTGCGCCCGCGATGACTTGGCGGCGGCAGGTCGTTTTCGATTCGCGTTCGACGCTCAATCGTCGAATACGGGCTTCTGCTTGGCCATGTGGGCAACCATGGCCAGTTTGAGATCCGCTGATTGCAACATGGCGGCGTTCCAGGTGGCAACGTATTCGAGGCCGTCATCGACACTGTGATCGCGCATGTAACCGATCATGCGCTTGCTGCCACTGATGGCAATCGGCGATTTGGCGGCGATTTCCCCGGCGATGGCCATCACCCCGTCGAGCAGTTGCGGCAGGTCGTCGTAAACGCGGTTGACCAGACCGATGCGCTGCGCTTCGTCGGCCTTGACGTTACGCCCGGTGTAGGCCATCTCGCGCATCATGCCGTCGCCGATCAATCGTGGCAGGCGCTGCAGGGTGCCGACGTCGGCAGCCATGCCCATGTCGATCTCCTTGATGGAAAACTGCGCGTCCGCCGCCGCATAACGCATGTCACAGGCGCTGATCAGGTCGATGGCGCCGCCGATGCAATAGCCTTGCACCGCCGCCAGCACCGGTTTGCTGCAACGGTCGATGAGGCTGAAGGACTCCTGCATCTGCAGGATCTTGCGCCGCAGCAGGCGTGCATTGCGACCGACATCCTTGCCCAGCTCGTTGGCCACCGATGCCAGCAGCATCAGGTCGATACCCGAGGAAAAATGCTTGCCGGCACCGCTGAGCACCACCACCCGCACTTCGTCAGTGGTCTCGATCCACTCAAAAATCTCGATGATCTCGCTCCAGAACGCGGCGTTCATGGCGTTGAGCTTTTCCGGGCGGTTGATTTGCACATGGGCGATGTGGTCGGCCAGGTCGACCTTGAAGGCGCTGTAGTCGGACACGGTGATAATCCTTGAATGACCGGTGAGAGGTAAATCCGCAAGCCCCGGACTATAACAATTCAGGCCGGATCGCCGCAGGCCACGGTTGCGCCATTTACCGGACCGTACCGGACGCCTCATCCGGTTAAAAACTGAACGGTGGCAGCCCGCGACGGTCAAGAAGGATGGCACGCGGCTATCCGTCGTACCGAGCAGTCGAACAGCCGTCGCTGCTGACTCATTTCTCTGGTCGCAAGAGGGCGATTATCGATGACATCCAAAGCAGCAATCGGCATCGTCGGTCTGGACGATATTCTCGCGGGCGGCCTGTCCCGCGGGCATGTGTTTCTTCTTGAGGGTGAACCGGGTACCGGCAAGACCACCCTGGCGCTGCACTTTCTACGGGCGGGCGCCGACGCTGGCGAACGCGGCCTTTACATCACCCTGTCGGAAACCGAGCGCGAATTGCGTGTCGGTGCCCAGTCCCATGGCTGGGAGCTGGGTGAGCAGATCGAGGTGTTCGAACTGACCCCGCCCGAGGATCTGCTCAACGCCGATCACCAGCAGAGTCTGCTGTATTCTTCGGACCTTGAGCTGGGCGAAGCGACCAAGCAGATTTTTCAGGTCGTCGAACAGATCAAACCGTCGCGGGTGGTGATCGACAGCCTTTCCGAGATCCGCCTGCTGGCCCAGAGTTCGTTGCGCTACCGGCGGCAGATTCTGGCGATCAAGCACTATTTCGCCCGTTATGAGGCCACCGTGGTGCTGCTCGACGACCTGACCACCGAAGCCCTGGACAAGACCGTACACAGCGTGGCCCACGGCGTGATCCGCCTGGAAGAACTGACCCCCAGCTACGGCGCCGAGCGGCGACGCCTGCGGGTGGTGAAGTACCGTGGACAGAAATACCGCGGCGGCTACCACGACTTCACGATCCTCTCCGACGGTATCCATGTGTTCCCGCGCCTGGTCGCCGCCGAGCACCGCAACGTCTACAACAGCACGGTGCTCAGCAGCGATATTCCCGAACTCGACGCGCTGCTGGGCGGCGGTATCGACAGCGGCTCCAGCACGCTGATCCTTGGCCCTGCGGGCACCGGCAAATCGCTGCTGGCGCTGGTCTTCGCCACCGCAGCCGCCGCTCGTGGCGAAAAAGTCGGGCTGTTCATTTTCGATGAAGAGATCGGACTGCTGTTCGAACGCATGAAAAAGGTCGGCATCGATCTGCCGGCCTTGCAGCAGACCGGCAATCTGCTGATCGAACAAGTCGACGCCGCCGAACTGTCGCCCGGAGAGTTTTCCCATCGGGTGCGCCGCAGCGTCGACGAACAGCAGATCCGCACCGTGGTGATCGACAGCCTCAACGGCTATCAGGCCGCCATGCCGGAAGAAAACGCGCTGGTCCTGCACATGCACGAACTGCTGCTGTACCTGAACCGCCAGGGCGCCTCGACCTTCATGACCGTTGCCCAACATGGCCTGGTCGGCGACATGAAAGCGCCGGTGGACATCACCTACCTGGCCGACACGGTGATTCTGTTGCGTTATTTCGAAGCGTTGGGCAAGGTACGTCGGGCCATTTCCATCATCAAGAAGCGTACCGGCAGTCACGAATCGACCATTCGCGAATACCGCATCAGCGCCTCCGGGCTGAAGATCGGCGCGCCGCTGGAAGCCTTTCAGGGCGTGCTGCGCGGCGTTCCGCATTATTTTGGCGAGAGTAACCCCTTGTTGCAGGATGCAGACGTGTGAGCACACCGGGACAGTTGTCGGAACGCGCCATCATCCTCGCTCCCCACGGCCGAGACAGCCAGATCGCCCTGAGAATCCTGCAGGAAGCCGGATTCGCCGCGATGATCAGCCACGATCTGGCCGGCCTGTGCAAGGAGCTTGTTTCCGGGGCGGGGCTGGCGGTGATTGCCGACGAAGCGCTGCACGGCATTGAACTCAATCCGCTGCTCAGTCTGCTGGCCAATCAGCCGGCGTGGTCGGACCTGCCCGTGGTACTGCTGACACGACATGGCGGCCAGGAACAGATTCACTCCTCCCGCCTGGGCAAGCTGCTGGGCAACGTGACGTTTCTGGAGCGCCCTTTCCACCCGCCCACTCTGGTCAGCCTGGTCAGCACCGCGGTGCGTGGTCGCCGTCGTCAATATGAAGCGCGCAGCCGCATGGAAGACCTGCGCGAAAGCGAGCAGCGCCTGCAACACGCGCTCAAGGCCGGACGTCTGGGCGCCTGGCAGCTGGAAGCCGAATTCTTCGAGCTGCAGTGTTCGCCGATCAGCAAAGCCCACTACGGCCGCGACGAGCACGCACACTTCAGCTACCACGACTGGATCGATTCGGTGTATCCGGCTGACCAGCCGCGCATGCAATCGGCCCTGCAACGCAGCCTCGACACCGGTGAAGACTTTGTCATCGAATTCCGCAACAGCTGGCCGGACGGCTCGCTGCACTGGGTCGACGTACGCGCCCGGGCCATCCGCGCCCGCAATGGCCGGGTCAGCCTGCTGGCCGGAGTGACCTCGGACATCACCGAACGCATGCAAGCCGAACAGCAACTTCGCCGTCTCAATGAAACTCTTGAACAGCAGGTGGAGGAACGCACCTCGCAACTGCGCCACAACGAAGAAGTGCTGCGCCAGTCACAGAAAATGGAAGCGGTCGGCCAGTTGACCGGCGGCATCGCCCACGACTTCAACAACATGCTCACCGGCATCATCGGCAGCCTGGAACTGATGCGTCGACGCATCGCCAAGGGCCGCACCGACGACCTCGACGGCCTGATCGACCTCGGCGTGACCTCGGCCAACCGTGCGGCTGCCCTGACCCACCGCCTGCTGGCGTTTTCCCGCCGGCAGTCGCTGGACGCCAAGCCGGTGGAGATGAACGAACTGGTCAGCTCGATGGGCGAGCTGCTGCACCGCAGCCTCAGCGAAAGCATCCGCCTGGACATGTGCCTCGATCCGCAACTGTGGACCGCCGAGGCTGACCCCAATCAGCTGGAAAGCGCCCTGCTCAATCTGGTGCTGAACGCCCGCGACGCCATGCCCGATGGTGGCATGCTGATGATCGAAACCTTCAACCGCAAGCTCGACCGCAATTTCACCAACGCCCACGAGAGCCTGCTGCCGGGCGACTACGTGGTGCTCAGCGTCACCGACAGCGGCTGCGGGATGCCGGAGACGGTGATCAACCGCGCGTTCGATCCATTCTTCACCACCAAGCCCATCGGCCAGGGCACCGGGCTCGGGCTCTCGATGATCTATGGCTTCATCAAACAGTCCCACGGCCATGTGGTGATTGAGAGCCAGGTCGGGCATGGCACCACGGTGCAGTTGTTCCTGCCGCGCTATCACGGCCAGACCGACGACAGCGAAGCCACGCTGCACGCACCGGCGGTGGATGCCCGCGAGGGGGAAACCATCCTGATCGTCGAAGACGACCCGGCGGTGCGGGCGCTGGTCAGTCAGGTGCTGGGCGAGTTGGGTTATGCGTACCTGGAAGCGGGCGATTCGGCGGGTGCGCTGCCGATGCTGGAGTCCGGGCAGCGTATCGATCTGATGATCAGCGATGTCGGCCTGCCCGGGATGAATGGCCGGCAACTGGCGGATATCGGTCGGCAGATGCGTCCTGAGCTCAAGGTGTTGTTCATCACCGGTTATGCCGAGAATGCAGGGGTGCGGGCGGGTTTTCTGGAGTCCGGCATGCAGATGATCACCAAGCCGTTTGCCTTCGATCAACTGACTGCCAAGGTGCGGGAGATGATTGAGGGATGATTGCTTTGGCTGCTGATGCAACCTGTTTCGCCTCCGGTGCGTTACGCGGATTTTTGTAGGAGCTGGCTTGCCCTGCGACCGGCGACGCAGTCGTCGTAAAATCTACGCACTCGGTTTGTCTGGTCTGACGCTGTAGCTGCTAACGCAGCCTTGTTTCGCCTGACGGCGAGTTACTTGGAAAAGCCCCAAGTAACCAAAGGCTCTTATCCCCGCCATACGGTGCCTCGCCTAGGCTCGGCATGCCCGCACTCCGGCGACGCTCCGTGGGCCCGCCGCGAATGGGCCATCCATGGCCCACGCGGCTCTCGCGGCATCCATGCCGCTCGACCCACTGCGCATAGCCTGCGTTCGGCCTTCTGGAACGGGGCCCAAGATCAAAATCAAAATCAAATACCAGATCAAAACCCACGCCGAGGCGGACTAACGTCCGACCTAGCTTCGGATGGACGCATACGTTCTTATGGGCCACCGATATACGTGGGAGGGAGCCCTGCTCGCGATGGCGGTGGATCAGCCAACACAGCATTGACTGGGAGGACGCCATCGCGAGCAGAGCGCCCTCCCACAGATTTCGTGGTGTCAGGTATATCTCGGCCCGACACAGGCTGTGTAGGAGCGCGCTTGCCCGCGATGGCGGTGGATCAGTCAGCACAGCATTGACTGACCTGACGCCTTCGCGAGCAGGGCTCCCTCCCACACGGATTAGCGCGGGTGGGCGATAACCACGAACGGTGTGGGAGCGAATTCATTCGCGATGCGGTGTTCCTGATGATGGTTTCGTGTTGGCTGTACAGACATCGCGAATGAATTCGCTCCCACAATGGATATTCGCTTGTTCAGGGATATGGCGGCGTTTATCGAGACGTCATCGTCCAAATCCGGCTCAGACCAAGCGCGCTCCTACACATACGGCACCAAACCACCCGCAGCAGTTCGGCTTGCCGGCGGCAGCGATCTCACGGATGTCACCTTCGGCAAGCCAGACTGCTACGGGTTCAGATCGTTCGGAAGTCTATTGAACAATGCGAACCTTGTGGGAGGGAGCTCTGCTCGCGAAAGCGTCAGCCCAGTCAC
The DNA here is from genome assembly GCF_044746785.1 of Pseudomonas sp. NPDC090208. Lineage (NCBI taxonomy): Bacteria > Pseudomonadati > Pseudomonadota > Gammaproteobacteria > Pseudomonadales > Pseudomonadaceae > Pseudomonas > Pseudomonas sp. NPDC090208. The sequence goes on from NZ_JBIVCU010000016.1 coordinate 151,844, forward strand.
TGCAATGCGGACTGACCTACCGCCATCGCGAGCAGAGCTTGTGTCTTTAGCTGAGGTAATGTCAGAGGTGAGAGGGGTGGATGGCAGCTGATGAGCAGCGGTGCCTTTTGAGCAC
>NZ_JBIVCU010000017.1:0-146281 GCF_044746785.1 Pseudomonas sp. NPDC090208
ATCAAAAGCTGGCGAAACACACACTCCCTGTGGGAGCGGGCTCGCCCGCGAAGGCGCTCTTGAAATCGCCACCGCCGGCAAGCCGGACTGCTACGGATCGATGTATGCCACCTGCTTTTGCTTCTGGCCGAAGGCCGTGGGAGGGAGCTCTGCTCGCGAAAGCGGAGTGTCAGCCAGCACATCACTACCTGATTTGACGCATTCGCGAGCAGGGCTCCCTCCCGCCAGATGGGTGTTCACCCCCGACTCAAATCCCGCTGAACCAGTTGTACCCCTGATCCTCCCAATATCCGCCCGGGTAGTCGTTGCTCACGAAGATCTCGACGATGTGTTTGGGGTTCTTGAAGCCCAGTTTGGTCGGCACCCGGACCCGCAGTGGATAGCCGTAACCCGGCGGCAGGGCGACTTCGCCGAAGTCGAGCGCCAGCAAGGTCTGCGGGTGCAGCGCGGTGGGCATGTCGAGGCTGGAGTAGTAACGGTCGGCGCATTTGAAGCCGACGAATTTCGCCGTGGTGTCGGCGCCAATGGCTTCGAGGAAGGTCTTCAGCGGCACCCCGCCCCACTGCCCTATCGCGCTCCAGCCTTCGACGCAGATCAGCCGCGTGATGTCGCTGCGTTGCGGCAGTTTGCGCAGGCCTTCCAGAGTCCATGGCGCCTTGTCGCGGACCAGGCCGGAGACGCCCAGTTTCCAGTCCGCCACGTCGAGGTCCGGCACGTCGTCTTCGGCGTAGAACGCGTTGAACGGGAACGGGTTGCGGATCTGCGCCTTGTCGAAGGTCGGCGCCAGTTTCTGGCCGCGGAACAGCCAGGCCTGAACCCGGTCGTTCCAGCGCGACATGGCCCACAGCACTTTGTCGACCTGATCGCCATCCTGCAGGTTGCAGCCACTGAGCATGGCCATGGCGCCGACGGTCAGGCTGCCGCGCAGGAAATGGCGGCGCTGGATGTTTTCCAGTTGGGTCTGTTGCGCCGGTTCCAGACGGATGCGCGGGCGATTGCGTTTGTTCGGATCAATCATGGTCAGCCTTCCCCTTTTCGCCACCGGCGATCATCGGCCACAGGGTTTTCGGCACCAGCAGCACCAACAACAAATGCACCACCACGAAGGCGCCAATGGCGGCCATGGCGGCGAAATGCACAAAGCGGGCGAAATCGTAGCCGCCGAACAGCGCAGTCAGTTCCTGCAACTGAATCGGCTTCCAGATCGCCAGCCCCGACGCGACGATCAACACCCCCGCCGCCAGCACCAACCAATACATCAGCCGTTGCACGGCGTTGTACACGCCGTGCTCGTGGTGCAGGCGAAAACGCAGGGCGTCGGCCAGATCGCGCTTGACCGCCGCCGATGTGACCGGCAGCAGATCGCGCTTGAAGTGGCGACTGAACAGCCCATACAGCAGATACGCCAGGCCGTTGAACACCAACAACCACATCACCGCGAAATGCCAGGCCAGCGCTCCGCCCAGCCAGCCGCCGAGGGTGAAATCACGGGGAAAGGTGAAGCGGAACAATGGCGAGGCGTTGTAAATGGCCCAGCCGCTCATGAACATGCAGACCATGCCGAAGGCGTTGATCCAGTGGGTCAGGCGGATGGGCCAAGGGTGGATTCTGGTTTTTTTCATTTGTTGCCTCATCTCGGTGTCGCAGGGACCTCATTCAATCCCGAAATGTGGTGCCGCCTGGAATGCCCCCATCGCGAGCAAGCTCACTCCTACAATGACTGGCGCGTTGTGTAGGAGTGAGCTTGCTCGCGATGCTTTTTCTTACATCGGCGGCTGGAAGCCATCCTTGCCGACCGCCACTCCACGGGCGTTCTTGCCATCATCGGCCGGGAACACGACGATCTTCGCGCCGGCTTTCAGCTGGCTGACTTCACCGGCCTGCACATGGGCAATCGGCACGTCTTCCGGCACCACCAGCTGCTTCTCGCCGCCCTTGTAATTGACCGTCAGGGTGCGGCCATTGGCCTTGGTCAGTTTGCCCACGGTGCCGTTGGTCATGGTGCCGGTACTGCCGTCGGCGTTCTGCCAGCCGTAATGGCCTTCGCCGCTGCCGCGCAGGGCCGGGTCGAACACGGTCACTTCCAGCGCCTTGAGACTGCCATCGGCCTGGGGAATCGCCGCCGAGCCGATGAAGCTGTCGGCCTGGATCGAGTCGATGCCCGCCTTGGACACCAGACGGATACCGGTCTTGTCGGTCAGGCCGATGCTCTGGTGCGCGCCGGCACGGGTGGTGAAATTCAGGGTGTTGTTGTCGACGCTGTCGACAGTGCCGCGCAGTGGCTTGACCACCGGCATGTCGGCGGCCGAAGCCATGACGGCGGCGCTGAGCATCAGCAGGCCGAAGGTGGTGGACAGAACTGTCTTCGTGCGCATGGTGAACATCCTTATCAGTGGAACGGACGGGTTGAATGACGGCCATGCTGACCCCGGAACCGGTACCCGAGCATGACCGGCCGATGACATTTTTGTCATTCGCCAACACGTCACCGGCGCCATGCGCCGATGACAAAAATGTCACCGACCGCGCCCGTTCAGTTGGTTACACTCCGCATTCGGCGCGGCGTCCAGCCGTTTTTTGCCAGCGACGACATCACGCGAGCTTAGACCTGTCATGCACATCCTGCTGATCGAAGACGACACCAAGACCGGCGAGTACCTGAAGAAAGGCCTCAGCGAATCCGGCTACAAGGTCGACTGGGCGGCGCACGGCACCGACGGCCTGCACATGGCGCTGGAAAACCGCTACGACCTGCTGGTGCTCGACGTCATGCTGCCCGGTGTCGACGGCTGGCAGATCATCGAAATCGTGCGGGCGCGCCAGGACGTGCCGGTGCTGTTTCTGACTGCCCGCGATCAGGTGCAGGACCGCATCCGCGGCCTGGAACTGGGCGCCGACGACTATCTGGTCAAACCGTTTTCCTTCACCGAACTGCTGCTGCGCATCCGCACCATCCTGCGCCGTGGCGTGGTTCGCGAGGCCGACCACTTTCACCTCGCCGACCTGGAGCTGGACCTGCTGCGCCGCCGCGTCACCCGCCAGCAACAGGTCATCACTCTGACCAACAAGGAATTCGCGCTGCTGCACCTGTTGCTGCGCCGCGAGGGCGACGTGCTGTCCCGCGCGCAGATCGCCTCGGAGGTCTGGGACATGAATTTCGACAGCGATACCAACGTGGTCGACGTGGCGATCAAGCGCCTGCGCAGCAAGGTCGACCTGCCCTGGCCGGTCAAACTGATCCATACCGTGCGCGGCATCGGTTATGTCTGCGAGGTGCGGCCATGCGAACCCGACGCCAGCCATCCCTGACCCTGCGCTCGACGCTGGCCTTTTCGGTGGTCGCCATGCTCGCCGTGGCCAGCGCCGGCATGTACCTGTACGAGACCATGAAAGCCTCGGTGATGACCCGCAGCGACCACGCCGTGCTGGCGCGCCTGGATCACTTTCGCAAGCTGCTGCAATACGACCTGACCCTCGACACGCTGCACAGCAGCCCGCAGTTGTTCGAGAACATGCTCGACAGCGAAGACGACATTTTCATCATCGGCGAACCGGGCAAACCACCGGTGATCATGGTCAACCCGCTGCACGCCACGCTGCCATCGATGCCACTGGCCGAAGCCGACCGGCCATTGAGCCCGGACGACCTGCGCAGCGGCACTGTAGGTGCGGACATCCCCCTGCGCGCCGCCACGGTCAAAGCCATGTCCGGCGGCAAGGAAGTGCACCTGACCGCAGCCCATCTGGCGGTCAAGGAAATGGCCACACTGGCGAATTTCCGCAACCGCATTCTGTTCGCCGTGGCGCTGGCCTTCGTGCTGACCGCCCTGCTCGGCTACCTGCTGCTGCGGCGCGGCCTGCGCCCTCTGCGCACGCTGGCCGATCACGCTGGCGCCATTACTCCCGCGCGCCTGCACAGCCGCCTGGACGACCGTGACACGCCGGTGGAATTGCAGCAGCTGAGCGAAGCCTACAACGCCATGCTTGATCGCCTGGCCGACGGCTATCAGCGCCTGACCCAGTTTTCCGCCGACCTGGCCCACGAAATCCGCACGCCGGTGGGGTCGTTGATGGGCCATTGTCAGGTGGCGCTGCGGCAGCCGCGCACGGTGGATGAATATCAGCAGTTGCTGGCGTCGAATCTGGAAGAGCTGGAGCGCATCTCGCGCATGGTCGAGAGCATTCTGTTTCTGGCCCGGGCCGATGACGCACAGGCCGCGCTGAATCGGCAGACGCTGGACCTCAACGATGAAATGCAGCGGGTCACCGGCTACTTCGAGGGGCTCGCCGAAGAGCGTCAGATGACCCTGACCATCGCAGGCGAGGGTCAATTGAGTGCCGATCCGTTGCTGCTGCGCCGGGCCTTGAGCAATCTGGTCGCCAATGCGATCCGCTATGCCGACGAAGGCAGTCGCGTCGATATCCGCGTGAGCGGTGACGGCGAGCGCCAGCGCATCGATGTGGAAAGCCAGGGGCCGGTGTTGAACGAATCGACCCTTGGCAAGCTCTTCGACCGTTTCTACCGAGGTGACGCCTCACGCCATCAGCGCTCAGACTCCAACGGCCTGGGCCTGGCGATTGTCGCGGCGATCATGCAGCTGCACGGCGGCGAGGTGAAGGTGAATCAGCCGGTGCCGGGCAAGACCTGTTTTGCGCTTGTTTTCCCGCAGACGCCCGTTTCATGAATCCTGTGCAAAGGCATTTGTGGGAGGGAGCCCTGCTCGCGAACAAGGTGTATCCATCACTACGGCAGCGTCTGAACTGACGCTTTCGCGAGCAGGGCTCCCTCCCACGGGTATTTCGCTGTGAGTCGTATCTCGACTCAGGCCTTCTTGTCGTGGGACGCCTGCAGCTTGTAGAACGTCGCCGCTCCGCCCTCGGTGGCGTAGCCGGTGTTGTCCTGGGTGTAGACACCGGCCTTGAAGTACAGCTGTTTGCCGTTCCAGGTCGGGTCCAGCTGGCTGCCCCACTGCATTTCATGGGCGTTCACGGTCAGGCTGCCGGCGGGCGTGAGGTGGATGGTGTAGGTGAAACGCTCCTTGAGCTTCACGCCGGTGGCGATCTGGATCACTTCCGGCTCCGAGTTTGGCGTCACCCGGTACTTGGCGACGATGTTGCCGGTCTGGGTTTTCTCCTTGTACTGGTACTCCAGCTTGATCAGCGGCTCGGTGCTGCCGTAGCAGTGGATCTGACCGATGACGATCTTGCCCGAGGACGGCACCTGGTCGACCGTCAGTGCGGCACGCAGGAAATTGTCCGCCTGGTTGTAGGCCCAGTTGTGCACCGCGCCGTTGGCGTAGGTTTCGCGCAATTCGGTGCGTGGGTAGATGGCGTTGTCGGTGCGTGAGCCGGTCACCGGTGCCCAGAAGAACAACGTGTCGCCGGAGCGGAAGTAACCATCCTGATAGCCGCTGACCAGCTTTGGCGTATCGATGGTAACGGCCGGGGTGCCGACGGGTACGGAGAGGTTCCAGGTGGCGAGATCGATCATGATGCGCTCGAGGGTGCGCATTGCGCACCAGCAAAGGGATGTGTCTGGAACGGGGTTTTGCGCCCTGTTCCGTGTCGCCTTTGCTATCGGCCGGGTTGTTTGTTTTTTAAACAGGGCGTTGAGTCAAGAAACCGCCGAAAAGGTTGAAAAAACCTTGATGGCTATTATTGAGACATCATGATTGATGGGGATCGAATTGTTTGTTTTTTGATCAGGCTGGCGGAATCCGGGCACGGCGTTCCTCAGCGGTGCCGTCATTTTTTTGGAGGGCGTGTAGAAGATTTCTCGAAAAACGCCCAAAAATTTCCCAATCGCCCGACGAATGGTTCTGCAGCAACGCCGTCCTGTAGGAGCTGGCTTGTCCTGCGACCGGCGACGACGTCGTCGTAAAACCTGTTCATGCGGTGTGTCTGGTGTATTGCTGGTCTGCTAACGCAGCCTGTTTCGCCTGGCGGCGAGTTACTTGGAAAAGCCCCAAGTAACCAAGGGCTCTTATCCCCGCCATACGGCATCTCGCCTAGGCTCGATGTTCCCTCACTCCGGCAATGCTCCGTGGGCACGCCGCGAATGGGCCATCCATGGCCCACGCGGCTCTCGCGGCATCCATGCCGCTCGGCGCCACTGCGCATCGCCTGCGTTCGGCCTTCTGGGACGGGGCCCCAAGATCAAAATCAAAAGCCCTGTGTCCGACTTGCCGACGTTGGCGTTTTCGGGATCGCCACCGCCGGCAAGCCGGACTGCTACCGATCGATGTATGCCATCTGCTTTTGCTTCTGGCCGAAGGCCGTGGGAGCCGGCTTGCTGGCGAATGCGGTGTGTCAGTCAACTTGGATGGTTCAGATCGATCGCGTTCGCCAGCAAGCCGGCTCCTACAGAACAGCAAAACGCCAACCCTTTGTAGGAGCGGGCTTGCTCGCGAAAGCGGTGGGTCAGTCATCACAGTTTTGTCTGGCCTTGCAGGTTCGCGGGCTTTAGCGACCACTCCAAAACCTCCACCACACCCCCTCCATTCATCCAATTTTCATTTGACGAAATAACTTTGTTACCGGATATTAATAGTTAGCAAGCTAATAGTACGGCGACTAATCATTCACTGCCTAACCAAAATCCGGTTCACCGATCAACCAGTGGCACGCTCATGACCCTAGACTCACTGCAAATGCACATCACCGGCGGCGTGGTCGCGGCTTCCCGTCAATGGCGCCGGGTGTGTCAGACCACCCTGCTGAATTATGGCGTGTCCGAAGCCTGTGCCGGACCGCTGCTGATGATCGCGCGGCTCGGTGAGGGGGTGCGTCAGGTCACGGTCGCTCAGGCGTGCGGGCTGGAAAGCCCGTCGCTGGTGCGTCTGCTCGATCAGTTGGGCAAGGCCAATCTGGTGCAGCGCACCGAAGACCCCACCGACCGCCGCGCCAAGGCGTTGAGCCTGACCGACGAGGGCCGGGCGCTGGCCAATGCCATCGAGGGCGAGTTGATTCGTCTGCGCCGGGATGTGTTCAGCGAGATTGAGCCGGCAGACCTCGAAGCCACCCTGCGCGTGTTCAAGGCCTTCGCTTCGGCCAGCCCGACGGGGTCGGAGTTGTCATCGTGAACAACCCGTTCAAAGGCTTTTTCGACGGTGTCCCGCCCGGCCGCGACTGGTTCTATGGCGTCCGCACCTTTGCCGCATCGATGCTCGCCCTGTATCTGGCGCTGATTTTCGAACTGCCACGTCCGTACTGGGCGATGGCCACGGTGTACATCGTCTCCAGTCCGTTCGTGGCGCCGACCAGTTCCAAGGCGTTGTACCGCGCCGCCGGTACGCTGCTTGGCGCCTGTGCGTCGGTGCTGGTGGTGCCGTTGTTCGTGCAGACGCCGTTTCTGCTGGCGGTGGTCATCGCCCTGTGGACCGGCACCCTGCTGTTTCTCTCGCTGCACCTGCGCACTGCCAACAGCTACGCGCTGATGCTGGCCGGCTACACCATGCCGCTGATTTCCTTCCCGGTGGTCGATAACCCGCAGGCGGTGTTCGACATCGCCGTGTCGCGGACCGAGGAGATCTTTCTCGGTATCGTCTGCGCCGCCGTGGTCGGGGCGATGTTCTGGCCGCGGCGTCTGGCACCGGTGCTGGTCGATGCCATGGGCAAGTGGTTCAAGGACGCTTCTACCTACAGCGACCTGTTCATCGCCCGCCGTGCCACGCCGGAAGCCGTCGGCGCACTGCGCACGGCGATGGTCGGCACGTTCAACAGCCTGGAGCTGATGATCGGCCAGTTGCCCCATGAAGGCGCTCATCCGCAGACCATGCGCAACGCCCGCGAACTGCGCGGGCGCATGATTCATCTGTTGCCGACCATCGATGCCCTCGACGATGCGCTGTGGGCACTGGAGCGACGCACGCCGGAATTGGTAGCCGATCTGGCGCCGCTGCTGATCGAAACCCGCGACTGGCTGGAAAAGACCGCCCAAGGCGCGCCGGTGAAATACTGGCAGGCGCTTCACAACGAACTCGACCGCCTGCAGCCGACCCCGGCGCAGCTGGACGACCGCCATCAGTTGCTGCTGTCCAACGCGCTGTACCGCCTGCGCGAGTGGATCGACCTGTGGCAGGACTGCCGCAGCCTGCAATGCGCCATCGAAACCGACGACCATTCGCCATGGCGCGCGGTGTATCGGCATTGGCGTCTGGGCCGGCTGTCGCCGTTTCTCGACAAGGGCATGATGCTGTATTCGGTGGCGACGTCGGTGACCGCGATCATCGCCGCCTCGGTGCTGTGGATTCTGCTCGGCTGGCAGGATGGCGCCAGCGCTGTGGCCCTGGCGGCGGTGTCGTGCAGTTTCTTCGCGGCCATGGACGACCCGGCGCCACAGATCTACCGGTTCTTCTTCTGGACGTTGATGTCGGTGATCTTCGCCAGCCTCTACCTGTTCGTGGTGCTTCCGAACCTGCACGATTTCCCGATGCTGGTGCTGGCGTTTGCCGTGCCGTTCATCGTCGTCGGCACCCTGACCGTGCAGCCGAAGTTCTACCTCGGCACGCTGCTGACTATCGTCAACACATCGTCGTTCATCAGCATCCAGAGCGCCTACGACGCCGACTTCCTCAACTTCCTCAACTCCAACCTGGCAGGCCCCGCCGGGCTGGCGTTCGCCTTTGTCTGGACCATGATCGTGCGGCCGTTCGGCACCGAAGTGGCGGCGCGGCGCCTGACCCGCTTCAGTTGGTGCGACATCGTCACCCTCAGCGAAGACGCCACCCTGGCCGAACACCGGCAGATGGGCGTGCGCATGCTCGACCGGCTGATGCAGCACCTGCCACGTCTGGCGATCACCGCCCAGGACACCAACATCGCCCTGCGCGAAGTACGGGTGGCGCTGAACATGCTCGATCTGCTGGCCTACATGCCGCGGGTCGAGCCTGTGCAACGGCGGTTGCTGCGTCAGGTGGCCGATGAAGTCGGCCAGTATTTCCGCGCCTGTCTCAAGGCCCGCGAACGGTTGCCGGCGCCCAAGGGCCTGCTGATGACCATGGACCGCGCCCGTCGCTCGCTGACCTTCGAATGGATGGGTGATGACGAATCGCGCCTGCACCTGCTGCATGCCCTGAGCGGCTTGCGTCTGGCCCTGCTGCCGGGCGTGGAGATCGTCGACGTGCAGGCCGAGCAGGAAGAACAACCGCCGTATGGCATCGATGGAGCACCCCTGTGATCGGTGATCTGGATATCAGCGGGATTTTCCTGCCCACGTTTCTGGTGCTGATGGGCATCGCCTACGTGATTTTTCTGGTGGTACACGCTCTGCTGTCGCGTGCCCATTTCTACCGCCTGGTCTGGCACCGGGCCTTGTTCAACGTCGGTCTGTACGCCCTGCTGCTCGGCGCGGTGGATACCCTCAGTCGCTATTTGATGAGATGAAATGAAGAAGCCTCTACTGACTCTGGGCCGGATGGTCCTGACCCTGCTGGTTGTCATCCTCGCCGCCATCGTCGTCTGGCGCATGGTGATGTATTACATGTACGCGCCCTGGACCCGCGACGGCCATATCCGCGCCGACGTGATCCAGATCGCCCCGGACGTTTCCGGCCTGATCGAAAAGGTCTCGGTGAGCGACAACCAGGCCGTGAAAAAAGGCCAGTTGCTGTTCACCATCGACCAGGACCGCTTCCGTCTGGCCCTGCGTCAGGCCCAGGCGACCGTGGCCGAGCGCAAGGAAACCTGGGAGCAGGCCCAGCGCGAGAACAAGCGTAACCGTGGCCTGGGCAACCTGGTCGCACGCGAGCAGCTGGAAGAAAGCCAGTCCCGCGAGGCCCGTGCCCTGTCGGCGCTGAACGAGGCCCAGGTGGCGGTGGACGCCGCGCAACTGAACCTTGATCGCTCGGTGATCAGAAGCCCGGTGGACGGCTACCTCAACGACCGTGCGCCACGCGAACACGAGTTCGTCAGCGCCGGGCGTCCGGTGCTGTCGATCGTCGACGGCAACTCGTTCCACATCGACGGTTACTTTGAAGAAACCAAGCTGGATGGCATCCATATCGGCTCACCAGTGGACATCCGCGTGATCGGCGACAACGCCCGTCTGCGCGGCCATGTCGTGAGCATCGTCGCTGGCATCGAAGACCGCGACCGCAGCAGCGGCAACAACCTGCTGCCCAACGTCAACCCGGCCTTCAGCTGGGTGCGACTGGCCCAGCGGATTCCGGTGCGCATCGCCTTCGACGAAGTGCCGGAAGACTTCCGCATGATCGCCGGACGAACCGCCACCGTGTCGATTCTCGACGGCGCCGGGCACACCACCACCTCTCAGGGAGCCGCGCAATGAAACACCCCGCACGCCTGTTGAGCGTGGGGCTGCTGTCCACCGGGCTGGCGTTGCTGATGTCGGCCTGCACGGTGGTCGGCCCCGATTACAAGCTGCCGAAGGACGCCGCGGTCAATCGCGCGGATTTGCAGGGCGAGCTGGCCGGCGCCTCGGCCAACGTGGTCTCGGCACCGGTGCCGGCAGACTGGTGGAAGCTGTACAACGACGCCCGCCTCAACGAGCTGGTGGGCCAGGCGCTGGTCTCCAGCACCGACTTGCGCGTGGCCGCCGCCAACCTGCAACGGGCGCGCTATCAAGTCAGCGAAGCCGACGCCGCCGGCGGCTTCACCAACACCGCTCAGGCCGGCGCCCAGCGTCTACAAGAGGCCGGTCAGGCGTTTCTGCTGCCGGAAAAAGTACCGGTGTCCAACGTCGCCGATGTCGGCCTGACCACCTCCTATCAGTTCGACCTGTTCGGCGTGTTGCAGCGCGGTATCGAAGCCTCGCAAGCCAACGCCGACGCTGCTCAGGCCGCTGCCGACACGGCGCGGATCACCCTGGTGGCCGACGTGGTGCGGGCTTACACGCAGATCTGCGCGGCCAACGAAGAACACGAAATCGCCCTGCACTCGCTGGACCTGCAAAAGCAGAGCGTGGAGCTGGTCCAGCGTCTGCGCGATGCCGGTCGCGGCGACGAAACCCAGGTCACCCGCTCGCAGACTCAGTTCAAGTCCCTGCGCGCCGAGTTGCCACGCTATGAGGCCGAGCGTCAGGCCGGGCTGTATCGCCTGTCGATGCTGCTGGCGCGTCCGGTGAATCAACTGCCCAAGGGCGTGGCCGAATGTGCCGAGCTGCCGCACATCGCCCAGGTGATGCCAGTGGGTGACGGTGCCGCGCTGCTCAAGCGTCGTCCCGACGTACGTCAGGCCGAACGCCGACTGGCCGCGTCCACCGCCGCCATCGGTGTCGCCACCGGCGAGCTGTACCCGGACATCAGCATCGGCGCGACCATCGCCACCGTCGGCATCATCGACGACCTTGGCGATCCGTCGACCAACCGCTGGGGCTTCGGCGGGCTGATCCACTGGACCCTGCCGTCCAACGGTGCCCGCGCGCGCATTCACATCGCCGAAGCGTCGAGCCAGGTGGCCCTGGCACATTTCGACGGCGTGGTACTCAACGCCATCCGCGAGGCGCAGACCAGCCTGTCGCAATACACCGCCGTACTGGAGCGTCGCGACGCGCTGAAAGACACCGAGCAATCGGCGAAACAGGCCGCCGACCAGACCCACCAGTTCTTCACCTCTGGCCGCGAGTCGTTCCTCGCCGACCTGCAGGCCACCCGCACCTACACCGACGTCACCGCGCAACTGGCGGCGGCCAACACCCAGGTGGCGATGGCGCAGATCAACCTGTTCCTGGCCCTGGGCGGCGGTTGGGAAGGCAGCCGGCCGACGGCGGCGCAGGCCAGTACCAAAGCTGCGCCATAATTCCGGACAGCTACTGGCCGAAGGCCGTGGGAGGGAGCCCTGCTCGCGAAAGCATAGGGTCAGTCAGTGCAATGCTGACTGACACACCGCTTTCGCGAGCAGGGCTCCCTCCCACAGGAATTTGGGCAGCTTCGAGGCCCCCACCTATCCAGAAATCCGTCACCCACTCACCCCTTGAATTGAACCACCGCCCGCCTACACTGCCTCACCTCTCATCCCCAATGACAGGAGGCACCCCATGCGCACACTGCAACTGGCAGACAAAACCGTTCCCGTCATCGGTCAGGGCACCTGGAAAATGGGCGAAGACCGCCAGCAGCGCCAGGCCGAAGTCGCGGCGCTGCAACTCGGCATCGAACACGGCCTGACGCTGATCGACACCGCCGAGATGTACGGCGAAGGCGGCGCCGAAGAGGTGGTCGGCCAGGCCATTGCCGGCAAGCGCGATCAGGTGGTGCTGGTGAGCAAGGTCTATCCGCACAACGCCAGCCGTCGAGGCATTCCCGAGGCCTGCGAGCGCAGCCTGAAACGGCTCGGCACCGAGCACATCGATCTGTACCTGCTGCACTGGCGCGGTCGCTACCCGCTGGAAGAAACCGTCGAAGCCTTTGAACGCCTGCGCGAGGCCGGCAAGATCGGCCGCTGGGGGGTGTCGAATTTCGACGTGTCCGACCTGCTGGAGCTGGACAATCCCGACTGCGCCACCAATCAGGTGCTGTACAACCCGGAAGAGCGCGGCATCGAATACGACCTGCTGCCGTGGATGCAGAACGCCGGCATGCCGTTGATGGCCTACTGCCCGATCGGTCAGGCCGGCAATTTGCTGATGAACCCGGCGATGATCGCCGTCGCCCGCCGCCACGAGGCGACCCCGGCGCAGATCAGCCTGGCCTGGCTGCTGCGTCAGGACGGCGTGATCGCCATCCCCAAGGCGGTCGACCCGCAGCACATCGCGCTGAACGCCGCTGCGGCAGAGATCGTGCTGACGGCCGAAGAGCTGGCGTTGATCGACACCTCGTGGCCGGCACCGATTCGCAAGGCGCGGTTGTCGATGGTTTAACGCCATCTCGATCCCGCGCCATACGTGATATCGCCGATGCCAACATCGCCCCGTGGGAGGGAGCCCTGCTCGCGAAAGCGTCATTTCAGGCAACGTTGTACTGACTGACCCGACGCCTTCGCGAGCAGGGCTCCCTCCCACATCAATCCTCTATTCACCTGAACATCGCCACCGTCAGTGCCATGACCGCGTCGAACGGTCATGCCAGACACAAATCGTCACAAAACTGTCAAAAACCCTTGCGATGATGCCGCTTTCGGTCTTGTGCCCCTCGGGCACCTCTCGCCTGCGAGTCCTCATGAATCAGAGCATCGCGCATCATCAGGATTCCGACCTGTTCGGCCTGCTGTATGGTTTTCGCTTCCTGCCCGGAGAGCCGGGCCAGCAGTTGGATTCTGTCACCGCCCTTGACTGCCTGAGGAACCCGGACGACCCCGACACGTTCGTCTGGCTGCACCTGAACCTGGCCCATGCCAGCTGCGAGCGCTGGCTGAAAACCAACCTGGAGCTGCCCGACGAGTTCCTTGAGGCGCTGCACGAAGGCTCGCGCTCGACCCGCATCGAGCATGTCGACTCGGCGCTGCTGGCGGTGGTCAACGACGTGGTGTTCGATTTCAACCGGGTCTCCACCGACATCGCCACGTTGTGGGTCTGCGTGCGCCGTAACCTGATGATTTCGGCTCGCCATCATCCGTTGCGCTCGGTGGACCGCCTGCGTTCGTCGGTCAAGCGCGGTGAAACCTTCCGCTCGCCGCTGGAACTGCTGGCTCACCTGCTGCGCGACCAGAGCGAAGTGCTGACCCAGTACATGCGCAAGACCAGCGTCAGCGTCGACAAGATCGAGGACCAGTTGCTGTCCCAGCGCCTGAGCAACAACCGCAGTGAACTGGGCGCCATGCGCCGGGTGCTGGTGCGCCTGCAACGCCTGCTGGCGCTGGAGCCGGGCTCGTTGATGCGGCTGTTGCACCGCCCGCCGGAATGGCTGCTGGAAGAGGACTTGCAGGAGCTGCGCCAGTCCACCGAGGAATCGGCGCTGGTGATCAGCGACCTCACGGCCCTTGGCGAGCGGATCAAGCTGCTGCAGGAAGAAATTGCCGCCAACCTCAACGAACAGAGCAGCCGCACGCTGTTCACCCTCACCGTGGTCACCGTGCTGGCGTTGCCGATCAACATCGTCGCCGGTTTTTTCGGCATGAACGTCGGCGGCATTCCCCTGGCCACCGACCCTCACGGTTTCTGGGTGCTGGTGGCACTGGTGGCTTCGTTTACCTTCATCGCCGGACGCTGGGCGTTTCGCAAGAGCCGGGATTTTTGACGCGAACTTCTGTAGGAGCTGGCTTGCCCTGCGACCGGCGGGGAACCCGTCGTAAAACCATACGCATTGGCCGTATCAGGTAAACCGCGTGCACAGGGTTTACGACGGGTTCCCCGCCGGTCGCGGGACAAGCCACGCTCCTACAGGTATCAACATTCGATTTTGACGCCATTTTCTTGAACGCCATTAGTCCCTTACACCCAATAAATACGCGGGTTTCGTGACCTGCGTCGTATCCTTGTCACATTTTGAAATGATCATGAGCAACATCCCATCTGAACAGGATTGTGCATCATGGCGACCCCCTCTCTGGCTCAAGGCTCTGCGGAACAAGGCGCCGGGCTGAGTTCTCAATTCGGGCGCAAGCCCGGCATTCTGACGATGGTGATCTTCTTCGCCGTTCTCGCGCTGGGCCTGCTATACACGGCCTACAGCCTGAAATCCGACATGGATGACCTGGGCACCGTCGTCACCACCTGGGTGCCTTTCCTGTTGCTCGGCGTGGCCCTGCTGATCGCGCTCGGTTTCGAATTCGTCAACGGTTTCCACGACACCGCCAACGCCGTGGCGACGGTGATCTACACCCATTCGCTGCCGCCGAACTTCGCGGTGGTCTGGTCCGGCTTCTTCAACTTCCTCGGCGTGCTGCTGTCCAGCGGCGCGGTGGCGTTCGGCATCATCGCCCTGCTGCCCGTGGAGCTGATCCTGCAGGTCGGTTCGTCCGCTGGTTACGCGATGATCTTCGCCCTGCTGATCGCCGCCATCCTGTGGAACCTCGGCACTTGGTGGCTGGGCCTGCCGGCCTCGTCGTCGCACACCCTGATCGGTTCGATCATCGGTGTGGGCATCGCCAACGCGCTGATGCATGGCCGTGACGGCACCAGCGGCGTGGACTGGAGCCAGGCGACCAAGATCGGCTATTCGCTGCTGCTGTCGCCGCTGGTCGGCTTCACCTGCGCCGCACTGTTGCTGCTGGCCCTGCGGGCGTTCGTGAAGAACCGTGCGCTGTACAAGGCGCCGGAAGGCAACACGCCACCGCCACTGTGGATTCGCGGTCTGCTGATCCTGACCTGCACCGGCGTGTCGTTCGCCCACGGCTCCAACGACGGCCAGAAAGGCATGGGTCTGATCATGCTGATTCTGGTCGGCACCCTGCCGATGGCCTACGCGCTGAACCGCACCATGCCGGCTGACCAGTCGGTGCAGTTCGCCGCAGTTGCCGAAGTCACCCAGCAGGCGTTGAGCAAGGCGGCTCCGCTGCCGGCGCCGGCCGACCCGCGCAAGGTGCTGTCCGAATACATCCGCGACAAGCAGCCGACCCCGGAACTGGTCCCTGCGCTGGCCGTCATGGCCGGCAAGATCGGCATCCAGGTCGGCAGCTACGGCTCGCTGGCCAAGGTGCCGGCCGAGGCCACTGCCAACGTGCGTAACGACATGTACCTGACGTCCGAAGCCATCCGTTTGATGGACAAGAACAAGGTCGGCAACTTCGACGCCGACACTCAGGGCAAGGTGATGCTGTTCAAGCAGCAGATCGACAACGCCACCCGTTTCATTCCGCTGTGGGTGAAGATTTCCGTGGCCATCGCGCTGGGTCTGGGCACCATGGTCGGCTGGAAGCGCATCGTGGTGACGGTTGGCGAGAAGATCGGCAAGACCCACCTCACTTACGGCCAGGGTGCCTCGGCGGAGGTGGTGGCGATGCTGACCATTGGCGCCGCTGACATGTATGGGCTGCCGGTGTCGACCACTCATGTGTTGTCGTCCGGCGTGGCCGGCAGCATGACCGCGAACGGGTCTGGTCTGCAGATGCGTACGTTGCGCAATCTGGCGATGGCCTGGGTGTTGACGTTGCCGGCGGCGATTTTGCTGTCGGGCAGTCTGTATTGGTTGTTCACGCAGATTTTCTGATTCACGAGTCTCCCAGACTCTCCTTCACAGGCGCTTCGGCGCCTGTTTTTTTGGGCCTGGTTTCCCTCCAGCACGTTACGCGACCCCTTGTAGGAGCTGGCTTGCCCTGCGACCGGCTGTAGGAGCTGGCTTGTCCTGCGAGCGGCGACGCAGTCGTCGTAAAACCTGTGCCCTCGGTCTATCTGGCGAATTGCATGGTCTGCTAACGCAGCCCTGTTTCGCCTGACGGCGAGTTACGCGGACCTTGTAGGAGCTGGCTTGTCCTGCGAGCGGCGACGAAGTCGTCGTAAATCCTGTGCACTCGGTGTGTCTGGTCTTGCGCTGTAGCTGCTAACGCAGCTTGGTTTCGCCTGGCGGCGAGTTACTTGGAAAAGCCCCAAGTAACCAAGGGCTTCTTTCCCCGCCATACGGTGCCTCGCTAATGCTCGGCATACCCTCACTCCGGCAATGCTCCGTGGGCCCGCCGCGAATGGGCCATCCATGGCCCACGCGGCTCTCGCGACATCCTGTCGCTCAACCCACTGCGCATCGCCTGCGTTCGGCCTTCTGGGACGGGGCCCCAACATCAAAAGCCAGATCAAAAGCCGGCGTAACACAACTCCTCCAGTGGGAGCGGGCTTGGTCTGGGCCGCATTCGGACGAAGGCGTCCTCGAAATCGCCACCGCCGGCAAGCCGGACTGCTACAGGGGCTGTGTATGCCATCCGCCTTTGATTCTGGCCGCAGGCCGTGGGAGCCAGCTTGCTGGCGATAGCGGCGTGTCAGGGAAACCGCTTTCGCGACCCTCGCAAACTCGGATCCCTCCCACGGGGTTTTGTGTTGGCTTTGCAAATTGTGATGGCTGACCCAAACCCACCAGACACCACACATCTGTGGGAGGGAGCTCTGCTCGCGATGGCGGTGGGTCAATCGAAACAGCATTGTCAGGACTGACGCCATCGCGAGCAGAGCTCCCTCCCACAGGGTTCAGCGCTGCCCGATCAAGGCGTATTCACTACTACAGGGTTTTGTGTTTGCTCAGGAGGGCGCCGCTACAGCGCCATCCCCTGAAAATGAGCTTGCAGGAATTCCACACAGGCGCGCAGTTTGCCGGAGTTGGCCAGGCGCGTCGGGTAGACGGCCCAGACGTTGGCGCTTTCGGTGTATTCGGGCAGCACTTGCACCAGTCGCCCTTGTTGCAGGTAGGGTTTGACGTCCCACAGTGAGCGCTGCAACACGCCGCGTCCGTCCAGCGCCCATTGCAGGACGATTTCGCCGCTGTTGGATGACAGCGGTCCGCTGACCCGCACGCTGTCTTTCACCCCGTCACGCTCGACGTGCCAGATGCCAAAGGCGTTGTCGCGCTCCTTGATCACCAGGCAGTCGTGCTGCTCCAGGTCGCTCAGCTGTTGCGGCGTGCCGCGTCGGGCCAGGTAGTCGGGCGCGGCGCAGAGTACGCGGTGGTTGCTCGCCAGTTGCCGACCGATGTGCTGGCCGGGGATGTCGTCGCCGACGCAGATTTCCAAATCGAACCCTTCCGCGACGATATCGACCACACGGTCGAATACATCCAGGCGCACTTCCAGATCCGGGTACGCCGCAGCCAGCCGCGAAATGGCCGGCGCCACATGGTTACGGCCGAAACCGAACGAACTGCACAAATGCAGCTTGCCGCGCGGTGCGCCGTGGGCTTCGGTCAGTTCGTCGTGCAGGTGCTGAAAGTCTTCAAGGATCCGCACCGCCCAGCGCTGCACCCGCTCGCCGTCTTCGGTCAGCGCCACCTTGCGGCTGGTGCGGTGCAAAAGGCGCGTGGCCAGGGTGGTTTCGAGGATCTGGATGCGCTTGCTGACGTAGGCCGGCGACAGGCCCAACTCGTCGGCGGCGGCAGCGAAGCCGGCCTTGCGGATCACGGTAAGGAAGACGCGAAGGTCTTCAGGTAGCGGCGCCACTTCTTTTTTTGAGGTCATGCGGCTTCTTTTTTGTGAGTGTCGAAAGCACACGTCTTGTAGGAGCGCGCTTGCCCGCGATGGTGTCGTGTCAAACGGCATCCATGTGACAGGCATGCCGCTATCGCGGGCAAGCGCGCTCCTACAGATCAAAGTGCACCCAGCAATGGTGGCCAAGGATAACACCCAGCCGGAAACAATCGTTTCAAGACGTAAACACGGGCATATCTCTTAACGTTCTAAAAATATGGAATTCAGTTCTTTTACGGAATAAATCGCACGTTCTATAAATGACGCCACTTATACCAAAGCCACCGATTTTGCCCGAAGGATTGCTCATGGATGTTTTCTGGTTTCTACCGACACACGGCGATGGCCATTTTCTGGGGACCACCAAGGGCGCGCGCCCGGTCACTCTCAACTACCTGAAGCAAGTCGCGCAGGCTGCCGACGACCTCGGTTATCACGGTGTACTGATCCCCACCGGCCGCTCCTGCGAAGACTCCTGGGTCATTGCCTCGGCGCTGGTGCCGCTGACCGAGCGCCTGCGTTATCTGGTGGCGATTCGTCCCGGCATCATCTCGCCGACCGTGTCCGCGCGCATGGCCGCGACGCTGGATCGCCTGTCCGGCGGGCGCCTGCTGATCAACGTGGTCACCGGTGGCGATCCTGACGAAAACCGTGGCGACGGCAGCTTCCTCGACCATTCCGAGCGTTACGAAGTCACCGACGAATTCCTCAAGATCTGGCGTCGCGTGCTGCAAGGCGAAGCGGTGGATTTCGAAGGCAAGCACCTGAAAGTGCAGAACGCCAAGGCGCTGTACCCTCCGATCCAGAAACCGTATCCGCCGCTGTATTTCGGTGGTTCTTCCCAGGCCGCCCACGAGCTGGCCGCCGAGCAGGTCGACGTGTACTTGACCTGGGGCGAGCCGCCGGCTGCGGTCGCCGAGAAACTTGCCGACATTCGCGAGCGCGCCGCCCGTAACGGTCGCACCGTGAAATTCGGCATCCGTCTGCATGTGATCGTCCGAGAAACCAGCGAAGAGGCGTGGAAAGCGGCCAATACCCTGATCGAACACATCAGCGACGAAACCATCGCCGCCGCGCAGAAATCCTTCTCGCGCTTCGACTCCGAAGGCCAGCGGCGCATGGCTGCCCTGCACGACGGCCGTCGCGACAACCTGGAAATCGCGCCCAACCTGTGGGCCGGTGTCGGTCTGGTCCGGGGTGGTGCGGGCACCGCGCTGGTGGGCAATCCGCAGGAAGTCGCGGCGCGGATCAAGGAATACGCGGATCTGGGTATCGAGAGTTTCATTTTCTCCGGCTACCCGCACCTGGAAGAAGCCTACCGCTTCGCCGAACTGGTGTTCCCGCTGCTGCCCGAGCCGTACCGCAGCCTGGCCGGCCGTGGCATCACCAACCTGACCGGCCCGTTCGGTGAAATGATCGCCAACGATCTGCCGCCGCAGAAGTAACGGTTACCACCCAACGTAGGAGTGAGCTTGCTCGCGATCGCGATTCGTCCCGGACAGGTGCTCTGACTGACCTACCGTCATCGCGAGCAAGCTCACTCCTACAATGATCCCGCGGCGTCTGGAAGACGGACACCTCCCGCCCGGACAAGGATTTCCCACATGAACGCCAGCGTACCGTTCCAATCACAAGTGATCCCCATGCAGCTACTCACTCTCCCGCCGTCACCAGCGTTGGCTACCTCGATCCGCGCCACCGCGCAGGTGTTCGAGGACCCCAAATCCCGGGCGCTGCTGGCCCACGTGCAACAGGTCGCACCGAGTGATGCCAGCGTGCTGATCATCGGTGAAACCGGCACCGGCAAGGAGCTGGTGGCCCGGCACATTCACAACCTCAGCGCCCGCCGTCATCAACCGTTCGTGGCGGTGAACTGCGGGGCGTTCTCCGAATCGCTGGTGGAGGCCGAACTGTTCGGCCATGAGAAAGGCGCCTTCACCGGAGCCCTCACCTCAAAGGCCGGCTGGTTCGAAGAAGCCAACGGCGGCACGCTGTTTCTCGACGAGATCGGCGACCTGCCCATGGCGATTCAGGTCAAGTTGCTGCGGGTGTTGCAGGAACGCGAAGTGGTACGTCTGGGCTCGCGCAAAAGCACGCCGATCAACGTCCGCGTACTGGCAGCGACCAACGTGCAACTGGAGCGGGCGATCAACGCCGGGCACTTTCGCGAGGACCTGTTTTACCGTCTGAACGTGGTCAACCTGGAACTGCACACCCTGCGCGAACGGCCGGGCGACATCATGCCGCTGACCCGTCATTTCATCGAGGTCTACAGCCAGCGTCTGGGTTGCGGGCCGATCCAGGTCAGCAGCGAGGCCGAACTCAAGCTGCGCAGCTACGGTTGGCCGGGCAATATCCGCGAGCTGGAAAACGTCATTCACCACACATTGTTGATCTGCCGTAACGGGGTCATTCAGGCCAGCGACCTGCGCCTGTCCAACCTGCGCCTGGAGCGTCAGGAAGACAACGCACCGGTCGTCGACGACTCGACCGATGCGCTGCTGTCACGGGCGTTTCAGAAGTTGTTCGAAGAACAGGCCGGCGCCCTGCACGAAAAGGTCGAAGACACGCTGCTGCGCGCGGCCTATCGCTTCAGCCATTACAACCAGGTACACACCGCGCAACTGCTGGGCCTGTCACGCAACGTGATCCGCGCGCGGCTGATCAAGATCGGCGAACTGGCCGTGAACAAACGCCGCCCCGGCGAGCAAGTCCAGGGTGAGCGGATGATGCATTTGTCGGTGTGAGTGCGCCTGCGGTTCAGCCATGTCCGGGCACTCCACCCAACCCGTGGTAGCGGGCTTGCCCGCGAAGGTGTTGGATCAGCCAACACAGCAGTGCCTGAACTGACGCCTTCGCGAGCCTCGTAACCTCGAATCCCTCCCACAGGGTTTTTTGGTGCCCTGGCGATTGGGTCGGCTGAAATGAATCCCACCAATCAACGCGGCCCGACGATCTCGCTCACCTGTTCATAGGCGTTGAAGGTCATGGCCGTGGTGCGGTGGGCGCGGATCAGGGTCCAGAAGTCGTCTTCGCCCTTTTCGGCATTCTCGAACGCCTTTTCGCAATCCGTCTTCGACCGCCACAGCACATGGCTGAGCACGCGCCGGCGGTCTTCGCTGACCTGCACGCTGGCGCGAATGAAGCCTGGGTAGGTACGGGTAAAACGCTCGCAGCGCTCGTTCAGGGCGGCGACCAGCGCGGCCTGATGCTGCGGATCCACGGCGAACTCGACGAACTGACTGAAGGGAAGATGTAAGTCTTGTGACGTCATGAACGCTCTCCACTGATAACTGTTGTCGCTGAACAGGATGCAGGTGATCCGGCTGTGGCGAACTACGTTTTTTGCGCTGCAAGGTGCGGTTGTCAACCGAGGCAGCGCAGGGTAAAACCTCCACTTAACTAGAGGTCAAGCATCATTTGCCGATCCATGGAGCCGCCATGCCCACCCACAATGCCATTTCCATCAATCGCGAGCTGACCGTCGGCCAGTTGGCAGCGCGCAGTGGCGTGGCGATCACCGCGCTGCGCTTCTACGAAACCAAAGGCTTGATCAGCAGCCAGCGCAACGCCGGCAACCAGCGGCGCTACCCGCGAGACATGCTGCGCCGGGTGGCGCTGATCAAGACCGCCCAGCGCTTGGGCATTCCGCTGGCGTCGATTCAGGCGGCCCTGCAAACCCTGCCCCACGACCGGCCGCCGACCATGGACGACTGGAACAGGTTGTCGGAATGCTGGAAAGCCGATCTCGACGAACGCATCCACCGCCTCACCGCCCTGCGCGACCAACTCAACGGTTGTATCGGCTGCGGCTGCCTGTCGACGGAAGCCTGCCCACTGCGCAATTACGGCGACAGCCTCGGCGAAGGCGGCGCCGGCCCGCGCCTGCTGGATCAGGATTGAATGTTCTGCGGACTGACCAGGGTGCCCGCCAGCGCGCGGTCATCCAGCGACAGTTTCATTTCCTGCATGGCCTGGTTGAGCTGATAGGTGGCCAGCATCAACGAATTGGTCATGGCGGCAATTTCCATCTGCATCTGGCGGATTTTCGCTTGGCGCACCTTGGGTGCCAGCGAGCGGTCACTCATGAACGCCTGCATGTCGCGCATGCGCTTGCCGATGCGCTCCTGAATCGAGCGGATCATCTTCAACTGATCCTTGATCCGCTTGGGCAGATTGGAGTCATCGATATCGGCGTCCTTGCCGCCCGCCTTCGCCGCCTTTTGCGCCTCGGGCGACAGCAACACCTCGACACCCTGACGTATCTGATCGGCCACCGAGGGCAGCGCCGCCGAATCGCTGCCGGCTTGCGACGCGCCGGTCGTGGCTGGCAGCGACAGGCTGAGTGTCTCTGCCGGGGTTTTGAAATTCAGACTCAACATGGGTGAACGCCTCCATAGCTCGATGTCACCCACGTCCGGGCGGATTCAGCGGGTCATGTCAGGCTGTCGGCGCGTTCGGATGGCTCTTTAGCATGACCGTACGGATTTGTGTCGGAGTCGACACAAATCCCCGGATCGCACCGTTCATCATTGTGGGAGCGAATTCATTCGCGATGCGATGTGACTGACGACGTATCTGTTTAGATTGAACGGGCCAATCGCGAATGAATTCGCTCCCACAGGGTTTCCGGCGTCGTTATTCGTCGATCACCGACAACCGCAGCGCCAGCGCCTTGGCCTGCAACGCCACATCGGTCACCGCCGTGCTCTCCCACCACAACCCCCGCAACGGCGGGCCCATGGCGAACAATCGTGACGACACCTGCCCTTGGGCATCCAGCACCGCTCCACCCGGATCGGCGGCGATGCCCAGTGCCAGCGGCCCCGGTTGAATCAGCCCGCGCTGCAACAAATGACGCGGCAAGGCGCGATCGACCTTGCGCCAGTCGTATTGAATGCCGGTGGAATTGATCAGCGCCGCGCCCTCTTCCACCCGCGATGTGTCATCACCGCGATAACGCAGGCGAATCCGCACCTGCGCCGAATCGCCGCTCTCGACCTGCTGCAGCGAGGCGGCGTGGATCTTCAAGCGCCCCTCTTGCACCAGTCGTTCCAGCAAAGCCGCACTCGGCGGTGGCGAGCGGTGGTGATGGCTTTCCCACCAGGGCCGCACATGGCGAACGAACTGCCGGCGCTGGCGGTCACTGGCCTGGCTCCACAACCTCGGAATATGCACGCGCACGGTGTCCAGCGGCGCCTGCCAGTCGATGCCCTGGGCGATGGCCGCCGCGCATTGTTCCCGCAATGCCCGCACCAGTTGCCGGGTGCTGCGAATGCTGTGATCGGCACCGAGAAAATCCGGCCACGCCGGTGGCTGGCGACGCACATGGGGCAGCAGGCCATGCCGGGAAAACACGTCGATAGGCCCGCGATGGCCGGCCTGTTCCAGCGACACCACGGCGTCGACCATGGTCAGCCCGGAGCCGATGATCAACACCCGTCCTTGCGGATCAAGCTGGCCCATCGCTGCGACATCCCACGGATCCACGGCGGCGGCATTGAAGTCCTGCACGTCCCGTTGCGGCGTGCGTGCAGCGGCGAACATGCCGGTGGCGAGCACCGCACGGGCCGCATGCCATTGCCCGCCATCGGCCAGGCTGACGCGCACGCCATCGGCGTCGACCTGCAGATCGGTCACTTCACCACGCACATGCTCCACCGTCGAGCCGCGCGCGGCACCGACCGTTTGGGCCTCGGCCAGACGCTGCTGCACATACAGACCGAAGATCCCCCGTGGCGGGAACAGCTCGGCCACCGGCACATGTTGCTCGTCCGACTCGGGCCAGCCGCCTTTGGCGATGAAATCGCCCAGCCACAGGGTCAGGTCTTCGGCGTTGTCCGGCTCGACACTCATGCGCGCGGCGTTGCCGTTGAGGGTGTGGCCCAGCTCGGTGGCGCTGTAGGCCTCACCCCGGCCCAGCTCGCTGCGCGACTCGACGATCACGATGCGCCGTCGGCCCGGCAGGCGCAGCAGTTGCACCGCCAGCATGGTGCCGCTGAGGCCACCACCGACGATGAGGATGTCTGCGTAAGGTCGACTGTTATCAGAGGTCATTGTTGTTCGCCTTGTTTTCGCCACGATGGCGCGCACGCCCGATTATGGCGAGCGTGCCAATGGATTCAAACAGAACGTTGGTAGGTGCGTTCCGGTACGAAGGGTGCAAGGCAGGATAAATGCCGGAAACGGGCGGGGTTGTTGTGCTTTGAGCGGGCAGATTGTTGATCCGGTGTTGCTCAGGCAACTTGTAGGAGCGCGCTTGCTCTGGGCGGCATTCCGACGATTGCGATCTGCCTGTGCCATGGGTGTTATCTGACACAACGCAATCGCGGGCAAGCGCGCTCCTACGGAAAACGGCGTTACAACACCACGTTGCGGACAAACCGCAAAACCGCGTCGCCGTCATTGCGATAGGTGTGCGGGCGGTTGCTGGCGAACATGAAGAATTCCCCGGCAGCGACCTGGCGGGTTTCATCGGGCAGCGCCACGGTCAGGCAGCCGTCGATGACATACACCTGCTCGCTCCAGCCCTCCGGGTCGGCTTCGGAGACGTAGGCCTCGCCCTGCATCAGGGTGAATTCCCAGAGCTCCACTTCGCGACGCGCGCTGGCCTTGGACAGCAACACCGCCTTGCTGCCGGGCTGCGAACCGGCCCAGGCGACTTCGTTGATGCGGCCGGGGTCGCGCTCGTCGGGCGCCTGGATCAGGTCGCTGAACGCCACGTCCAGCGCTTCGGCCACCCGGTCGAGGGTGGCCAGGCTGACGTTCTTTTCACCGGCCTCGATGGCCACCAGCATGCGTCGGCTGACACCGGACTTTTCCGCCAGCGCCGTCTGGCTCAGGTCCGCCCCATGGCGCAGACGGCGCACGTTGAGGCTGACGTGTTGCAGCACCGATGTACGCGGAGAATCTTCTTTGTGCACTATATTGCTCACTCCCGGGTATTGCGCAGTATACTGCCCAACTTTTCGGCGCATTGTGCGACCGCCTTTCTGTCTTCGCAAGGCATGGAACATCATGAAACCGTTGGCCCTGATACCCCGCCTCAGTAAAGCAGAAGCGGTACTGATCCTGATCACCGTGATCTGGGGCGGCACGTTTCTGATCGTCAAGCACGCCATGGACAGCAGCGGGCCGATGTTTTTCGTTGGCCTGCGCTTCGCGGCGGCGGCCATCATCGTGGCGCTGTTCTCGCTGAAAACCCTGGGCGAACTGACCCTGGCCGAACTCAAGGCCGGGGTCGGCATCGGCGTGGCGATCATGCTCGGCTACGGCTTGCAGACCGTCGGCCTGCAGACCATTCCCAGCAGCCAGTCGGCGTTCATCACCGCGCTGTACGTGCCGTTCGTGCCGCTGTTGCAATGGCTGGTGCTGGGCCGTCGCCCGGGTCTGATGCCGAGCATCGGCATTGCCCTGGCCTTCACCGGCCTGATGCTGTTGTCCGGCCCCAATGGCACGGCGCTGCAATTCAGCGCCGGGGAAATGGCCACCGTGGTCAGCGCCGTGGCGATTGCCGCCGAAATCATCTTGATCGGTGCCAGTGCCGGCAAGGTCGATGTGCGTCGGGTGACCGTGGTGCAACTGGCGACCGCTTCGGTGCTGGCGTTTCTGATGGTGGTGCCGACCGGCGAGCGGCTGCCGGACTTCTCGCCGACCCTGCTGATTACCGCGATTGGTCTGGGCGCCTCCAGCGCGGCGATTCAGGTGGCGATGAACTGGGCGCAGAAAACCGTCTCACCCACCCGCGCCACGCTGATCTATGCCGGCGAGCCGGTGTGGGCCGGTATCGCCGGGCGTCTGGCCGGTGAGCGTTTGCCGGGCATTGCGCTGCTGGGTGCCTGCCTGATCGTTGCCGGGGTGATCGTCAGCGAGCTGAAAGGCCGGGCCAAGGTCGAGTCGCTGGAGAAGGAAGAGGAAACCGTGCGCGACTGAGCTCAGTAATCCCCTCGCCCCTCCAGCAGGGTGTCGAGTAGCCACGCGCCAGCCGGGCCGAGGCTTTTCTGTCGCGACCAGATCACGTCCACCGCCGAGCTGCGCGGCCAGCCCGGCACCTGCAACTCCTTCAGCCGCCCCTGGGCATAGCCGCGCACCAGCCAGCGCGGCAAGGCCGACCAGCCAAAACCGAAAACCGCCATGTCCATCAGCAGCAGGTAATTGGGCGCCGACCAGTTGCGCCGCGCGCCACCGGGCAGATCGTCGGTGGGAATGCTTTCGTCGATCAGCGTGTTCAGGCGCAGGGCGCGGTGTTCGGCCAGATGGCGATAATCGACCGCCTCCAGCGCCGCCAACGGGTGTTTGTGGGCGACAAACAGACCGAAATCGGCTCGCTCGGCAATCGTCGCGTGGCCGACTTCCGGCGGGTAGCTGGCCTGAGCCGACAACAGGCCCAGCGAGGCGCGGCCGGTGCGGATCAGGTTGATCGCATCGCCGTGCTCGGCAAACACGCATTCCAGTTCGATGTCCGGGAAACGCTGATCCAGCTCGGCCATGCGCACCTCGAATTCGGCGAACTGGTTGGCGTCGGACAGCACCAGCGTCAACCGTGGCTCCATGCCCTCAACCAGACGCCCTGCGGCGCGGCGCAGCTTGTCGGAGGCGGCCAGCACTTCCTCGATCCGCCCCTGCAAGGCGCGCCCGGCTTCGGTAAGCGTCGGGTGTTTGGAAGAGCGGTCGAACAGCTCGACACCCAGGTCGATTTCCAGCCGGGAAATGGCTTCGCTGACCGTCGACTGGCTTTTGCCCAGCCGCCGCGCCGCCGCACTGAACGAGCCCAGCGCCAGGGTCTGGGTAAAGGCTTCAAGGGCTTCGGGCGAATAGCTCATGGCGGGGTTTCTCTGAATAGCGGCTTTCATCCATCGGTTTTACCGATGGGAACGATTTTCACTTTAGTCCATCGCCCGCCGACAATGCACGCCTGCCTCGCAACAAAGTGAAATTGCCATGTCTGTTCGTCAAACCGCGAAGTCGGTCGTGATTGCCAAATCGGTCAAGGAGCGCGCCTTTCATGCGTTGCTGTTTGAACTCATCGGTGTGCTGCTGTTCGCGCCGGGGCTGGCCTGGGTGCTCGGTCAGTCGCTGGGCAAGATGGGTGCGCTGACGGTGATGATTTCGACCGTGGCGATGCTCTGGAACATGTTGTTCAACGCAGGGTTCGACCGTTTGCGCAGCCGTTTCGGTTTCGCCCTGACGTTGAAAATACGGGCGTTGCATGCGATGGCGTTTGAAACCGGGCTGATCATCGTGGTCGTGCCGCTCGCGGCGTGGTGGTTGACGATCGGGCTGTGGGAGGCGTTTTTGCTGGATATCGGGTTGTTGTTGCTGTTTTTGCCGTACACGTTGCTGTTCAACATGGCGTATGACGGCGTGCGCGAGCGGATTGTGGCGCGGCGGCAGATCAAGCGCGGTCAGAGCCTGCGCGACGCCGAACGCATGTAGGAGCTGGCTTGTCCTGCGAGCGCGCCGGGGTCGCGTCCGACCGAAGTCGTCGTAAAACCTGCGCACGCGGTGTGTCATTTGGATTGCTGGTCTGCTAACGCAGCCCGGTTTCGCCCCCGGCACGTTACGCGGACTTTTGTAGGAGCTGGCTTGCCCTGCGACCGGCGACGCAGTCGTCGTAAATCCTGCGCACTCGGTGTGTCATTTGGATTGCTGAGTTTGCTAACGCAGCCCTGTTTCGCCTGGCGGCGAGTTACTTGGAAAAGCCCCAAGTAACCAAGGGCTTTCTACCCCGCCATACGGCACCTCGCTAAAGCTCGGTGTTCCCTCACTCCGGCAATGCTCCGTGGGCCCGCCGCGAATGGGCCATCCATGGCCCACGCGGCTCTCGCGGCATCCATGCCGCTCGGCACCACTGCGCATCGCCTGCGTTCGGCCTTCTGGGACGGGGCCCCAAGATCAAAAGCCAGATCAAAAGCTGGCGTAACACAGATTCCCTGTGGGAGCGGGCTTGCCCGCGATGACATCCTTGGAATCGCCACCGCCGGCAAGCCGGACTGCTACAGGGCGGTGTGTGCCATCTGCTTTTGTTTCTGCCCGAAGGCCGTGGGAGCGGTGTTGAGCAGACCGTCAAACCAGCAAAAACGGCAGCACTTCTTCCATCAATTCATCCGGAATTTCTTCGGCCAGATAATGCCCGCCGGGCAGGGCCTTGCCGCGTACGTTGCTGGCGACTTTCTGCCATTCGGCCAGCGGCTCGAAACACTTCCCGACCGCTCCTTCCGCGCCCCACAGCACCAGGAGCGGCAGGCTCAGATGGTGCCCGGCAGCGATGTCGGCACGGTCATGTTCCAGGTCGATACCGGCACTGGCCCGGTAATCCTCACACACCCCGCGGGCGGCGCCCGGCAGATGTGCGCAGCGCAGGTATTCGGCGAAGGCTTCGTCGGTGAACGGTGCCATCCCCGCGCTGCGGGTGCCCATGACGCTGCGCAGGTATTGCTCGGGATTGGCCTCCAGCAGTGTTTCCGGCAACGGCGCCGGGCGGATCAGGAAAAACCAGTGCCAGTACGCCCGGGCAAAGGCTTCGTGGGTCTGGCTGTACATCGCCAGGGTCGGCGCGATGTCGAGCAAGGCCATGCGCGTCACCGCCTGCGGATGGTCCAGCGCCAGTCGATGCGCCACTCGGGCGCCACGGTCGTGGGCCAGCACCGAGAACGTCGGCAGGCCCAGCTCTGTCATCAGCTCGACCATGTCTCGCGCCATCTCGCGCTTGGAATAGCTGGCGTGATCGTCCGTTGCCGGGGGTTTGCTGCTGTCGCCGTAGCCGCGCAGGTCAGCGGCGACCACGGTGAAGTGCCGGCTCAGGCGTTCGACCACCTTGTGCCAGATCACATGGGTCTGTGGGTGGCCGTGCAACAGCAACAACCCCGGGCCGCTGCCGCCGATGCGGTAGGCGATCTGTACGCCGTTGACCTGGCGCTGGTCTTTCTGGAATCCGGCAAACATGAATGGCTCCTTGTTTTGAATGCTCCACATGCTAGTTCGCCAACGTCGCAAGGCAAGGCGCAAAGCGTGGCGCGGCGATTCATGAAGCGTGTTGTCAGGGGCCGGCAATTGGACTGCGGAAATCCCGATCCATTGGCTATTCGACGCCGTCGGCAGCGGGCGTAAGGTAGGCCCCACATTCACCGCACATCTCCACGGAGCACGCACACATGAACAAACGCATCGCCTGGGCACAAGCCTCGCCAGACGCCTACAAAGCCATGGTCGGTCTGGAAATGGCACTGGGCAAATCCGGCCTGGACAACTCGCTGCTGGAACTGATTCGTCTGCGCGCCTCGCAAATCAACGGCTGCGCCTACTGCGTCAACATGCACGCCAATGACGCTCGCAAAGCCGGTGAAACCGAAGCCCGCCTGCAGACCCTGAGCGTCTGGGAAGAGACCACTTTCTTCAGCGATAAAGAAAAAGCCGTGCTGGCCTGGGTCGAAAGCCTGACCCTGCTGCCTACCCGCCACGCGCCGCAGCACCAGTACGAAGCGCTGCTGGAACACTACAGCGAAGCCGACGTCGCCAACATCACCCTGGCCATCGCCACCATCAACGCCTGGAACCGCTTCGGTGTGGGCTTTGCGATGATTCCGGCGTAATCAAAAGCCGGATCACCTGGATCGGTTAAACGCGATCCTTCGGTTGAACACGATCCTTGTAGGAGCTGGCTTGTCCTGCGACCGGCTGCGAAGCAGTCGTAAAACCTGCGCACTCGATTTTCCTGATACACCGCGTTTGCCGGGTTTACGACGGGTTCCCCGCCGGTCGCGGGACAAGCCACGCTCCTACAAGGGTGCGGCGTGCATCCAGGGACCTACCATCAAGCCACCGAATCCCACGCATAAGCTTTTTTGGTTGGTGTCCGCTGTCCTGCTTCGTCGACACTTGCGTTTCATCCCCAGGGCGCAAGGACTCTTCGAACATGACAGTGGACATTCTCCGACTCGCAGCCTTTTCCGATGCTGATCAGGGTGGCAACCCGGCCGGCGTGTGGATCGGCGAACAGTTCCCCGACGACGCCACGATGCAGGTGCTGGCCGCCGAGGTGGGTTATTCGGAGACCGCTTTTGCCGTCCCGCAAGGTGACGACTGGCGCGTGCGTTATTTCTCCCCTGAAGCCGAAGTGCCGTTCTGCGGACATGCGACCATCGCCCTCGGTGCGGCGCTGGCCGAGCGTTATGGCGACGGTCTGTACACCCTGCAATTGAACCAGGCGCGGATCAGCGTCGAGGGCCATCGTCAGGGCACACTGTTTTCCGCCGCCTTGCAGTCGCCGCCGACCCACAGCCGGCCGGTCAGTCGTGAATTGCTCAGTCGGGCCATGGCCCTGTTCGACCTGCAAGCCGAAGACATCGACCTGCGCATCCCCCCTGCCTTGATCAACGGCGGCGCACAGCATTTGCTGCTGACGCTGAACCGTCGCGACACGCTGAAGCACATGCGTTACGACTTCGCCGCCGGCCGTGAGCTGATGGTCGGTGAAGGGCTGGTGACGATTCTGCTGGCCTTCGCCGAATCGCCACGGCTGTTCCACACGCGCAATCCGTTCGCCTTCGGCGGCGTCTACGAAGACCCGGCCACCGGCGCAGCGACGGCGGCGTTTGCCGGGTATCTACGGGATATCAAATGGGATCACGGCGGCGCCATCGACATTGTCCAGGGCGAGGACATGGGCAGCCGCTCGCGAATTCATGCCGCATTCAGCGATGAGCCGGGCAGCTCGATCCGGGTGTCCGGCACTGCCCGCTCGCTTTGAGCCTCAGACTTTCAGGTAGCGCCCACTCAGCGCCACGCCCAGCAACATGGCGGCGATCAGCACGAAGGCGACTTCAAGGCTGCTGAGGTGGGCGACAAAACCGATGCCGGCCGGCCCCATGAGAATGCCCATGTAACCGAGGGTGGTGATGGCCGGCACCGCGATGTTTTCCGGCATGGTTTTCTGCCGGCCCACGGCACTGTAGAACACCGGCACGATGTTCGAGCAGCCCAGGCCTACCAGCGCGTAGCCGCACAACGCCGCTTGCCACAGGGGAATCAGCGTGGCGACCACCAGGCCGATGGCGGCGCACAGACCACCGAACAGAATGATGCGCTGCGCACCCAACCGCCGCACGACCGGATCGCCACACAGGCGGCCAACCGACATGGCCAGGGCGAACACCGCGTAACCGAAACCGGCATAGGACGCTTCGACGCCCCGTTCAGCGCTGAGGAACACCGCGCTCCAGTCGAGCATGGCGCCTTCGGTGAGAAACACGGTAAAGCACATCAGGCCAATGAACAGCACCACGCCGCGTGGCACCGCGAACATCGGGCCGCCCGGTTCGCTGCCGTAGACGAGCAGGTTCGGCGCCGCCTTGTACAGGGCAAAGGCGATGAACAGCGCCACCAGGGTCATGCTCAGCCATGGCCACACGCCCACGCTCAACAGTCCCGACACGCCCGCCGCGCCGACGATCCCGCCGCAACTGAACAGGCCATGGAAGCCCGACATCATGGTGTTGCCGCTGGCCCGTTCGACGATGATCGCCTGAATGTTGGTGACACAACCCAGCGCGCCCATGCTTGCGCCATAAATGAACAACGTGGCGACCATCAGCGGCACGCTGGTCAGGCTCGCCAGCAAGGGCAGACACAGGCAGGCGATGCTGCCGACCCAGATGATGATGCGCCGGCAGCCAAGGCGCGCACTCAGGGCACCGGCCAACGGCATGGCAAGGATCGAGCCGATGCCCAGACACAACAGCAACAACCCCAGCCCGGCCTCGTCCAGTCCCAGTCGGTCCTTGGCATAAGGCACCAGCGGTGCCCAGGCGGAGATGCTGAAACCGGTGATGAAAAAGGCGACCCGGGTGGAGAACTGTTCCAGCCGTCCGGGGAGAGTCGGTGCGGCGGTACTGATGGCGGTCATGCAGGCTCCTTCCTGAAGCGAAAACGCCCGGCCTGAATGGGCCGGCGCAGGAAAAGCCTAACAAGGTTTGCCCGGGGATCGAAGGAGGGAAATTTGAGGAATTCGCCTCAGAAACACCTCAGAACAGGGTCGTGAGGCGTGATGCGATGGATGTACACGGCAGATCAAACAACGAAAACCGTGGGAGGGAGCCCTGCTCGCGAAAGCGGCGGGTCAGTCAGCACAGCATTGACTGAAATGACGCATTCGCGAGCAGGGCTCCCTCCCACATAGACCGAGTCAACGCCGCCCCTGTAGGAGCTGGCTTGTCCTGCGACCGACTGCGAAGCAGTCGTAAACCCGTTAAACGCGGTGTACCAGGAGAACCAAGCGCACAGGCTTTACGACGGGTTCCCCGCCGGTCGCGGGACAAGCCGCGCTCCTACAAAGAGCGCGGCGCACGCCTGCAGACAGGGCGATCACGCCTTCCACGGCGACTGGCGGATGATGTCGACGAAGTTCAGCGGTTTGAACTTCGGATCTTCGTCCACGAGCACGTCGGCGTTGACGGTGCCGAAGGTGGTGTCCGGTTTGTGGCGGAAGCCGTTGGCGAAGGCGCAGAGGATGCATTCCTTGAACTCTTCACCACGCGGGTGGGCGTGGGTGACGATGTCGCGCTGTTCATCGCTGAATTTGTCGTAGTTGATGCCCAGCACGTCCATCTCCACACCGGCGGTGACCAGTGCCACGTTCGGCCGCAGGTGCTCGGGTACGCCCGGGGTGGTGTGCAGGGCGATCGACAGCCACACTTGCTCCATGTCGCCTTCGGACAGGCCGAACGGTTTCATGAATGCGCGGGCAGCGTTGGCGCCATCGACTTCGAAACGCAGATCGGGGCTGCGATGTTTTTCCATCAGACCGAGGTCGTGGAACATCGCGCCGACGTACAGTTGCTCGGCGTCGTATTTCAGACCTTTGCGCTCGCCGGTCAGGGCGCCCCAGAGGAACACGCGACGGGAGTGATGGAACAGCAGGTCGCTTTCCTGTTCGCGGATGTATTCGGTGGTGGCGCGAGCCAGGGCGCTGTCAGGGATCTTGATACCGGCGATTTCTTGGGTCATGGCGGTCTTCCTCGTGGGATCGCGCCGGTATGGCGCGTTGAGGACAAGTCTGTGGCACACCGGTTTTCGCCTCAATCGACACGCGGCTACGTTCTCTGCCAATCGTGCATCGTTTACTGCCAGACCACCTGAGGTTTACCAGATAGCGGAGGAACGCCGAAAACCCTTGGGTAGAATGCGCGCCCTTTCCTGCAAGCCAGCCGTCAGAGCCCGGCACGGGAAAGGTGAACTGGAACTGAAAAAGGAGCCCCTGTGTACAAGGGTGTTGCGTTATCGGTCATGGCCTCCTGCCTCTTCGCGGTCATGTACTACTACACCTCGTTGCTCAAACCCTTGAGCGGCGAAGAAATCTTCGGCTGGCGCATGCTGCTGACCCTGCCCTGCGTGACGGCGTTCATGCTCTGGAGCGGCGACTGGAAACTGGCCCGCCAACTGGCCGCCAGAATCCGCCAGAAGCCCGCGCTGCTGCTGGCACTGGCCTTGTCTTCGGCACTGATGAGCGTGCAACTGTGGCTGTTCATGTGGGCGCCGCTGCACGGGCGCAGCCTGCAAGTGTCGCTGGGTTACTTTCTGCTGCCACTGACCATGATCCTGCTGGGGCGGCTGGTCTACGGCGAGCATCTGTCGTACCTGCAGAAGGTCGCCGCCTGCTGTGCGCTGGTCGGGGTCGGCAACGAGCTGCTGCGGCTGGGCAGCATTTCCTGGGAAACCCTGCTGGTGTGCCTTGGCTATCCGCTGTATTTCGTCCTGCGTCGGCGCC
Source organism: Pseudomonas sp. NPDC090208 (assembly GCF_044746785.1). Lineage (NCBI taxonomy): Bacteria > Pseudomonadati > Pseudomonadota > Gammaproteobacteria > Pseudomonadales > Pseudomonadaceae > Pseudomonas > Pseudomonas sp. NPDC090208. Next base: position 33,761 of record NZ_JBIVCU010000017.1, read on the forward strand.
TGAAGACCGACCACCTCGGCGGGCTGTGGTGGGACATGCTGCTGGTGTTGCCGGTGGCCCTGACCTTCATCTTCAAGGGCGATCCTTCGGTGTTTGAAACCACGCCGAAGCTGTACGCGCTGGTGCCGATCCTCGGCGCGATCAGTGCCTCGGCGCTGGTCAGCTACATCTTCGCCAGCCGCCTGCTGGCGTTCAGCGTGTTCGGCCTGCTCAGTTACGTGGAGCCAGTGCTGCTGGTGGGTGTCTCGCTGCTGCTGGGCGAGTCAATTCAGCGTGACGAGTGGATGACCTACGGGCCGATCTGGCTGGCGGTGATGGTGCTGGTGACCGAGGGCGGCAAGCATGTGTTGCGTCAGCGGCGGCGGATGAGCGTCCAGGGCTAGGCTGATTCTGGCCGAAGGCCGTGGGAGGGAGCCCTGCTCGCGAAAGCGTCATCCCGGTCAATGCTGTGCTGAATGATCCATCGCTTTCGCGAGCAGGGCTCCCTCCCACGGGGCTGTGCCGCCAGATAAATCCTGGCAAGGCACAAATCCGTAGCCGCTACGTCCCGAACCTTGCCAGCTGCATTTCCTGCAACCGGCTCAGGGTGCGGCGGAAGGCGAAGGCCAGATAGCCCTCGGTGTACAGCGCCTGCATCGGCAGGGCCGCTTCGACGTACAGCGGCACCTTGCGGTCGTAGCATTCGTCGACCAGCGCGATGAAACGCCGCACGCCGTCGTCATAGGGCGACAGTTGCGGCAGTTCGCGATCCCCGGCCTTGACCTGCTCCACCCCGTCTTCCGTACCCCGGGCAATGCGCCCTTCCCTTTGCGGCGCGCTGAGCGCAGGCACTTCGCTGAGCAACACGGCGTGATAACGGTCGCACAGTTCGATGAAATCCGATGACGCCAGCGGCTGCTCGCAGAGGTCGGCGTAGCGGCACCAGACCACCGTCTTGCTGCAACGCACCACCGGCAGATGGCGACGGCCCAACGGCACCGGCTGAATGGACACCGACTCACCGCTGCTCAGCTCTTCAAACACCTCGACCAACGCGCTGCGGCCCTTGTCCTGGGTCAGCCAATAACGCTGTTTCGCCTGGCCCGGATGCAGACGATGGTCTTCGCCACCATCCACCTGCACCACGTTCATGTATTGATTGATCGCGGCGATCGCCGGAACGAAACGCTCGCGGTTGTGCCCGGTGGAATACAGCTGCTCGGGCAACTGGTTGGAGGTGCAGACCAGCACCACGCCTTCCTCGAACATGGCCCGCAGCAGACCGCCGAGGATCACCGCATCGCCGATGTCGTTGACGAACAGCTCGTCGAAGCACAGCACCCGCACTTCCTGGGCCAGTTCGTGGGCCACGACGTCCAGGGGTTTCGCCACACCGGTGAGCTGGAACAGGCGCTGATGCACCCAGCGCATGAAGTGATGGAAATGCTGACGCCGCGCCGGGATCTGCAAACCTTGGTAGAAACGGTCCATGAGCCAGGTCTTGCCGCGCCCCACCGGGCCCCACAAATACACGCCCTTGGGCGGCGTACGATGCTTGCCGTCGCGCAGCAGTTGCCAGCAGTCCTGCAACCGGCCTGCGGCCTGGCGTTGAGATTCATCCGCCTGAAAACCCTGGGTATCGACGGCCTGTTGCCAGGCCTCTAATGGAGAAAGCGCACTCATCGAAAACCGCTCACCGCCCGCTGGAAGATTGATCATGGCGCCTGGAGTACGAGGCGCCCAGCAGGTAGAAGCAGCCGCCGGCCACGATAAAGCCCGCCAGCATATAGAACATGAACGCCGGTGGCTGCGCGGCCAGGGCAAAACCGCAGAGCACCGGGCCCAGCGCGCCGCCGAGGTTGGACAGGTTCTGCGCGCCGTAATACATGCCGCGCAGATGCGTGGGCGCGATGCGGTCGATGAACATGTATTCGGCGGGGAACACGATGATTTCGCCGAGGGTGAAGATCGCCACCGCGAAGCCCCAGTGCAACACGCTGGTGGACATCGCAAAGCCGACTACGCCCATCAGGAACAGGCTGAAACCGGCGGTCAGCCACTGGTTCAGGTACTGATGGCTGATGTAGCGGCCGACGAAATACTGCAGGCAGATCACCACCGCCGCGTTGACCGCCACCACGGTGCTGATGACCTGATAGGTGAATTCCGGCGTGTTGGTGGTGACCAGGTATTGCGACAGGTAAGCCGTGAACTGGCCGAACACCACCGCGCTGAGCACCCCGCCGACGGTGAAGCAGACCAGCCGGTAGTCCTTGAGCAGAATCCGCCCCACGGCCAGAAACGACACCGGCGCATTGGCCGGGTCCGCCGAGCTGAGCTTGCGATCGCCATACATCGCGTAGACCACGAAATAACCGATGCCCAACGCCGCTGACATCATGAACGGCAGCTTCATGCTGACATGGGCCAGCCCCGCGCCGATGAACGGCCCGACCGCGTAGCCGATGTTGATCAGGGTGTAGCGCACCGAAAACACCTTGCTCTGCTCATCCACCGGCAGCAGCTTGCCGAAGGCGGCCTTGACCACCACGTCGATCACCGAATAGGCGAAGTTGAACGACACCAGAAACAGGAAGAACAGCCACAACTGCCCGGTCAGGCACATACCGACGAAACCGGTGACGAAAAAGCCGGTGAAGCACAGGATCAGCCGGTAGCTCGACAGTTTGTCGGTGAGGTACCCACCGTACAGGCTTAACAGCGAACCGACGATCAACGCGGCACCGACCACCATGCCGATATCGCTGATGCTCAGGGTGAAATTCGACGACAGATAAATGACCAGATACGGCAGGGTAATCGCCCTGCCCAGTGTCAGAAACAGCGACGACGACAACAGCAGATTGACCGAGGCAGGGTAATGGCGGAGAGCGGCGAGCATCCGTGTTCTGTCCTTTAAAGGCGGCGGATTGGATCGGCTGAAAATGTTAGGCAACTATCGTTACACAATCGGGGTTGACTGGACACTGAGATAATTTCACGTGGCTCATTAGTACGCGTACCCCGTGGGAGGGAGCCCTGCTCGCGAAAGCGGTGGGTCGGCTGAAACCCTGTCCGGAAATGGAAAACGATGTCAGATGCCCCACTGTGGGAGCGAATTCATTCGCGAAGCGGTTTACGTCCGACAAATAGGTGCCGGATGGAATGGCCTCTCGCGAATGAATTCGCTCCCACAGGTGTCTCTCTCGGCTCGGGATCTCTGTCTGGCTGGCCCGTTTGGTTCACATTCCGTAACATTCCCACCCTTTGCATTCCCGTCTTTCAGGTACCCCATGAAACCCGCCCGCCTGCGCGCCGACGTCCTTGCCGGACTCACCACCTCCTTCGCCCTGGTGCCCGAGTGCATCGCCTTTGCCCTGGTCGCCCACCTCAACCCGCTGATGGGTCTGTACGGCGCTTTCATCATCTGCACCCTGACCGCGCTGTTCGGCGGCCGGCCGGGGATGATTTCCGGGGCGGCCGGCTCGATGGCCGTGGTGATCGTTGCGCTGGTGGTTCAGCACGGCGTGCAGTACCTGCTGGCTACGGTGCTGCTCGGCGGGCTGGTGATGATCGCGTTCGGCGTGCTGCGCCTGGGCAAGCTGGTGCGCATGGTGCCGTATCCGGTGATGCTTGGTTTCGTCAACGGCCTGGCCATTGTCATCGCCATGGCCCAGCTGGAGCATTTCAAGAGCGGCGAGCACTGGCTCAGCGGCACTCCGCTGTACTTGATGCTGGGCCTGGTGGCGCTGACCATGGCGGTGGTCTATCTGCTGCCGCACCTGACCCGCGCGGTGCCTCCGGCACTGGTGGCAATTCTGGGCGTGGGTCTGGCGGTCTATCTGCTCGACCTGCCGACCCGCACCCTCGGCGACATGGCCCACATCGCCGGTGGCCTGCCGGGCCTGGCCCTGCCCGAGGTGCCGTGGAATCTGGAGACCCTGCGCATCGTCGCGCCCTACGCCGTATTGATGGCGCTGGTCGGCCTACTGGAAACCCTGCTGACCTTGAACCTCACCGACGAAATCACCGAAAGCCGCGGCTACCCGGACCGCGAATGCGTGGCGCTGGGCGTCGCCAACATGGCCTCGGGCTTCTGCGGCGGCATGGGCGGCTGCGCGATGATCGGCCAGACCGTGATCAACCTCAGCTCCGGTGGCCGTGGTCGCCTGTCCGGGATCGTCGCCGGAGTGATGATCCTGATGTTCGTGCTGTTTCTCTCGCCGCTGATCGAGCGCATTCCGCTGGCGGCGCTGGTCGGCGTGATGTTCGTGGTGTCGCAGCAGACCTTCGCCTGGGCGTCGCTGCGGGTACTGCGCAAGGTGCCGCTGAACGATGTGCTGGCGATCATCGCGGTGACCATCGTCACCGTGCTGACGGACCTGGCGACGGCCGTGCTGTTCGGCATCCTCATCGCCGCGCTCAACTTCGCCTGGCAACACGCCCGCGAACTGTATGCCGACAGCCACCTGCAGGCCGACGGCAGCAAGGTCTATCAGGTGCATGGCACGCTGTTCTTCGCCTCGACCACGACCTTTCTCGACCAGTTCGACCACCTCAACGATCCGGCACTGGTGACGCTGGACTGCCAGCACTTGAGCTTCGTCGATTATTCGGCAATTGCCGCGCTGAAGACCCTCCGCGAGCGGTATCAGAAAGCCGGCAAGCACCTGCGCGTGGTGCATTTGTCGGAGCGCTGCAAGCATCTGCTCAAGCGTGCAGGTGTGCAGCACGCTTGACCTCAGCCCCCGTTCAACACCGCATGTCCTCTGTAGGAGCGTGGCTTGTCCCGCGACCTGCCGCGAAGCGGCAGTAAAATCAGCGAACGCCGCTTTTCAGGCATACCGTGTTTGCAGGGTTTACGGCCGGTTCCCGGCCGGTCGCGGGACAAGCCGCGCTCCTACAAGTAGGAATCAGATGCAAAAGGCGTCAGGTAAATGGCAAACACTGGGGCGCAATGCCCCGGTATCAATCACTGCCACACCTCTGCGCCAAAAATTCGATACAAAATTACTCAATCTTTGTACACAATAAGCCAAAGAAACAAATCTGAAACATTCCGCCGAACGGCAAAGCCCTTGAAATCAAAGGCCTGCGACCTCGTTCACAGCCCTTAACCTGACCAATTGATCAGAATAATGGCCCGTTAATTGCTCCGCGCCTGCCATCAGCACAGTTCCATCGTGGTCGTGCACCTGTTTCTGCGGAGTTTTTCATGGCTGTCTGGCGAAAGAGTATTCAGTGGCAACTGACCCTGAGCATGGGAGCGGCATTGGTGATCAGCAGCCTGATCGTCATCGGCATCTACGCCTTTGCATTGAACAAACTGACCGACCGTTACCTGTTGCAGCAGGCCATGCCGGCCAGTGTCGAGGCCATCCGCAATGACCTTGAGCGGCTGCTGGCGGCGCCCCTGACGGCGGCCAGCGACATCGGCGACAACACCCTTGTTTCAGAATGGCTGGGCAATGGCGAAGACCCCGCGCAGCAGCCGGCGTTCATTCGCTACCTGGCCAACATCAAGGCACAGCACAACGCCCTAACCACCTTTATCGTCGCCAAAGACAGCGGCCACTACATCACCAATCAGGGCGCCGACCGCACGCTGCAGCGCGGCCCTTCGGAAAACAACTGGTTCTACAGCTTCCTCGACAGCAACAAGAAACGCTCGCTGGACATCGATATCGACGCCACCACCAAGGTGCCGACGCTGTTCATCAACCAGCGCATCGAGCACAACGGCCAGGTCGTCGGCGTGGCCGGGCTGGGTTTCAGCATGAGTGCGCTGTCGCAGATGGTGCGCGACTTCCATTTCGGCAAGGCCGGTCAGGTGTACCTGGTCAGCGCCGACGGCAAGGTCAAGGTTCACCCGAATGCCGACCTCAACGACCGTGAGATGCTCGCGCAACTGGTTGGCGACAACGCGGCGCGCAGCCTGCTGAGCCAGAGCGGCAATGGCCAGGCGCTGGAATTCGAGCGCCGCGGCGAGGCCTATGTCGCCGTCGCCAAGCCGGTGCCGGCGCTGGGCTGGACGCTGATCAGTGAAGTGCCGATGGCGGAAGTCTACGGGCCGGCCAAGGACGCGCTGATGACGATTTCCGCGATCAGCCTGGCCGTGGTCCTGCTGTTTCTCGGCTTTGTCGCCTGGATCGCGCGCGGCATCGTGCGGCCGATTCGTCAGGTCACCGATGCGCTGGTGGACATCGGCGGCGGTCAGGGCGACCTCACCCGCCGCCTGGATGATCGCCGTGAAAACGAGCTGGGCGATCTGGCCCGTGGCTTCAACCGTTTCATCGAAAGCCTGCGCCGACTGATCGCCGATGCGCTGACCACCAGCGAGCAGTTGCGTCACAGCGTGGTCGACGTGGCGCGGGTGGTCGACAACACCTCGACCCGTGCGCTCAAGCAACAACAGATGACCGACATGGTCGCCACCGCCGTGCATGAAATGGGCCTGACCGTGCAGGAAATCGCCCGCAACGCCGGGGCGGCGGCTGACGTGTCGCGTAATACCCATCAGGAAGCGCTGTCGGCGAAGAATATTGTCGGTGAGTCCATCGCCCACATTCAGGACATGTCCGACGGCGTCGGCACGGCCGCCGGGGCGGTGGAAAATCTCGCCGCCCAGATTTCCACGATCGATCAGGTGCTCAGCGTGATCCGCAGCATTTCCGAGCAGACCAACCTGCTGGCCCTGAATGCTGCCATCGAGGCGGCGCGGGCCGGTGAGATGGGCCGTGGCTTTGCGGTGGTCGCCGATGAAGTGCGTACCCTCGCCGGCCGCACCCAGAGCGCCACTTCGGAAATCCAGCAGATGATGGGCGAACTCAAGACCGGCGCCGATCAGGCCGTCGGCTCGATGCGCAGCGGCCAGGCCGCGACCGGCACCGGCGTGGAAGCCAGCCGCCGCACTGGCAATTCGCTGGACGCGATTGCCGTGCACGTCGAAGAACTGACCGACCGCAATCATCAGGTCGCCGCCGCGACCGAAGAGCAGACCACCGTGACCGAAGAGATCAACCGCAACGTCCAGGGCATCGCCGACCTCGCCCAGTCCACCGCTCGGGATGTGCAGGTGTGCCGTGAGGACTGTCTGAAACTGTCGGAAAAGGCCGAACACCTGGCGGCGCAGATGGCGCGGTTCAAACTTTAAAGGCCTGACCCTGGATCAAAGAATGTCGGAAACAGGGAGATTCCTGTGGGAGGGATCGGAGGTCACGACGGTCGCGAATACGGTAGGACTGACACTGCATGGTTGTCTGAACTGACGCATTCGCGAGCAGGGCTCCCTCCCACAGGCCTGCGTTGGTCTTGGAGAATTGATTCACACCGTAGGAGCGCGCTTGCCCGCGATTGAGTCGGGTCAGACACCTCTGCAGTGCGAGAACTGGCGCTTTCGCGGGCAAGCGCGCTCCTACAGAAGATGCAAGATTTCCTCAGTCGCCATCACCTGCGCATATTCCCCGTGCAGGTTGCCCAACGACATGGCGTGAATGTCTTCGGCGCTGCGCGGCTGGCCGAAGAAATCCGCGCCGTCGAAGGTGTAACAGGCATCATGGGGCACGATCACCTCGAACCCCAGATTGCCACCGGTCCGCGCCGTCGCCTCCACCGAGTTGTTGGTGATCACGCCAACGATCACCACCTGCGTAATGCCATCGGCCCGCAACCAGCCTTCCAGCGCCGAATGGCAGAACGCATCCGGCACCTGTTTGTGTAATTCGCCCTCGCCGTCCTGCGGCAAGAACGCCGGCTGAAACTCAACGCCCGACTGCTTCGGCCAGAACACCGAATCCGGCGAGCGGGAAAAGTGCCGCACATGGATCACCGTCCGCCCGGTTCGCCGCCAGGCCTCCAGCAGCGCCAGCATGTGTTGCTCGGCGTCGGGGTTGTTGCGCCGTCCCAACTTCGGGTGATTGATCCCCTGCTGCATGTCGATGATGACCAGCGCGGCTTTCTTCTGAATATCCATAACGGCCTTCGTTCTCGTTCAAATGGCGCTGAAATGCCGCGCCCACTGCTGCTGCGCGAACTGCTCGATTAGGAAATCGACAAATGCACGGGTCTTGCCCGGCAGCATCTTGTGTTCGCTGTAATAAAGGCACAGGTGGCCGTCATCAACGTACCAGTCCGGCAACACCCGCTGCAGTTCGCCGCTGCGCAGATACGGCAAGGCGAACGGCATGCTCACCAGGGCAATGCCCAGATCCTGCATCGCCGCCCCGCACGCGGCCTCGGAATCGCTCATGGTCATGCGCGCCTTCAGCCGCAACGGCGCCTGCTCCTGATTGCGATGGCTCAGCGGCCAGGAGCGGATGCGCCCGGTCTGCGGCGAGCGGATCAAGATACCGTCGCACGGCGCCAGTTGCTCGGGCGACTCAATGGGCGAATGCGCGTCGATCCAGCCGGGCGACGCCACCAGCACTCGGTGCGCCGGCCCGAGCTTGCGCGCCACCACCCCCAGCGGCAGATCGAACCCGCCGCCGATGGCCGCGTCGAAACCCTGGCCGATCAGATCGATCTGGCGGTTATCGAAATGCCAGTCCGGAGTGATCCCCGGGTAGCGCTGCAGAAACTCGCCCAGCATCGGCACGATGTAACGTCGCCCGAATACCGTGCCCATGCTGACCTTGAGCGTCCCGGCAGGACTGCCTTCGGCACTGGCCAGGTTGGCTACGGCGTTCTGGATGGTGTGAAAGCTGGCACTGACCTCGGCAAAAAAACGTTGTCCGGCTTCCGTCAAAGTCAGCCGCCGGGTACTACGCTGGAACAGCCGCACGCCCAGGCGCGCCTCCAGCTTGGCCACGCTCTTGCCCACCGCGGCGGGTGTCAGGCTCAAACGACGCGCCGCCTCGGCAAAGCTGCCAACCTCGGCACTGCGCACGAAACACTCGATGCTGCTGAAATTTTCCATCGCACTGATTCACAACTTCTGGTTTACACAGAGTAGAGCGATTACCGGCTACTGCGTATGCAATCGACGACAGATACTGACGTCCATCCACTCACCGCTCAAGGTTTACAGGAGATTCACATGACTCACCCCATCAACCTCGCTGGCAAAATTGCACTGGTTCAAGGCGGCTCCCGCGGCATCGGCGCCGCCATCGTCAAACGCCTCGCCGAACAGGGCGCAGCGGTAGCGTTCACCTTCGTCAGTTCTGAAGCCAAGGCCCGCGAGCTGCAAGACAGCATCACCGCCAGCGGCGGCAAGGCCCTGGCGATCAAGGCCGACAGCAGCAGCGCCGATGATATCCGTCGCGCCGTCGACACCACCGTCAGCTCCTTCGGCGGCCTCGACATCCTGGTCAACAACGCTGGCGTGCTGGCTGTCGCCCCGCTGGAAGACTTCAAGCTGGAAGATTTCGACCACACCGTCGCCGTCAACATTCGCAGCGTGTTCATCGCCAGCCAGGAAGCCGCCCGCCATATGAAGGAAGGTGGCCGCATCATCAACATCGGCAGCACCAACGCCGACCGCATGCCCTTCGGCGGTGGCGGCGTCTACGCCATGAGCAAATCGGCGCTGGTCGGCCTGACCAAGGGCCTGGCCCGCGACCTCGGCCCACGCGGCATCACCATCAACAACGTCCAGCCCGGCCCGGTGGACACCGACATGAACCCGGCCCAGGGCGACTTCGCCGAAATGCTGCTGGGCCTCATGGCCATCAACCGCTACGGCCGCGCTGACGAAATCGCCGCCATGGTCGCCTACCTCGCCGGCCCTGAAGCCGGTTACGTCACCGGCGCCAGCCTGACCATCGACGGCGGCTTCGGCGCCTGATCCCGCCGCCGCCCCTGCGCCACCGAGGCCCCGGACTTCACAAAGAAGCCGGGGCCTCATGGTTTTTTCTTAACCGCATGAAAATTCTGAAAAAAAGCTTTGCCTTATCAAATACTTTCGACTACATTAGCGCGCCTCGACAGACTGAACGTCTGAAGAGATACGGTGAGGTGTCCGAGTGGCTTAAGGAGCACGCCTGGAAAGTGTGTATACAGGAAACTGTATCGAGGGTTCGAATCCCTCCTTCACCGCCATATTCGATGCAAGCGAAACCCCTGAGAATCCTCGCGAACTCAGGGGTTTTTCGTTTCTGGATTTCGGATTTAGGGCATTGTTTAGGGAAAAAAAACGGCGTGCTGACACCACAGCGCCTCAGCGACCGTTATAGTTATTTCTACCCAACGCCAGTCACTTCCCCCCCATGCGGATACCCGATCCATCCGTCCCGATGGATTCTCCATAGCACCAACCTTTTTCTCGCCCTCACCGCCGACAGAACATCGGAAAGCCCTTCCTTTAGTGGCCCAAGCAGCTAATGTCTTAGTTGTTGCTGGTGATTCAGGAGCAGCCGTCGGCACATCACTTATTCCTACAAAAAAGATCGCTCGGCTCGCATTCCAGCCCCCCCATTGCGCCCAATCACTAAAACCAGAACCACGGCGCGAATTTCGCAGGAGCAGGTTGATGAACAACATCGGCAAACGTCTGAGGCAGGAACGGAAGCGATTGAAGCTGACGCAAAGCGCCCTGGCAGCCATCGGGGGAGTCGAGGCCAACGCTCAAGGCCACTATGAGAGCGGGCAGCGCCTGCCCCGGGCCGACTATCTGTTTCGCGTGGCAGCCGCCGGGGTGGACATCAGCCGCGTAGTCACCGGTATCGACTCCAGCAACCGCCTGGAAATGCCGACGCTGCCAAAACTCTCGGGCAGCGAAGCCGACGATGACGCCGAAAGTGTGGTGAAGATCATTGGGCAGTTGCGCCAGAGCCTGTGGGTGACCGCCAATGCGTTGTGCGAGGTCACCCGGCTCATCGATACCAAGACCCAGCAGCAGGCCAGTCTCGATCACGTCGAAGATCATCTGCGGGTGTTGCAGGGCGATGCCGACATGTTCGTCGCGCTGGCCTTGTCCAAGGTGCAGAAAGCCAATCACGAGGCCCATTGATCCGACGACCGTCACGCTGACAGCCCTGCATTGTGGTGATAGCCTTGCGCCACACGAAGGAGGGGCAACGGTGCGCTTTTCACCACTATGGATGTTTTCCGTCATGTGTCTGGCTGGCGCCGCCCAGGCCGACACCTATAAATGCATCAGTGCCGACGGCAAGGTGAGCTTCGCCTCGACCCCTTGCCCGACCTATGTCGGCGACAGCACCCGCGTCCGCCCGCCACCCTCACGTCTGTCGAGCGACTGGGAAGAGCGGGATTTCCCTCACCGCCTGAACCAGAACGCCACGGATATCCTGAAGATCAGCCGCCGTTCAAAGCTGATCATTACCAACGAAAAGGAAATTTCCGATCACATGCAGGCCATTCGGCCACCGCCACCCGGCGTGCCGTCGGTGTGCGTGGCGCCCGACTACAACGACGCCTGTTTCGATCCATCCGGAGGCCGCGTGCGCCAGCCGGCCAAGGGCAACAATCTGTTCAAGTCCGGGGGAAATTAAATCAATTTGGGCCTGTAGGAACGCGGCTTGCGAGCATTGCAGGAGCTGGCTTGCCCTGCGAGCGGCTGCGCAGCAGTCGTAGAACCATACGCATTGGCCGTGTCAGATAAATCGCGTGCGCCGATTTTACGACTCTGTCGCCGCTCGCGGGACAAGCCACGCTCCTACAGGGGGCGTGAGATGTGCCACGTTTAGTTCCCTTTTTTCTGAACTAAGTTTTTATCGGCGCCGATGTGACGCGTTTATGGGTCCGCTTAAAGTCATGCTCCATCGCCACCATCACAACAACGAGACGGCCATGAGCTCCAGCGATTCCCTCATTCAACAGGTCCAGCAGGCAGCCAACGCGCTGGTCGCAGCCTTTGCCAGCAACGACACCGAGGCCTATTTCGCCGCATTCAGCGAAGACGCCACCTTCATCTTCCACATCCTGCCCGCCCCGCTGCTGTCCCGTGCGGCTTATCGCGAGGTGTGGAATGGCTGGCAGGCAGACGGTTTCACCGTGCTCGGCTGCCAGTCGAGCAACGTCAACATCAGTGTCCAGGGTGACATCGCGATCTTCCTCCACGATGTTGCCACCCATGTGCGTTTCGGCAGCGAAGAAAGCCGTTATCACGAGCGCGAAACCATCCTCTTCCGCCGTGAAGGCGAGCGCTGGCTGGCCTGCCACGAACACCTGTCGCCGACACCCGAGTGATCCGGCGACTCACCAGAATAAAAACGTCTTACCTACCTTTTTGATCCACTGCCCACGCCACAACCGGCCGACATCCCCGTGTCGGCCCTATAACAACACGACAGCGAGCAGGAATACGTCATGTCACAAACCACTACCATCGAAACCTTCGGGGTCGAGCAGATCCCCGACGATCAGCGCGATGCCGCACCGCTCGATCTGTTCCGCCTGACCTTCGGTGGCGCCAACACCTTCGCCACGGCGGTGCTCGGCAGCTTCCCGGTCCTGTTCGGCCTGTCGTTTCAGGCCGGCGTCTGGTCGATCATCCTCGGCATCGTGCTGGGCTCGATCATCCTCGCGCCGATGGGCCTGTTCGGCGCCCTCAACGGCACCAACAACGCCGTATCGTCCGGCGCGCACTTCGGCGTTCACGGGCGGATCGTCGGCTCGTTCCTGTCACTGCTGACGGCAGTGGCGTTCTTCTCGCTGTCGGTGTGGAGCTCCGGTGACGCGCTGATCGGCGGCGCCAAGCGCATGATCGGCCTGCCGGAAAACGACCTGACCCTGGCCATCGCCTACGGCGTGTTCGCCCTGCTGGTGCTGGTGGTGTGCATTTACGGCTTCCGCTTCATGCTGTGGGTCAACAAGATTGCGGTGTTCGCCTCCAGCCTGCTCTTTCTGTTGGGCATCTTCGCCTTTGGCGGCAGTTTTGACGCGGGCTTCGCCGGCACCGTCAACCAGGGCAGCGAAGGCTTCTGGGCGGCGTTCATCGGCGCGGCGCTGCTGGCGATGAGCAACCCGGTGTCGTTCGGCGCCTTCCTCGGTGACTGGTCGCGCTACATTCCGCGCCACACCTCGAAGAAGCGCATCATGTCGGCGGTGTTCCTGGCCCAGGTCTGCACCCTGATTCCGTTCCTGTTCGGCCTGTGCACCGCGACCATCGTCGCCACCCAGGCGCCGCAGTACATCACCGACAACAACTACGTCGGCGGCCTGCTGGCGGTGTCGCCGACCTGGTTCTTCCTGCCGGTGTGCCTGATCGCGATCATCGGTGGCATGTCCACCGGTACCACCTCGCTGTACGGCACCGGCCTGGACATGTCGAGCATGTTCCCGCGTCTGCTCAATCGCGCTCAGGCGACGATTCTGATCGGTATCGCGGCGATTGCCTTCATTTTCATCGGCCGTTTCGCCTTCAACCTAGTGCAGAGCGTGTCGACCTTCGCCGTACTGATCGTCACCTGCACTTCGCCGTGGATCGTGATCATGGTACTGGGCCTGATCATCCGTCGTGGCTTCTACCACCCGGCCGATCTGCAGGTGTTCACCCGTGGTCAGAGCGGCGGTCACTACTGGTTCGAACACGGCTGGAACTGGCGCGGTCTGGGCGCCTGGATCCCCAGCGCTGCGGTCGGCCTGTGCTTCGTCAACCTGCCGGGTCAGTTCGTCGGTCCGCTGGGCAACCTGGCAGGCGGCATCGACATCAGCCTGCCGATCACTCTGGGCCTGGCGGCGCTGCTGTACATCACCCTGCTGCGCACCTTCCCGGAACCGATCGGCGTGTATGGCGACCACGGCCCGCACCCGCTGCTGGGCAGCAACGCCCACAGCAACGTGAAAAAACCGATGGCAATCAATTGATCGGCTATAACAGGTAACGCAAAAGGGCTCACTGATCAGTGGGCCCTTTTCATTTGCGTCATGCGTGCCGCCATAGCGACCGACGGAGCCGTGGTGGCTGGCGTGGCCCGGCCGCATCCCGCACAATCGCTGTTCCCACAAGAATGTCAGCTCGACCCACTGGAGATTTTACGCGCATGAACGCAAACGACTGGACCGAAGCTGCACTGGCAAAGTACATCGTGACCAACCCGACCCTGAAGGCCGAAATCGAAGACCTGAGCCCGCAGGAACAGCATCAGCAGATTCTCTGGGCCTTTGAAGACGAAGCCGATGACCTGGGCATCCCGACCTGGGATCTGGCGCTGCAATTCATCGCCGAAACCCCGGAACAGCTCAAGGAAATGCGCCTGGCCACGCACAAGGAAGCGGCCGAAGCGCTGGGCATGCCGTGGGGTGAGTACTGCAAGTTGAATGACGTCGAGGAATAGACCTTTCACCTGCAATCATCAACGGCAACACCGCGTCTGATTCTGGCCGAAGGCCGTGGGAGGGAGCCCTGCTCGCGATAGCGTCGCTCCAGTCAGTGCAGCGTCGACTGACACACCGCTTTCGCGAGCAGGGCTCCCTCCCACGAGCTCATTATTCTGATCCGCTGAATGCGCTGATCTTGCGGGCGCCGACGCCGACAAGCCAGACGGCCACGGGCCGCTCCAACGCCCGGATTTCCTGACTTGCCAGTCACCCTTTGCGCTTTACCTTGCCCGTCCGGGTGGGTAACGTCTGCGCCACTTCACAATAAAAAGGATGCACTTCATGAGTGATCTGGTCGCCTATCAACTGGACGACGGCGTCGCCACGCTGACGCTCAACAACGGCAAGGTCAACGCCATCAGCAACGATGTGATTGCAGCGCTGAACGCAGCGCTGGATCAGGCAGTGACGGACCGTGCCGTGGTGATCATCACCGGCCAGCCGGGCATTCTTTCCGGCGGTTACGACCTGAAAATCATGACCTCCAGCCCCCAGGCCGCTCTGGATCTGGTGGCCGCAGGTTCGACGCTGGCCCGGCGCATGCTGTCCCACCCCTTCCCCATCGTCGTCGCGTGCAGCGGCCACGCCGTGGCCAAAGGCGCGTTCCTGCTGCTGTCGGCGGATTACCGCATTGGCGTCGAAGGCCCGTTCAGCATCGGCCTGAACGAAGTGCAGATCGGCATGACCATGCACCACGCCGGTATCGAACTGGCCCGCGAGCGCCTGAGCAAGCGTGCCTTCGACCGCTCGGTGATCAATGGCGAGATGTATGACCCGAAAGGCGCGATCCAGGCCGGTTTCCTCGACAAGGTGGTCGCCCCCGAGGAGCTCGTCGATGCCGCGCGCACCGTGGCGCTGCAATTGAAGAAGATCAACATGAACGCCCACAAGCAGACCAAGCTGAAAGTACGCAAGGCGTTCCTCGAAACCCTGGACAAGGCCATCGAGCTGGATCGGCAGCATTCGTTCTGATCTGTATATGCCCCAACTGTAGGAGCTGGCTTGCCCTGCGACCGGCTGCGAAGCAATCGTAAAACCGCCAAACGCGGTGTGTCAGGACGGCATAGTCGCCTGATTTTACGACGACTTTGTCGCCGGTCGCAGGACAAGCCAGCTCCTACAGTCCGGTGACCGGCAAGCGCGCTCCTACAGACGTTGCCGCGCTCCGTTTGCCCATCCCGGAGCACCTCCGTACACTGCGCCCTCTTTTTTGCCTGAGTGGTCTGCATGCTGTTCGTGTTGCGTATGTTGCTGTTGGCCCTGCACTTCGTTGTCGTGGGTGTGCTGGGGTTGATCCTGGTGCTGTGCCGTCCGTTCAACCCTGACAACAGCCGTCTGTGTGCCCGTCTGTACGCGTTGCCCGCCCTGTGGTTTCTCGGCCTGCGGCTGAAGACCGATCTCGGCGCGCATTTCGCCAAGACCCGCCCCTGCGTGGTCATCGCCAACCATCAGTCCAACTACGATCTGTTCATGTGCGGCTACGTGGTGCCGCCACGGACCGTCGCCATGGGCAAGAAAAGCCTGAAATGGGTGCCGCTTTTCGGGCAGATGTTCTGGCTGGCGGGCAATGTGCTGATCGACCGTGGCAATCCTCTCAGGGCGCGGGTATCGATTGCCCGGACCACCGAAACCCTGCAGCACAAGGACACCTCGATCTGGGTCTTCCCCGAAGGCACGCGCAATGGCGGCAAGGGTCTGTTGCCGTTCAAGCGCGGCGCCTTTCAGATGGCCATCGATGCCGGCGTGCCGATCCTGCCAGTGTGCATCAGCACTTATTCCCGCGACATGCGCCTCAACGCCTGGAACAGCGGCCAGGTGATGATCCGGGCGTTGCCGCCGATCAGCACCGAAGGTCTCGATCAGGCCGACATCAACGAACTTGCCAGCCGCTGCCATGCGCAGATGCAGGCCTGCATCGACGACATGGATGCGCGACTGCAACGCCGCGTCGATAACCAAACCGCAGCTGAACGGCCTGCAGAAAACCCGCGAACTCGTTGAGTTTTGCCGACTCTGAACACAGAGAGCGCGCTAAGCTCGTCTGAGTTTCTCCCACAACAAGAAGAAGTCGTCGCCATGGGCCGAGTTGTCGCTGCCGCCGTTTACAGTGAAGGGAAGAAGGTCTCCAACATCACCCTCGACGAGGGCGCCGAATGGGCTGCCAAGCCCGGCCACTTTGTCTGGATCGGCCTTGAACAGCCTGACGCACAGGAACTGGCTTCCCTGCAAAAGCAATTCAATCTGCATGAACTGGCCATCGAGGATGCGCTGGAGGTGCACAGCCGACCGAAGCTGGAAACCTTCGGCGACGCGCTGTTCATCGTCACCTACGCGCCGATCCGCGAAGACGGCAAGCTGATCTTTATCGAAACCCACATCTTCGCCGGCAAGGGCTACATCATCACGTCGCGCAACGGCCATTCGAAGTCTTACGGCCTGGTGCGCCAGCGCTGCGAGGCGCGGCCACTGCTGTTGCATCACGGCGAGGATTTCGTGCTGTATGCGCTGCTGGATTTCGTCACCGAGAACTATCAGCCGGTGACCGAAGCCATCCATTGCGAGCTGGAAGAACTGGAACACAGCGTACTGAGCACCGAACTCAACGAGTCGGATATCCACCGCATTCACGCCCTGCGCCGCGACCTGCTGCGGCTGCGCCGCTATGTGGCGCCGATGGTGGAAATCGGTGAAGAACTGCAGAAGCTCAACTTCCCGTTCATCGACAAGAACATGCGCCCGTACTTCCGCGACGTGGAAATCCATGTGAAGCGGCAGATGGAAGACTTGGCCAACCTGCGCGACATCGCCAGCCAGACCATCGAGATCGGCCTGCTGCTGGAGTCGTCACGGCAAAGCCTGACCCAGCGCAAGTTTGCCGCCTGGGCGGCGATTCTGGCGTTCCCCACGGCGATTGCCGGGATCTACGGGATGAACTTCCAGAACATGCCGGAGTTGAGTTGGCATTACGGTTACTTCATCGCGCTGGGAGTGATTCTGGGCGGGTGCGCGATACTGTTTGCCAGCTTCAAGCGGTCGGGGTGGCTGTAAAGCTGTGGGAGCGCGCGTGCCCGCGATTGCAATCTGTCTGGCGCATCAAATGGCGACTGACACACTGCATCGCGAGCAAGCTCACTCCTACGCGGGATTGCGTGGTGTCAGCACCGACATCGCGGGCAAACGCAAAACCTGTAGGAGTGAGCTTGCTCACGATTGCAATCTGTCTGGCACATCAAATCGCGACTGACACACCGCATCGCGAGCAAGCTCACTCCTACGCGGGATTGCGTGGTGCCAGCACCGACATCGCAGGCAAACGCAAAACCTGTAGGAGTGAGCTTGCTCGCGATTGCAATCTGTCTGGCGCATCAAATGGCGACTGACACACCGCATCGCGAGCAAGCTCACTCCTACGCGGGATTGCGTGGTGTCAGCACCGACATCGCGGGCAAACGCAAAACCTGTAGGAGTGAGCTTGCTCGCGATTGCAATCTGTCTGGCGCATCAAATGGCGACTGACACACTGCATCGCGGGCAAGCGCGCTCCTACGTGTCAGGGGGCGGCGTCAGCGCAAGTAGATCGCAACCGCGAGCAGGCGCGCTTGTCAGTCAAGCGACTTCGGGCTTGTTCGCCACGAATCGCATCATCCATTCGGCCACGGTGGTGCCGTGGTGGTCTTCTTCCAGGCTGGCGACGCCTTTGCTGTAGACCTGCTCGCCCAAGGCTTCCTGACGGATATCGAGCAGCGTGCGCGAATAATCGTGGATGAATTCCGGGTGGCCCTGGAAGCACAGCACCTGATCGTTGATGTGGTAGGCGGCGAACTGGCAGAAATCGCTGGAGGCGATGACGGTTGCGCCTTCCGGCAACGCAGTGACCTGATCCTGGTGGCTGATCAGCAGGGTCAGTTTGTCCATCGCCGGGGTCATCCACGGTTTGGCCGGGGCCAGGTCGTAATGGTGGATGCCCACGCCCCACCCTTGAGTGGCACGTTCGGTCTTGCCACCCAGCAGCAGCGCCAGCAACTGGTGACCGAAGCACACGCCCAACAGCTTGTCGCCACGCTTGTAGCGGTCCAGCAGGTAGGTCTTGAGGGTCTGGATCCAGGGATCGGTGCCGAACGAATCGGCCTTGGAGCCGGTGATCAGGTACGCGTCGAAGCGCTCGTCATCGGCAGGATAGTGGCCTTGCATGACGTTGTAGACGACAAACTCGGCGGGAATTGGCTGGCGGGCAAACAGTGACTCGAACATCCGCCCATAACCTTGGTATTGATCGACCAGTTCCGGGCGAAGAACGTCGGTTTCCAGAATGCAGATGCGTAACGACATAAAAATACCTGAAGCGACACGGCGAAAATGCGCACACCCAAGCCTGCCTTGAAGCCCGGTTCAAGGCAAGGCCCGGATGCAGCTCCCTGTCGCGGCAGACTGAACGCCCGCTGTACCGATGCAGGATGGCTATCGCCCCCTTAGAAAAGTTTTCCGTTGAGCGCCTTGTCCAGCAACAGGGCCGGCGGCTCGAAACGTTCGCCATAGTGCTCCGCCAGGTCATGCGCGCGAGCGATGAAGTCCTTCAGGCCATATTGGTTGATGAACTGCAGCGCACCACCGGTCCACGCCGGAAAGCCGATGCCGAAGATCGAGCCGATATTGGCATCGGCGCTCGAGCGCAGCACGCCCTCCTCCACGCAGCGCACGGTTTCGATGGCCTGGATGAACAGCAGACGGTCGCGAATATCCTGCGCGGCGATCTGCGCATCGGGCTTCTCGAAGCGGCTCTTGAGCTGCGGCCACAGCCGCTTCGGCTCACCCTCGGGGTAATCGTAGAAACCGCCACCGGCCGCTTTGCCGGCGCGCTTGTACTCATTGAGCAGCAGGTCGATCAGTGCTGTGGCCGGATGCTCCGCCAAGGTCTTGCCTTCAGCGGCCAGATCCTTGCGAGCCTGCTCGCGGATGTGGCTCATCAGGCTCAGCGACACCTCATCGGACACCGCCAGCGGGCCCACCGGCATGCCGGCCTTGCGCGCTTCGGTTTCAATCATCACCGCCGAAATGCCTTCGCCGAGCATGGCGATGCCTTCATTGGTGAAGGTGGCGAATACCCGCGAGGTGAAGAAGCCGCGGGCATCGTTGACCACGATCGGCGTCTTGCCGATCTGTTGCACGAAGTCGAATGCGCGGGCCAGGGTCATGTCGTTGGTGCGCGCGCCCTTGATGATTTCCACCAGACGCATCTTGTCCACCGGACTGAAGAAGTGCATGCCGATGAAGCGCTCCTGACGATTGACCGCCGTCGCCAGACCGGTGATCGGCAGCGTCGAGGTATTGGAGGCGATCACCGCATAGGGCACCACCACCTGTTCGGCGGCGGCACTGACCTGGGCCTTGAGTTCACGGTCTTCGGGGACGGCTTCGATGATCAGGTCGCAGCCTTCCAGATCACCATCGCGACCGGTGGTCTTGATCCGCCCGAGCACGATGTCGCGTTGTTCCTGGGTGATCCGGCCGCTGGCAACCTGTTTGTCGAGCAGGCGCACCGAATACTCCTTGCCCTTCTGCGCCACGGCGAGGCTGACATCCTTGAGCACCACATCGACACCGGCGCGGGCGGTCACGTAGGCGATGCCGGCGCCCATCATGCCCGCACCGAGCACGCCGACCTTGCGCATGTGGTAAACCGGCGGCGCTTTGGGCCGCGATTCGCCGGCATTCAGTTGATTGAGCTGAAACCAGCTGCCGATCATGTTTTTCGCCACCTGGCCGGTGGTCAGCTCGGTGAAATAGCGCGCCTCGATGCGCTCTGCCGTGTGGAAATCCACCTGCGCCCCCTCGACGGCGGCGGCGAGAGCTTTTTCCGGTGCCGGGTAGCAGCCCTGAGTCTTGCTGCGCAGGATCGCCGGGGCGATGGCCAGCATTTGCGCGACTTTGGGGCTGGACGGCGTGCCACCGGGAATCTGGAAACCCGGCCGATCCCAAGGCTTGACCGGTGCAGGGTGCGCAAGAATCCACTCACGCGCCTTGTGCAGCAAGTCATCGCTGCCGTCGGCGAGTTGATCGACCAGACCGGCCTGCAACGCCTGCTGCGGGCTCAGAGTTTTACCTTCCATCAGCAGCGGCAAGGCCTTTTCCAGACCGAGCATGCGCACCAGCCGCACCGTACCGCCGCCACCGGGCAGCAGACCGAGGGTGACTTCCGGCAGGCCCAGGCGCACATGGCGCTGATCCAGCGCGATGCGCCCGTGACAGGCCAGGCACAGCTCCCAACCGCCCCCCAGCGCCGCGCCATTGATCGCGGCGACCACCGGTTTGCCGAGGGTTTCCAGCGCGCGCAGTTGGGCCTTGAGTTCCAGGGTCATGTGGTAGAACCACTCGGCGCGGGAGGCATCGACCTGAATCAGCTCGTTGAGATCACCGCCGGCGAAGAAGGTGCTTTTCGCCGAGGTGATGATGACCCCGGCAATCTGCTCGCGCTCGGCCTGCAAGCGCGCCAGGGTTTGCGCCATCGCCTCGCGGTAATCGGCGTTCATGGTGTTGGTCTGCTGGCCGGGCATGTCCAGGGTCAGCGTGACAATCTGGTCGGGGCCGGTTTCATACTGGATGGCGTCAGTCATGCGGTCGTTCTTCCTGAAACTGTTCTTATGGAGGACACGGTCATGTGGGAGCCAATGCATTCGCGAGAGGTCGGTACAGCCGCCGCGAATGTGGTGCGCTTCATGGCGCCTCGCGAATCAATTCGCTCCCGCAGGGTGACCTTGCCAATCACTTCACACCCGCTCGATGATCGTCGCAATGCCCATGCCGCCGCCGACGCACAGGGTCGCCAGGCCGTAGCGCAAGCCGCGCGCCTCCAGCTCGTCGAGCAAGGTGCCGAGGATGATGCAGCCGGTGGCGCCGAGCGGGTGACCCAATGCAATCGAGCCGCCGTTGACATTGACCTTGTCCGCATCGACGCTCATGTCCTTGATGAACTTGAGCACCACCGAGGCAAAGGCTTCGTTGACTTCAAACAGGTCGATGTCGTCGATCGTCAACCCGGCTTTCGCCAGCGCCTTGCGCGTCGCTGGCGCGGGGCCGGTGAGCATGATGGTCGGATCGGTGCCGGTGACCGCCGTGGCGACAATCCGCGCCCGTGGGCGCAGGCCCAGTTCGTGGCCTTTCTGTTCAGAACCCAGCAGCATCAAGGCAGCGCCGTCGACGATCCCGGAACTGTTGCCAGGCGTGTGCACGTGCTCGATCCGTTCGACATGGCTGTACACCCGCAGGGCCGTGGCGTCGTAACCCATCTGGCCGATGGCGGCGAAGCTCGGCTTGAGATTGCCCAGGCCTTCGAGGCTGGAATCGGCGCGGATGAATTCGTCGTGATCAAGCAGCAGCACGCCGTTCTGATCTTTCACCGGCACCAGCGAACGCTGGAACGCGCCACGCTCACGAGCATGGGCCGCCTTTTGCTGGGATTGCAGGGCAAAGCGGTCAACGTCCTGCCGGCTGAAGCCTTCCAGGGTGGCAATCAGGTCGGCGCCGATGCCCTGCGGCGTGAAGTGGGTGTGCAGGTTGGTCTGCGGGTCCAGCACCCAGGCGCCGCCGTCGCTGCCCATGGGCACCCGCGACATCGACTCGACGCCGCCGACCACCACAAGATCCTCGAACCCGGAGCGGATTTTCATCGCCCCCAGATTGACCGCCTCAAGGCCCGAGGCGCAAAAGCGGTTGACCTGCACGCCGGCAACATTGATTGCCCAGTCGGCCACCAGCGCCGCCGTCTTGGCGATGTCCGCGCCCTGGTCACCGACCGGTGTCACACAGCCCAGCACGATGTCATCGACCTGACGGGTGTCCAACTGTTGCCGACGTTGCAGCTCGCGGAGCAGCCCCGCCAGCAGATCCACCGGTTTGACGCTGTACAGCGCCCCGTCCGCCTTGCCCTTGCCACGGGGGGTGCGCACTGCATCGAATATGAACGCTTTGGTCATCCTGTCCTCGCTATCCTGCGAAATGCTTTTTTCTTTCTGCCGACACCATAACGGTCATACAACCGTGATCAATGATCAAAGTGCTCGGCTCGCTTGACTGCCATGAAGGGTAGCTTGTTACAGGAAAATTCGGGGTCGGACGAACGGTAGCGTGCTAATGGAAACCTGCCGTTACACCCCGATGTGTCTAGCGTGCGACGCGTGAGTGATAGCCATAAGCCTTATGCGGTTTTATTACCACCTTATCGAATAAAACATAACAAACCGATCTAAGCCGCAGGGCACGCGGGCTCTAAGGTTAAGTCAGTAGCAGAGGCGCCATAACAAACGATTCTCCAAGCGCCGATGTCTGCGACTGATTTGGTCGCCGCACCTGCTCTTTTGCTTTCACCTTTGCCAGCTGCCGCTTCCTCCCTTGAAGAAGCAGGAGAGCTTTTGTCGCTCAGGAATAACAAAAAAAGGCATACGCCATGTTCAAGCATTCGAAAGTACGTCAAGCCGGGCTGATTGTTTTCGCCACCACACTTCTGTTGATCCTGCCGAATCTGACTCGTCTGTTCGGCTGACCGCGAGCCCATTCTCGTGCCGCTTCCAGGACGTTGCGCACCTTGAGGACCGCCCTGCATCCCGCAGGGCGGCGCACGCGCTCAACCACACGTTCAGGATTCACTGGCAAAAGCCGATGGGACCCGTATGATCGATGGCGATTTCCACGCCGAGCGGCAGATATCCCTGCCCGGTGCTATCGACGATCCTGCGGAGTCATCATCTTGCGTTCACTTCTGATGCTGGCCAGCGCCGTGCTGGCCCTGCCACTGCATGCTGCACAATTGACCGTCGACCTTGGCGGCGGCTCGCGAACCTGGGACAGCGAGCAACTGCTCCACCATCCCGAGGCGCGGGAGATCGATATTCCTGACGACGTTTCCTACAAGCGCAGCATGCACTATCGCGCCGTGCCCATGAGTGTCTTGCTGCCGGGCGTCAGCGCCGATGCCCACCTGCAAGCCGTCGCCACCGATGGTTTTGCCGCCGAAATGCCCGCAGGCCCGTTGCTGCAGAAAACCGGCTCGCAAGCCTGGTTGGCGATCGAAGACCCGGCGCACCCGTGGCCGGGGCTGGCGAAGGACAAACCGAGCGCCGGGCCGTTCTATCTGGTCTGGACTCAACCGCAGGCAAGCAAGATCAGCCCCGAGCAATGGCCTTACGCGGTCGGCAGCATTCGCCTGCTGGCCTCGGTGGCCGAGCGTTTCCCGGCGCTGCTGCCTGATCCGAAACTGGCGGCTGACGATCCGGCGAACAAGGGTTTCGCGCTGTTCCAGAAAAACTGCCTGGCCTGCCATCGCCTCAACGGCGCAGGCGATGCCCAACTGGGTCCGGACCTGAACATTCCGCACAACCCGACCGAATATTTCGCCGGTGACTACCTGAAACTGTACATCCGCAACCCACAGAACCTGCGCCAGTGGCCCCAGGCGAAAATGCCGGCGATCACTCCGGAGGTGCTGTCGGATGAGGAATTGGGACAGGTAGTGGCGTATCTGAAACACATGGCGGGGCGCAAGGTCGCGCAATAAAGGCACCGTTACGGATTCATAACCACCTGTGGGAGCGAATTCATTCGCGATGCGGTGTTCCGCTCCCACAGGATCGTGCAACCACCACGTTAATACGACAGGCAAAAAACCGTGGGAGGGAGCTCTGCTCGCGATAGCGTCAGTCCAGACAATGCTGTACCGACTGACCCGCCGCCATCGCGAGCAGAGCGCCCTCCCACATTGTTCTGTGGTGACTTCAGCCCTGTTTTGTACCAGCGACATGGGTCAATCCCATGCCATTTACCGGAACGGCGATTACTGCTGGCGCTGCACCTGAATCACCGGTGCAGGCACGGCCACCGATGGCGATACCACCACCTTCGCGTGCATCTGCTCGCAACCGCCGCCACGGCGCATGCCGCGTACCGGACAGGCATCCAGGTAATCCAGGCCCACCGCCAGTTTCAGGTGCCGTTCGGGAATCGCCAGTTGGTTGGTCACGTCGAAGCTGTACCAGGCGTCGCCAACCCAGGCCTCAGCCCAAGCGTGACCTGCCAGGCGGTCGCTGCCTTCGCTGTACACATACCCCGACACGTAACGCGCCGGTACGCCCAGGCTGCGGGCGCAGGCGAGAAAAGCGTGGGTGTGGTCCTGGCAGACACCGGCCTTGTTGGCAAATGCCTGCGCGGCGCTGGTGTCGACGGCGGTGGCGCCCGGGGTGTAGGCGATGTGCTGGTTGAGCGCCTGCATCAGGTCGATCAGCCCGTTGCGGTCGGTGCGTTTGCCGGTTTCTTTCGCAGCGAAGGCGCGAATCGCCTCGTCGGCTTCGGTCAGACGGGTGAAACGCAGAAACGGCAGTGACGACTGGCTCTCATGCTCGGCTTCGCGTTTTTCGTCGATTTCGACCTGGCCACGGGCACCGATGACGATGGCCTCGTGGGGCTCGTCGAGGGTCAGCACATGGAGGATATTGCCGAACGGATCGACCTGCGCCCGCACTGGACGCGGTAACGCCAACTGCCAGCTGAGCACCTGCTGGCGCTCGCTGTCGTGTGGGGTCAGACGCAAATACTGGATGCTGGCGCGGACCTGATCGTCGTAGTGATAGGTGGTCTCGTGACTAATGGACAGTCTCATGCTGCCTCCAGATAAGAAGTGTGAATAACGTTACCCAGTTGGGCCAGCAGCGGAATGAATTCGTTCAACCATTCGTGCAGGCCTTCGCCGAGGATTTCGTCGATACCGGTGTAACGCAGACGCGCGTCCAGTTCGGCGGCCAGACGCTGCGCCGGACGACCGTTGGCACCGGGCAGGCTGGCGAGAATCTGATCCAGCTCTTCCAGACAGGCGCGCAGGGAACGCGGAATGTCGGCGCGCAACAGCAACAGCTCCGCCACTTGCCGCGCGCCCGGCGCATCCCGATACACCTCGGTGTAGGCCTCGAACGACGACAGCGCGCGGAGCAAGGCGCTCCACTGGTAGTAGCCGGCCGCCGAGTTGTCGGCGGCGGCATTGGCCGACGGCCCGCGCAGTTCGAGCATCTCGTACCGGGCGTCGAGCATGCGCAGGGTGTTGTCGGCGCGCTCGATGAAGGTGCCCAAGCGAATGAAGCGGAACGCATCGTTGCGCATGATGGTGCCGTAGGTGGCACCGCGGAACAGGTGCGAACGCTCCTTGACCCACTCGCAGAAACGGCTCATGCCATAACGGCTCAGGCCCTGTTCGGCGATGCCACGAATTTCCAGGTACGTGGCGTTGATGTTTTCCCACATGTCCGCAGTAATGCGCCCACGCACCGCATGGGCACTGGCCCGCGCCGCCGCCAGACAACTGAAAATGCTGGCCTGATTGGAGGCGTCCAGGGCGAAGAAATGCAGCAGGCGTTCGGCATGCAGTTCACCGTGGCGTTCCAGGTAGTCATCCAGGGTGCCGGTAATCAGCAGCGGCATGGCGATTTCATTGAGGCCGTCGCCACGACCGTCCTGCGGCATCAGCGACAGCGAGTAACTGACATCGAGCATCCGCGCGAGGTTTTCCGCGCGTTCCAGATACCGCGACATCCAATACAAATCCGAGGCAGTTCTACTTAGCATTGGCAGGCATCCTTAATCCTCGACCACCCAGGTGTCCTTGGTTCCGCCACCCTGCGACGAGTTGACCACCAGTGAGCCTTCACGCAGCGCAACGCGCGTGAGCCCGCCGGGAACGACGCGGGTTTCGCGGCCGGACAGAACGAACGGGCGCAGGTCGATGTGTCGCGGGGCGATGCCGTTCTCGACAAAGGTCGGACAGGTCGACAGGGACAGGGTCGGTTGAGCGATGTACGCGTGGGGCTTGGCTTTCAGGCGCTCGCGAAAGGCTTCGATCTCGGCGGCCGTGGCAGCCGGGCCGACCAGCATGCCGTAGCCGCCGGAGCCCTGGGTTTCCTTGACCACCAGTTCCGGCAGGTGGGCCAGCACGTGGGACAGTTCTTCCGGCTTGCGGCACTGCCAGGTCGGCACGTTTTTCAGGATCGGCTCCTCGTCGAGGTAGAAGCGGATCATGTCGGTGACGAACGGGTAGATCGACTTGTCGTCGGCCACGCCGGTGCCGATGGCGTTGGCCAGCACCACGTTGCCGGAGCGATAGGCCGACAGCAGGCCCGGCACGCCGAGCATCGATTCGGGGTTGAACGCCAGCGGATCGAGGAACGCGTCGTCGAGACGGCGATAAATCACGTCCACCGCTTTCGGCCCGTCGGTGGTGCGCATGAACACCCGGTCATCGCGGACGAACAGGTCGGCACCTTCCACCAGCTCGACGCCCATTTCCCGAGCCAGAAACGCGTGCTCGAAGAATGCGCTGTTGAAACGACCCGGCGTCAGCACCACCACGCTGGGGTTATCCAGCGGGCTCGAACTTTTCAGGGTGTCCAGCAGCAGATTGGGGTAGTGGTCGATGGGTGCAATGCGTTGCGCGGCGAACAGCTCTGGGAACAGGCGCATCATCATCTTGCGGTCTTCGAGCATGTAGCTCACGCCGCTCGGTGTGCGCAGGTTGTCTTCCAGCACGTAATAGGTGCCGTCACCGTCGCGCACCAGGTCAACCCCGGAAATGTGCGAGTACAGGTCACGGTGCAGGTTCAGCCCCTGCATCGCCAACTGGTACTGCTCGTTCGCCAGCACCTGTTCGGCAGGGATGATCCCGGCCTTGATGATGCGCTGATCGTGATAGAGGTCCGCAAGGAACATGTTCAGCGCCTTGACCCGCTGGATGCAGCCGCGTTCGACCACGCGCCATTCACTGGCGGGGATGCTGCGAGGAATCGTGTCGAAGGGGATCAGACGTTCGGTCCCCTGCTCGTCGCCGTACAGCGTGAAAGTGATCCCGGCGCGATGAAACAAAAGATCGGCCTCACGCCGACGCTGAGCGAGCAACTCAGGCGGCGCTTCGCCCAGCCAACGGGCGAATTCCCGATAATGCGGACGGACAGCGCCGCCTGCATCGTACATCTCGTCATAAAAGGTGCGGATCATGCCGTACTCCTTGTCACCATGGACACAGGGGCCTTCGCAAGGCCCGTGCCAGCGGCATAAACGCTTCAAAATCAACTGGTTGAATAAAAGCCCGACGCACCCCGCACCATTCCTGTGCAGGATCCGTCCTAACCAATTCTCCTACGCTTCATAGAGAAGCGTCCCACCACCGAAAAATCTATTACCAGCATAGCCAGAGTTGATTTCCCGACAGCACTTTGTTTGCAGATAATCGCGTCATCTTCGCAGGCAACTGCGCTTCTGCACCGATGCGGGTCGTTGGCCTGTATGGGTCGGTAAAAAATGAATTCCCTTTGACGCCGCTCTTGCTCGAGCGGCTTTTTTTTGCGCGCAAAGGGATGAGTCAAAAATGCGGATTGTGGGAGGGAGCCCTGCTCGCGAAAGCGCCGGGCCAGCCGCCATGGCAGCGTCTGGAATTAACTGTTCGCGAGCAGGGCTCCCTCCCACGGAAAGCGAACGGATCAGAAATATCGGTATGCCGCCAGGCCGGAACGGCGCTGGCGGCAGATTCGAAAGGGCGCTTGATCAGTTGTACCGCCGGATCTCGTGCTTGACGCCCCACCCTTCGACCTCACCGTCCAGACCCGATATGGCGGTCTGAAAGTCCTGCTCGAAATCTCCTATGCCGTCGTAGGTGGCGTACATCACTTTGCTCAGTTGCAGATGCCAGGCCCCGTCCTCACGGGCGTTGATCTGGGCATTGAGGGATTCACCGCGAAATTTGTCTGCCGCCTGGCGCGCCCGCTCCTCATCCGGAAAAACGGCGTAGAACTCGATGGGATGAATACGTGCGAAATCGAAACCGCTGTCCTTCATGCGGCGCAGCACGTGACTGCTGATGTCTTCTTGATAGGTCGTGCTCATGAAACATCCTCCTATGCAACATAGATAGAGTTTCAACGATCCCGAAATGCCCCCGGTACACCGGAGTAAAGCGACAGATCATCTGCCACCCGGGATTCAAGCATGTCGCTGACAAGACCGGTGTTGCAGTTACAGATCGGCGACCGGTTCACGAGCTGACTCGCACCGATACGCCACCGGCCTCGCTCGCAGAGTACGCCGATTGGCGGCGCGTTGCCAACCGGCGGCCCTGAACAGTGGCACGGCGCCGGTCACGACGCCTCGACGATGGAAATGATCTGCACCGCGTTCTGCTCCTTGAGCGTTCTGACAGTCGGCTCCTGTGTTCGACCTTCAAGGTCATTGAGGTCAAGGTCATTGGTGACCGGGAACAGGCGCGGACGCAGGCGCCGCGCAGCCTCCTCCTCACTGGGACGCTGCTCGGATTCAAGATCGAGGCTCTGCTGCACACCTTCCTTATCGAGAAACGAAATAGTCCAGACTTTCATCAATGTCTCCTCAGTCGGGGCCGGACACCGGCCTACTGATCTTGACCCTGCCCTGACCGCGACGTTCCACCCGCCTGTAGCCATGCCACAACCGGTCATTAACCGCTCAGGTGTACATAAACCGCTCTGCTTCGGGCCTTTGCGCGAGAACGCTATACAAAGGTGGAATAGCGATCAGCCAGTCGACTGCCGATACTGCGCGCCCTCGCAACGCTCGCTGCCGCGACCTGCGTGCGAGTTCGTGCAATCCATCCGCATCGGTTTTCGTCTCATCTGGAGCTTCACATGCTTATTCGCCCTACCCGGCAGCGCGCGCTGGCCGGCCTTGGCACGCTGTCACTCTGCGCCGGCCTCATCCCCACCGTACAGGCCGAAGGCTTTCTGGAGGACAGCAAGGCGAACCTTGAAGCGCGCACCGTCTACTTCAACCGCGACTTCCGCGATGGCAGCAGCTCCAACCCCCAAGGCGCGTCGAAACGCGAAGAAGCCGCCGAAGGCTTCATTCTCAATTTCCAGTCGGGTTACACCCAGGGGCCAGTCGGTTTCGGTATCGATGCCCTGGCGATGGCCGGCTTCCAGCTCGACTCCAGCCCGGACCGCAGCGGCAGTGGCCTGCTGCCATCCAGCGGCAGCAACCCGCGAGGCTCCAAGGATCAATACGCCAAGTTCGGTGCGGCGGCGAAAGTGCGCGTCTCGCAGACGGTGTTCAAGTATGGCGCGATGATGCCCGACCTGCCGCTGCTCAAGTACAACGATGGCCGTTTGCTGCCGACCATGTTCAACGGCGGCATGCTGACCTCCGAAGACCTGCCCGGCTTCAAGCTGATGGCCTCGCGGCTGGATCACTACACTGCCCGTGATTCCACCGACTCCCAGGACATCCGCCTGAACAGCAAGAACAAGCGCTACACCAGCGACATCACCGGCAATCACTTCGACATGTACGGCATCGACTACAAGGTCACGCCGAACATCACCGCGCAGTACCACTACGCGGCGCTGGAAAACGTCTATCACCAGCACTACGTCGGCCTGCTCGGCAGTCAGAAGATCGGCCCGGGTGTCGCTTCGACCGACGTGCATTTCATCAAGAGCCACGATGACGGTTCGGCCCGCGCGGGCGAGATCGACAACCAGGCGTTCAGCACGATGCTGGCCTACGCCCTCGCCGGACATAAGTTGACGGTCGGCTGGCAGACCATGATCGGCGACACGTCGATGCCGTACCTGGATGGCACCAACCCCAACCTGGTCAACTACATCCAGGTCAACGACTTCGCTGCGGCTCAAGAGCGTTCCTGGCAATTGCGCTACGACTATGACTTCAAGGCGATCGGCTTCAACGGCCTGAGCTTCATGACCCGCTACGTCAACGGCGACAACATCAAGGTGGCCGGCAGCGACAGCGAAGGCAAGGAATGGGAACGCGACACCGAACTCAAGTACGTGATGCAGACCGGCACCTTCAAGGATCTGAGCATCCGCCTGCGCAACGCGACCTTCCGCAGCAACTACGAGAAGTTCGCCCGCGACGTCGATGAGACCCGCTTGATCCTCAGCTACAACTTTTCGGTGTTGTGATCGAGGCAGAAACGACACGAAGGTCACCCAGTGGGAGCGAATTCATTCGCGAAAAGCGGTACAACCGATAGAGGTACATCGTCTGTACCACCGCATTGCGAATGAATTCGCTCCCACATGAAAGGTTCGTTGCTCATAAAACAAAAACGCCCCGATAGCGGGGCGTTTTTGTTGAAGCGGGCTTGTGACTACGGCTTGGCGTCTTTCACACCGGCCGTGTTGTCCAGCAAGCTCTTGGTCGCAGTCTGCAGGAAGCTGTCGAGCTTCTTGCGCAGTTCGGCGACGTCCGGTGCATCCGGCATCAACTCGGCGTGAGGCTTGGTGCCCAGCTCGTAGCTGTAGATCTTCGGCTCCATTTCCTTCGGCTCGATCAGGATGCGGTTACCGGTGACGATGGCCACGGTCTGCTCGCTGCCCGACGGTTTGATCACGCCAAAGCCCAGATCACCGGCCGGCAGGTTCAACAGGTCACGACCCCAGCACTGGTGCACGGTATCGCCACCCAGACGACCCATGATGGTCGGCACGATGTCGATCTGCGTACCGACAATGCTGCTGCGCTTGCCGAACTTGTCCTGCAGGCCCGGCGCGATCATCAGCATCGGCACGTTGAAGCGGCCCAGGTCCATCTCGGTGATCTGCTCGTTGTTGCCGAAACCGTGGTCGCCGACCACCACGAACAGGGTGTCCTTGTAGTAAGGCTCTTTCTTGGCCTTCTCGAAGAACTGGCCCAGCGCCCAGTCGGCGTAACGCATGGCGGTCAGGTGCTCATCCAGCGTGCCATGGCCGGTCACGCGCTCTACCGGCAGATTGGCCGGCAAGGCGTACGGCGTGTGGTTGGACAGCGTCTGCAGCAGCGCATAGAACGGCTTGCCCTTCTCTGCACGGGCTTTCAGCTCCTCGGCACCACGGTCGAACATGTCCTGGTCGGACACGCCCCAGGTCGGATCGGAGAACACCGGGTTGACGAAGTCGTTACGGCCGATGAAGTTGGTCATGCCCTGGTTGCTGAAGAAGCCCGACTGGTTGTCCCAGGCGAAGTCGCCGTTGTAGACATACACGTCGTCGTACTTGCGCGCACTCAGCAGTTGCGGCAGGCCGGACAGCTTGTGGCTGCCTTCCGGGGTCTGCATCAGGTACTCGAAGCCCGGCAGGTTCGGGAAGCACGCCATGGTGGCGAACATGCCCTGGTGAGTGTGGGTGCCGTTGGAGAAGAAGTGATCGAACAGCAGACCTTCTTCAGACAGCTTGTCGAAGTACGGGGTGATGTTGGACTCGTCACCCAGCGCACCGACCGAGTGACCGGCGAAGCTTTCCATCAGGATCACCACGACGTTCTTGATCGGCAGTGTGTTGGCCTGTGGCGGCGTGAACTCGCGGCGAATCGCCGCCTTGTCGGCATCGACCAGCTTGTCGTTGGTGGTCAGCAGCATGTCGCGCACGGTCTGCTGTGCCTCTGCCGGCGGCAGCGTGGCTTTCCAGATGTTGTCGCGGTCTTCGGACATGCGGCTCTTGGCGGCGGCGATCAGGGTCAGCGTACCGTTCAGGCCCAGGGTGTTGGCGAAGTTCGATTCGGTGGTGTAGGCATCACCCCAACGCAGCGGCGGGCCCTGACGCAGGGTGCCGCGCGCGGCAATCACCATCACCAGCAGGCAGACCACGAACACCGCGACGCGGGTGTACCACGGCGCGACGACACGGTTGCTGGCGCTGCCGATATTGAAACCGCCACGCGGACGGGTCAGACGGTCCACGCCCTTGAAGATCAGGCTCAGCAGCCAGGTCAGCAATGCCCAGGCCAGCAGGTAGCGCACCACCGGGTAGCCGTACCAGATCATGCTCAGTACGGTTTTCGGGTCTTCCTTGACGTACTGGAACACCAGACCGTTCAGGCGTTGGTGGAACTCGCGGTAGAAGTCCATCTCCATCAGGCCGAAGAAGGTGGTCAGGCTCGCCACCAGGGTCAGCCAGAAACGGAACAGCCCGCGCGCCGCCATCAAGCGGGCGCTGAACAACGCCAGAATCAGCGGGATGAGGATGTAGACAACCAGACGCAGGTCGAAACGCAGGCCGTTGCCGAACGCTTCGATAAAGGTCGAGGCCGGCGTGGCGCCGATCCCCTCGCGGTTGTAGACCAGCAGCGCAACGCGCAGCAGGGTGTACAGCACCATCAGCGCCAGCCCGCTCAACAGCGTATAAGCCAGGTGCGATCTGACGGTAGGTTGCGGCGCGCGCGCCGGGGCGTCCGTTTTGGCCATGTGTCGTAGGATCCGTTGGATTCAGGTTTAAAGTCGTAAAGCCTGTGCGCCCGATGACAGCAACCGCATCGGTCCGGGGCGCGGGGGGCAAATATTACGTGATCGCCTGCGGTTTACCACCGATGCGCCGCATTCTTCATCCGCGAGCACCGGCAAGGAATGACCGCCAGCGGGTCGGCAACGGTAAAACGCTGCGAATCTTCCCGAAGAAACGGTGAAAATTCCGTTGTTTTCCCGGTAATTCAACATTTCCTTACAAACGATCTGATGGTCAGTGCGTCTTGAAGGTCTGGGCGTAAAGGCCAACAGCGTAGTCGATGGCCTTGAACACGTGGGGAGCATGCCCCGCCAGCGCAGCATTGGCCTGAAGTGACGCATGCACCGCAGCAATGAGTTGCTCAAGCCTCGCGCGAGGCTGGCGAATATTGCAGTTGTCCGCCAGATCCAGAATACCCAGCCGCGAACCGAACAGACTTTTCGACCCTGCCAGCCGCAGGGCCAGCGAGTCCTCCTCTATATAGGCGGTGGTGTTGACGATGTCGTAAGCCGGCGCCAGCCGCGCATCCCGACCGGTCGGGTCACGGTAAAGCAGGCCAAAATTCTTCAGATGCGCATCGCCATTACCGAGCATGCAACTGAGCGCGACGATGTCGAAGAACTGCTCCAGCGAGGTCATCACCTGCTCCGGGGCACAGAACAAGCGTATGGCCTTGGCGATGTTTTCGTAGCTGGAATCGTATTTTTGCGCCGTTCCAAGGCCCATCAGCACTGCCATGTCTTCAAAACCGATGGGGCGCTGGTCTGCCTCACGGTCGAAACGGCGCATGACAAACAGCTGGCGGTTGTCGGAAAGGTAAAACTCCGGCACTGGCATGCCGGCCCTGCGCGCAGCATCCATGCAGACGAATTCGTTGATCGCCAGTCCCGGAAAATCCGCCCTGCCCGACTTCACGATCAGTTCCGGCATCAATAATGTCGCTTTCGGGTCTGCGGCCAATGTTTCGTCAGGCACGATGACCTTGGGTTGCACCCCGGAAATCCCGCTGCGCAGGATGTAGCTGTCGACCAGCTCGGCGAACAAGTCGTCGGCACCGTCCCAGCTGAGAATCTGCTTCAAGCTCTTGCCTTTGGCCTGATCCTGATTGCCAAGCAACTCGTCCAGTGCTGGCGAGCGCACGGCCACCCGGCCAATCGGCGAGCCGCTGCCGGTCAGCGCCATCAGCAGCATCGGGTTGAGCGGAGTGGTTTTCGCCAGCCGATTGCGTAATTGCTCCAGCACATAACCCTCGGGCATGTTCATCTGGAACAGCGGATGCAGGTCACGGGAAGTGAATGCGGCATCGCGCACCTCCATGGTCAGGCTGATTTGCGTCTGCGGGCCGGCATCCAACCCATAACGAAACAGGTAATCCCCCGCCTCGCTGGAGGAAAGTTCACCGCTCTCTCCTTCCGGCGTATGAATACGCACCCTATCCAGCGGCTTCATCGAAACACCTCACGCAACTCTTCAAATGAAGGTCGGCGAGCGGGCACGACGTGGATTTCCGCATCGAACGAGGCCAGGACCTTGGCATACGCCTGCATGGATACCGTGGGGCTGCCCTTTTCGATTTCAGCGACTTTCTGTCGGGTCAGCCCGCACTGAGCGGCCAGTTGCAACTGAGTCAGACCTCGGGTCTTGCGCATCTCGGCGATCTGTTTGCCCAGGCGCTCGATGAGCAGATGTGCGTCCATTTGTCATGCCTGCATAACATTTTTCAGTAAATGGAATGTATACGTGACACAAGCACAGCACAAGATAATGTTACACATACATAACTTAAGACCAATAAAGTCACGTATACGTAACATAAGATCGTTTATTCAATAGTGACGGACTGACTACGCACGTCACAAAAAAACGCCCGATTTGCAGCGAAGCAAATCGGGCGCCAGGGGGTTGCAGATGTGCGGGAGCGACTATATCCGTACGTTGCCCCGTGGACCGGCAATCGCCCAGATGATCAGGCCGAGGACCGGCAGCAACGCGATCAGCAGGACCCAGAGGATCTTCATGCCGATCTCCGCGCCGCTCTTCAATACGTTGATGATGGCCCAGATATCCAGGGCCAGAATGATCAGTCCAATCAGACCGTTGAAAGTGGAACCCATGGTGTCGCTCCTTATTGAGGGCTTGCCCAGTTAGGAGTGGCGCCGCGTGACGGGGGTTCCGTTGGTCGGGCCGGATATTTCAACGCCGGGGTCGAATCGTCAGCCCTGCGCCTTCAACGCTTCCAGCGCCGGCTCGATGAGAATGCCCAGCTCCACGCCCAGCGCCATTACCCGCTCGATATCCTTGCCGTAGACCAGCACCGTTTGCAATTCGTCATCCAGCGGTTCGCTGAGGTTCATCAGCACGTAGCCGCCCATTTCCTTGTTCATGCTGCTCAGCTGGATCTGGATACGGTTCAGCGCGGTCAGTGGCTCGGTTTTCGCCAGTTGCTTGGGTTTGATATTGAAGGCCACGCCCGGACCGAACGAGGCAATGATTTCGCCGAGCAGGTCCATGTAGGTGTCGGCCTGGAACATCACGGTTTCCGGCAGGCTGCCGATCACCACCCACTCGCCCAGCGGAATGGGGAAGGTGTCGTCGTAATTGATGTCGGGGTTGGCCGCCAGAAAGGCATCCGCGTCGGCATAGGCCTGGGCGGCTTCGTCGGCGATCTTTGCGATTTCCTCGTCGCCCATGCAGCCGGAACTGATGAGGGTGATGAATTCAGTGAGTGCAGCGTTCATGACGGGAAGATCCGGGTAACCAAAACAGGCGCGCAGGATAGCCGGAAATCCTTCGCGCCTCTATCGCTTCACACGTCTGCTGACCTCACACGCCCAACCGGGTCAACTGCTCGGCAGTTTCAGTGGCGCCCATGGTCTGCGCGGCCATCAACGGCGTCACGCCCTTGGCATCCTTGACGTGAGGATCGGCGCCCTGACTGATCAGGTAGTCGACAATGGCCGTGCGGTTGAACATCGCCGCCATCATCAGCGCGGTACGGCCATCGGCCGAGGCACCTTCGACGTCCGCGCCGCCTTCGACCAGGATCCGCACCACCTCCAGATCACCCTTGAAAGCCGCACCGGCGATGGGGCTCTGGCCGTTGTCGTTACGGATTTCCGGATCGGCCTTGTGCTTGAGCAGCACGCTCACCGCATCCTGATGGCCATGATAGGCGGCCAGCATCAGCAGGGTATCGCCCTTGTGGTTGCGCAGATTGGGCGTCAGACCGTTGGCCAGCAGCCGGTCCAGCATGTCGGCATCACCGGCACGGGCGCGGTCGAACACCTGCTCGGCGAACTCCAGGGCTTCTTCATCGGTCATGCGGGTGGCGGAACCGCTATTCGGTGCTTCGGACATGGCATCACTCCTGTGGCGCGGCGATCTTGCGCGCATGGTCGTATTTTTTGCGGAAACTCGCAGAGCCTCGGGCTCCGGTCAAGTTGCCTTGCGGTGACACAGCATGGCAGTCACAGGCGACGGGCGGCCAGCACAACCTTTTGATCAGGCCGATAGAAAATGCCGTTCATCGACCGCCTCGGAAAAATCAGGCAACAAATTGAAATGAAGCCCGGACACCGCTGTCTGACCTTTCAACAGCGCCCGATTGCTTGTGCTTCTCCCCTTCCCCTCCGGCAAAATGCAGGATGCCCGACAGGCATTCATGCAAAATGCACGACACCAGAAAAACAAAATAATTTTAACTATCTGATTTTAAAGGATTTATTTTTAATCTCGTGCTGGCATAGAGACTGCAACAGTCCCTCCACGCTTGTTATCTCATGAGCAATGGAGCCGCTAGACATGACCTTTATCCAAGAGAAATTCGCTTCCGTCTTTTCCGATTACGAAGTCATCACCCAGCCTCGTCCGGACGGTGGCGTGCTGCTGTCGTTGCGCAGCCGTGACGGTACGTTGACTCGTCGCTCCGTGTCGTATGCCCAATTGCACACGCCGGTTCAGCTGGAGTGGGTCATCAGCGCCATCCGCCGCGACCTGGCCGCGCAGGCCAGCGAACTGCCGGCGATTTCCATGCTGCAGAGTCAGCACCGCTTTGATTTGCCGACTTATCACACTCGGTAAATGCGTTTTGCAGGTTGAAGCATCCCTTTGCGGTCTTTCGATCGCGATTCAGATACCGCGACAGCTTTTATGCTGTCGCGGTTTTTTTTGATTGGGGGTTGGGATTGAGGGACAGATCCGTTGCTGCGGGGATGGCGGCTGGCGGTTCCGCTCTTACACCGCCTGATACGGCGGATAGTCCACATACCCTTCAGCCGCCCCACCGTAGTAGGTATCACGGTTCGGCGTGGTCAGCGGCCAGCCGTTTTTCAGGCGGGCCACCAGGTCGGGGTTGCTGATGAAGGGCTGGCCGAACGCAGCCAGGTCGATCAGACCGGCGTCCACCAGGTCCTGCGCGCGCTCCAGGGTCATGTCGCCTGCGAGGATCAGCGCGGTGTTGCCCAGTTGCGCCTTGCAGTGTTCCAGCAGTTCGCGCAGCGCCTGTTCCTGCGCCGCAGAACCCTGTTCGGCGAGGAAGAAGTGGGTCTGGTCCATGACATGCACATACGCGATGCCGCGCTGACCGAGCCCGGCGCACAGTGCCGAATAGGTTTCATCGATCTCGGGGTAGATCGGCATGTCGAACAGTTGTCCGTAAGGCGAAACCCGGATACCCACACGCTCGGCACCGATGCGCGCCACGACCGCGTCGACCACTTCAAAGACAAAGCGCAGACGGTCTTCCAGGTGCTTCGCCGAATAACGGTCAGTACGGTCGTTGACCAGCGGATTGAGGAATTGCTCGATCAGATAACCGTTGGCGCCGTGGATTTCCACGCCATCGAAACCGGCCGCAATGGCATTGGCTGCGGCCTGGGCGAAGTCTTCAACCACACGGGCCACTTCGTCGGTCTCCAGTGCTCGCGGCGTCGAGGTGGCGACGAAGCCTGGCTCACCGTCTTCCGTGTAACCGAAGGCAATCGCGCCTTGGGCCGGTTTGCCGGTGGAGCTGACCGGTGCTTTACCGCCTTCCTGAATCGAGGTGTGCGACACCCGGCCCACATGCCACAGTTGCGCGAACATCCGCCCGCCGACACTGCGTACCGAGTCGGTGACCAACTTCCAGCCCTTGATCTGCTCTGCCGTGAAGATGCCCGGGTTGAACAGGTAACCCTGGCCTTCGCGGGAAATCGGCGTGCCTTCCGAGACGATCAGGCCAGCGGTGCCACGCTGGGTGTAATGCAGGGCGATCTGCTCGGTGGCAATGTCCTGCGGCGCGCGGGAGCGGGTCATCGGCGCCATGACGAAGCGGTTGTTCAGGGTCAGGCCCTTGAGGGCATAGGGTGCAAACAGATCGATCATCAACATTCTCCAACAAGGCTAAACGGGCGACTGCATGAGCCGCTCGACAATGGCCATAGGTTATTGGAGAATTTTCGTAACATTTAAGCCATTCACTACGAGCTGATGTGAATTCAAGTCAGCAATGAGCCCGCCATGAGCGCTTCCGACACCCTCAAAGGCATCGATGTCTTTGTCAGCGTGGTTCACATGGGCAGCTTTTCCGCTGCCGCCCAACGTCTTGGCCTGACCAACTCGGCCGTGAGCAAAAGCATTGCGCGGCTGGAACAGCGCCTGGCTATCCGCCTGTTCAACCGCACTACGCGGCGGCTGTCGTTGACCGACGCCGGCACGCAGTACTACCGCACCTGCTCGGAAGTGCTGGGCTCGCTGGAAGAAGCCGAGCAAGCGCTGCGCACGGAAAACAGCGAGCCCCAAGGCCGCGTGCGTGTCGATCTGCCCGCCTCGTTCGGCCGCCTGCATGTGCTGCCGCTGATGCTCGAATTCCTGCGCGACCATCCGTTGCTGCTGCCTCACGTCACATTCTCCGACCGTTTCATCGACCCGGTGGAACAAGGCATCGACATCCTCGTGCGGATCGGCACGCCAGATGCCTGGCCCGCCCTGCTCGGCCACCGTTTTCTTGGTGCTCAGCGCCTGGTGTTCTGCGCCAGCCCCACTTATCTCGCCGCCCACGGCGTACCGGCTTCCGCCCACGAACTCAATGACCACGCCTGCGTGCTCTACGGCCACGATAACGGCAACGTCACCCCATGGTTTCTTGCTGGCGAACAAGGCAATGTCGACCGCCACACCATGCCCGGCCGCATCGCCATCGGCGACGGTGAAGGCCAGCTCATGGCCGCCCTCGCCGGCCTCGGCATCACCCAACTGCCGACCTGGCTGGTCGATCAGCACCTGCAGAGCGGCGCGTTGGTGGAAGTCCTGCCTCACCTGGCGGTAGACAGCCTGCCGATCAATCTGGTCTGGCTGAAAAGCCGCCAGGGATTACCGAAAGTGAAAGCCTTGCTGGAGGTTTTGGGAGCGTGTCTGACACCGGCGGGGCGGACGCTGTGCGAGCAGCACCGCAATGAGCCACATGATCGCGGCAATCACGAGCGGTAGTCGTCGCAGGCCATTATTCCGCTATGATTCAGCGTCCCCGCCTCGGCTGATGCCTCCATGCTTCTGATTGTTGCGAAACTCAAGCGAACACTCTCCGCGCGCCAGTTCAGCCAACTGCTTGATCGCTACGATCTAGGCAAGAAACGCAGCACGCAACTCCTGAAGAAAACCGGGGTTTCTGTCGATGGTACGGTGGTGATTCGCCCGCCGTTCTACTTCGAGCGAGGCAACCTGACGCTGGGGCGCGGCGTGTTCATCAACAGCGGCTG
This sequence comes from Pseudomonas sp. NPDC090208, assembly GCF_044746785.1. Taxonomy (NCBI): domain Bacteria; kingdom Pseudomonadati; phylum Pseudomonadota; class Gammaproteobacteria; order Pseudomonadales; family Pseudomonadaceae; genus Pseudomonas; species Pseudomonas sp. NPDC090208. Next base: position 73,026 of record NZ_JBIVCU010000017.1, read on the forward strand.
CGTGCTCCTCGATCAAGCGCCGATCGTCATTGGCGACGACGTGATGCTCGGCCCGCAGGTACGGCTCTGCACCACCACCCACGACACCCGCCCCGACCAGCGCAAGACCGGCCACCGCCACGCACCGATCAGCATCGGCCATAACGCCTGGCTCGGCGCCGGAGTCGTGGTGCTGCCTGGCGTGACCATCGGCGCCAACAGCGTCATCGCCGCCAACAGCGTGGTGACTCAGGATGTGCCTGAAAACGCCATGTATGCGGGCGCGCCTGCGCGGTTCAAGAAGTGGTTGGTGGAGCCGGTGCAGTCATCCTCTAATCCGCTTGTTGCCGCTGCTCTACCCGGCGTCTCGGATGTTCTTTAGGCTTGGACAGATGGGAAGGACATAGAACAAGAAGCACTCTCTGGATCATCAAACGATGAAGGAGTGAAATACCGTCTTAAGAGGAGGGAGATCGAAGAGCTAAGGTGGTGCCCCCACCAGCCACACCCCGGCACACAATGTCCCCGCTATGGCTGCTCCCTTCCGGGCCTGACCAGGTTGACGGGTAATCGTTGCGGGGGGACCGATGGGGTCACCATAACGCATGCCACCGGGTTGCCCGGCGAGCGGGGGCCATTGTACCGGTCTGGCGCGAAGATACAACCTCTTGTTTCAGTTAAAAAATCCGACGGCAGGCGGGGCTTGTTACAGAGCCCTGCCCTGTCCGGCTGTCAGCGTCCCAGGGCGCGCAGCTGTTTGACCTTGCTGGTGTGCTCGCCGCCGATCCAGTGCTCCAGCGCGCTGGCGCTCATTGGGCGAGCGACGAGGTAGCCCTGCACTTCGTGGCAGCCAAGCTGGCAGAGGATTTCGTAGACGTCTTCGGTTTCCGCACCTTCGGCCACCACGCGATAGCCGAGACGACGGGCAAGGTCGACGATGGCCTCGACCAGACGGCGGTCCTTTTCGTTGGCGTCGAGGTTTTCCACCAGCGATTTGTCCAGCTTGACGGTGGTAGCCGGCAACTGGCGCAGGTAGGTCCAGTTGCTGTAGCCGGTGCCGAAGTCGTCGATGGCGATGTCGATATTCAGCGCGCGCAGACGCTCCAGTTGCTGGCGGGTGACGCTGGGGTTGTCGCACAGGGCGCTTTCGGTGAATTCCAGTTCGAAGCGGCCCGGGTCGAGGCCGCTGATCGCCAGTTGCTGAAACAGCGCGTCGCTGAACAGGGTGTTGGCCAGGTCCAGCGCCGAAACGTTCATCGCCACTTTGAAGGCGTAACCCTGCTTCTGCCAGCGCACCGCCTGGGCGATGGATTCGCGTAGCACCCACAGGCTCAGAGAGCGGATCAACGCGGTTTTTTCGGCCAGCGGGATGAATTCCGCCGGGCTGATCGGGCCGAGCACGGGGTGTTGCCAGCGCAGCAGCGCTTCGACGGTGACCACCCGGCCGGTAGCCACTTCCAGCCGTGGCTGAAACGCCAGCGACAGCTGATCGGGGCTGCGCACCGCGTCGGCCAGCGAGGCCAACAGCAGGAATGCCCGCTGCTGGGCGAAGTCCAGATGCGGCTCGTACCAGCGCCAGCCGGTGGCCTTGCCGCGGGCCTCGTCAGCGGCGCTGACCACCAGACGAATCCAGTCGCGCTCGTCGCTGCGTCCCAGGCCCAGCGGCAGCACGCCGATGCCGACGTCCATCTGGATCGGAATGTTGCGGCATACCAATGGCCGCTGAAAGTGCTGGATCAGGTGACTGAACAGACGCTCAGCCTGCTCCGGCCCGGTATGGCGAGTGAGCATGGCGATGCGCGTGGGGCTGATCTTGTACAGCGCGGTGTCGGCGGGCAGTACTTCGCGGCAACTGTCGACCATGCAGCGCAGCAAGTCTTGGGCGAAGCTGTAGCCGAGCGCCTTGATGATGCTGTCGAGAAAGGCCGGGTTGACCATATCCAGCGCCACCAGCGCGTGATCATGGCGGTCGGCCAGGGCGAGGATGTCCTCCTCCAGGCGCAGGCGGTTGAACAGGCCGGTGGGTTGGTCGACATAGCTGGCCTTGCGCAGGTTGTTGAGGCGCTTCATGACCAGTTGGCCGTACATTTCCAGCATGGTCACGTCACGGGTCGCCAGCGGTCCGCGCGGCTTGTTGTCGATGATGCACAGGGTGCCGAGGGCCAGACCGTCGGCAGTCACCAGCGGCACGCCGGCGTAGAAGCGGATGTGCGGATCGCCGACCACCAGCGGGTTGTCCTTGAATCGCGCATCGAGCTGCGCGTCGGCCACCTGGAACACTTCGTGAGCGAGGATCGAGTAGGCGCAGAAAGAGACTTCCCGTGGTGTTTCCCGCTCATCGAGGCCGGTGCCGGCGCGAAACCATTGGCGGTGTTCGCTGACGATGGAGACCAGCGCGATGGGCACATCGAAATACATCGCCACCATGTCAACGATGTGATCGAGCACGTCGTCGGCGGTGGAGTCGAGAAGGCCCATGTGGGTGATGCGGGAAAGCCGGGAAGCCTCGTTCAGCGGTACAGGCGCACTATTGGCCATCTATGAAATCCCTGTTCAACTGCTGAATGCCAGTAGTATCAAAACGATATTGACAGGCAAGTTAGCACTAGATTCCACCCCGTGCAGACGCTCGCGGACCGGCGGCGACGACCGGTTTGCACAGGTTCAGAAACAGGCCATGGGCGTGTGCGTTGTGGTAATGCGGGTGGTGTTGCCATGTTATGGATCCCGCAGCCACCACACACTCGTGGGAGGGAGCTCTGCTCGCGATGGCGTCAATCCGGACAATGATGTGTCGTCTGATCCACCGCTATCGCGAGCAGGGCTCCCTCCCACGGCCTGCGGCCAGAATCAAAAGCGATGGTGTTCGCTAAACCCGTAGCAGTCCGGCTTGCCGGCGGAGGCATTTTCAGGATCGTTACCGCCGGCAAGCCGGACTGCTACGACTCGGCGAGTACCCTCTGCGTTTGCTTCTGGCTAAAGGCCGTGGGAGCCGGCCTGCTGGCGAAGGCGGTGTGTCAGGCAAATCGCTTTCATCCGGATGCGGCCCAGCCCCTCGCGCCCTCGGATCCCACGAGGCTATGTGTTTTTCCAGCAAATTTCACTGACTTGCCCAGATCCACCAGACACCACACTTCTGTGGGAGGGAGCCCTGCTCGCGATGGCGTCAGCCCGGACAATGATGTGTCGTCTGATCCACCGCTATCGCGAGCAGAGCTCCCTCCCACGGCCTGCGGCCAGAATCAAAAGCGATGGTGTTCGCTAAACCCGTAGCAGTCCGGCTTGCCGGCGGAGGCGTTTTCAGGATCGTTACCGCCGGCAAGCCGGACTGCTACGAAGACAGCGCCAGGCTGACGCGACCGTGGACCGCAGGACAGTTCATCCAAGTCAGGAAACCTGCAGCACCTCGTCCGCCTTGCCTCCGGCGCTCTGGATGACCAGATGGATGAAATGCAGTTTGGCGATCACCGCTGGAGGCAGTACGAACGGGTAGAAATCCGGCTGGCCCATGGCGCGCGACAGTTCGTTGAGCATACCGGCCAGTTCGATCCAGGCGTTGACGAAGGCGAGGAACGCCGGCCCACCGGGATGCTGCGGATCGTAGAGGGTCTGCAGTTCGAACGGCTGGTAGTCGAGGTCCATGTCGCGGGCGCTCATGCCCAAGCTCAGCGCGGTGTCGACGGCGTCCATCATGTGCAGGTAATGGGCCCAGGTTTCCGCCCAGTCTTCCCACGGATGCATGGTGGCGTAGGCACTGACGTAACGTTGCTGCCAGTCCGCCGGGGCGCCGTGTTGATAGTGTTGGTCGAGGGCTTCGGCGTAGCTGGCGCGCTCGTCGCCGAACAGGTGGCGGAAACCGTCCTGCCAATAGGTGTCGGCGATCAGACGGTCCCAGTAGTAATGGCCGACCTCATGACGGAAATGGCCGAGCAGCGTGCGGTAGGGTTCGTGCATCTGCACGCGCACTTTCTCACGGTGGGCGTCGTCGGCTTCTTCGACGTTGAGAGTGATCAGGCCGTTGGCGTGGCCGGTGGTGGGCAGCTTGCCTTCCAGGTCGACGCCGAGGAATTCAAAGGCCAGTCCGCGCTGTTCGTCGAAGCCTTTCGGGATGACCTGCAGGCCGAGGGTGATCAGTTGCGCGATCAACCGGCGCTTGGCGGTTTCGATCTTGCGCCAGCGCTCGGGGTTCTCCGGCACCGACAGGTCGGGGATGGTTTTGTTGAGGCTGCAAGCGACGCAGAAATCGCCGGCATTGAGCGCGGGAAACAGCCAGTTGCAGGCAGCGGGTGTGTCGAGGTTGGCGCAGCGGCGGTAGAGGCCGGCTTCCGGTTCGTCGCTCAGCCGCCAAGTATCCACGCTGGGGCCGGGCTCCAGCGCGGCCACCCTGCCCTGCTCCGGCAGATAGCCCAGCGCCGCAGAGCACGCCAGGCACTGGCTGTTGCGAAAGAACACCGATTGCCCGCAACGGCATTGCCAGACCTTGCTGCGCTTGCTCTCGCCCACAAAGGGCGCCGCGATCCGTGTGCTGAGTTGCTCAAAGAACTGAAACATGGCGATCTCCCTGGGGTTGTCAGCACTAGATCGTAGGCGGGGGTGGCGGTTCCGTGAGATCGCTGCGTGCCGCCTGATCCGACGTTTTCGCGGGCAAGCCACGCTCCCACAGGTTTGTGTCGGGCTGAAACATCGACTTGAACATCGTAGGAGCGCGCTCGCCCGCGAGGGCGTCAGACCGGACAACACCTTGTAGGAGTGAGCTTGCTCGCGATGGCGATGTATCAGGCGCCCGCTGCGGTGCTGCCAGGTTGCAATCGCGAGCGAGCTCACTCCTACAGGAGCAACTCAATCCAGCGGGATGTCATAAGCCTTGAGGAACGCCACAAACGCTTCTTCATCGAGCACTTTGAGTCCCAGCTCGTTGGCCTTGGCCAGTTTGGAACCTGCGCCCGGCCCGGCCACCACGGTGTGGGTCTTGGCCGAGACGGAACCGGCCACCTTGGCGCCAAGGCTTTCCAGTTTTTCCTTGGCAATGTCGCGGCTCATCAGTTCCAGCGAGCCGGTCAGCACCCAGGTCTGCCCGGTCAGCGGCAAGCCTTCGACGACCTTTTTCTCGCTCTGCCAGTGCATGCCGAAATCCTTGAGCTGTTGCTCGATGGCCAGGGCACGGGTGGCGTTGTCAGGCACATCGAAGAACGCGCGCACGGCCTGGGCCTGTTTTTCCGGCAAGGTCTGACGCATGTCCAGCCAGTCGGCCTTGACCACCCCTTCCAGGGTGCCGAACTTGTCCGCCAGTTTTTGCGCGCCACCTGGCCCGACCGAGGGAATGTTCAGCTTGTCGAGCATGCCACCCAGAGTCACGCTGGCGGCGAACTCGGCACCCAGATCACCGGTGTCCTGCAACACCATGCCGCACTCGCCCAACAGTGCGCCGATGACCTTCTGGTTGTGTTCATCCTCGAAAAAGCTGTGAATCTCGTGGGCCACTTCCAGACCGATGTCCGGCAGGTAGGTCAGCACTTCCGGCAGGGCCACTTTCACCTTGTCCAGCGAACCCAGCGAACGGGCCAGCACCTTGGCGGTTTCCTCGCCGACATCGGGAATGCCCAGCGCATAGACGAAACGGGCCAGCCTCGGTTGCTTGCTGTCGGCGATCGCCCTGAGCAATTTCTTGCTGGAGATGTCGGCGAAGCCTTCCAGATCGATGATCTGTTCGTATTCGAGCTTGTACAGGTCAGCCGGCGAGCCGATGAGCTTTTCGTCCACCAACTGTTCGATGGTTTTGTCGCCCAGGCCTTCGATATCCATGGCCCGGCGCGAGACGTAGTGGATGATCGCCTGCTTGAGCTGCGCGCCACAGGCCAGTCGGCCGACGCAGCGATACACCGCGCCTTCGCTGACGGTTTCCCTGCCTTTGCTGCGCTTGATCAGTTGCGTGCGCTCGACCTGCGAGCCGCACACCGGGCAGGTCTGCGGAATTTCGACCGCTCGGGCGTTTTCCGGGCGGCGCTCCAGCACCACCTGCACGACCTGCGGGATCACGTCACCGGCGCGGCGAATGATCACCGTGTCGCCGACCATCAAGCCCAGACGCGCCACTTCATCCATGTTGTGCAGGGTGGCATTGGCCACGGTAACGCCGGCGACTTTGACCGGTTTCAGCCGCGCCACCGGGGTGACGGCGCCGGTACGGCCAACCTGGAATTCCACGTCCAGCAGCTCGGTCAGTTCTTCCATGGCCGGAAATTTGTGGGCGATGGCCCAGCGCGGTTCGCGGGCGCGGAAACCTAGCTCGCGCTGCGAAGCGATGCTGTTGACCTTGAACACCACACCGTCGATTTCATACGGCAGCGACAGGCGCCGCTCGCCGATGTCGCGGTAGTAGTCGAGGCACTCCTCGATACCCTTGGCCACCTTCAGCTCGCGGCTGATCGGCATGCCCCAGGCCTTGAGTTGTTGCAGGTTGCCGATGTGGGTGTCGGCGATGTCGTGGGACACCTGGCCGATGCCGTAGCAGCAGAACTCCAGCGGCCGGTTGGCGGTGATCTTCGAGTCCAGCTGGCGCAGGCTGCCGGCGGCGGCGTTGCGCGGGTTGGCGAAAGTCTTGCCGCCGACTTCCAGCTGGCTGGCGTTGAGGCGTTCGAAACCGGCCTTGGACATGAACACTTCGCCGCGCACTTCCAGCGTCTGCGGCCAGCCTTCGCCGTGCAGCTTGAGTGGAATGTTGCGCACGGTACGCACGTTGACGCTGATGTCCTCGCCGGTGGTGCCATCACCCCGTGTGGCACCGCGTACCAGCGCGCCGTTCTCGTACAGCAGGCTCACGGCCAGGCCGTCGAGTTTGGGTTCGCAGCTGTATTCGACATGCACGGCATCACCGAACAGGTCGCCCGTGGGCAGCTCCAGGCTGTCGGTCACGCGGCGGTCGAAGTCGCGCATGTCGACTTCTTCGAAGGCGTTGCCGAGGCTGAGCATCGGGATTTCATGGCGCACCTGGGTGAACGCTGTCAGCGCCGCGCTGCCGACACGCTGGGTCGGCGAGTCGGCGGTGACCAGTTCCGGGTGTTCCGCTTCAAGGGCCTTGAGTTCATGGAACAGGCGATCGTATTCGACGTCCGGAATGCTCGGCTCGTCGAGCACGTGGTAGCGGTAGTTGTGAAGATCCAGCTCTGCGCGCAGTTCCAGGATTCGGGTTTCGGCGGCGTTCATAGGGTTTTCTCTTGAAAGCAAAAGAGCAGCCGAGGCTGCTCAATTCATGTTGCGTATCGGCATATCGACTGGCGCGCTACACCGTCATGTGGGAGCGAATTCATTCGCGAGAGGCCATACCAGCCAATACATCTGCCTGACCTGACCGCCCTATCGCGAATGAATTCGCTCCCACAAGAGGCCCTGTCAGCCTGTCAACGACGCTGAGTCAGGGCGCGGCGTTCGAATTCGACGATGCGCTGGCGGTAATGCTCGATGGTCTGCGCGGTCATGACGCTGCGCTGATCGTCCTTCAGCTCGCCGTTCAGCTCGTGGGCCAGCTTGCGGGCTGCCGCCACCATCACGTCGAAAGCCTGCTTCGGATGACGCGGGCCCGGCAGGCCGAGGAAGAAGCTCACGGCACGGGTGCTGAAATGGTCGATATCGTCCAGATCGAATACGCCCGGCTTGACCGCATTGGCCATCGAGAACAGCACTTCGCCGTTGCCGGCCATGCTTTCGTGACGGTGGAAGATGTCCATTTCGCCGAAGCGCAGACCGCTCTCCAGGATGTTCTGCAGCAGGGCCGGGCCCTTGAAGCCGCTCTCATCACGGGAAATCACGCTGATCACCAGCACTTCTTCGACCGGGGCCAGATCCTTGTCATCGGCAACGCGCGGAGCAGCCTTGTCGTCCGGGAAATCGTCGTCACGGGCACTGAACAGGCTCGGGCTGTCGACTTCCAGGTTAAGGTCGCCCTGCTGTGGCTCGTCCTTGCGCTTGCCGCGCTTGCTTTCACGCTCGGGGCGCTCAGGCCGCTCGCGCGCCGCGCTCATGGTCGGCAGATCGTGCTCGTCGAGTTGCGGTTCTTTCTGGGTTTCGAGGACGCGTGCAGGGCCCAGCACCTCGGCGGACGAGCCTTCTTCGTCGTCCGGCAGGTTGGAGAAACTGCGGTCCAGCCTGAATTTCAGCTTGCCTTTGCCGCCGCGCATCCGGCGCCAGCCGTCAAAAAGAATACCGGCAATGACAATAATGCCGATGACGATCAGCCACTCTCGCAGACCGATTTCCATGTAATCCCGTGCCTCTAATGAAAATTCTGAATAGTAAGGGCGTAAACCCCTTTAAAACGTGGAGCCAACTCTATGTTCTGAATGGCCTTTTACCCACGTACAAATGAAAAAGTGGACATTAAGCTAGCACGACCAAAGGTAACTTTACACCGTCTGTTACATCTGCCATGTCGCGGGCTTCTGTCCCTGCGCGGCAGTTATTCCTGCACCGAGCCAGCATTACGCCACTTTTCCCTCATCAATCGTCTGACCGCCTCGCGGCCCGCTACGCATCCACCAGCGCCATCGCCTCCTCTACGTCCACCGCCACGAGGCGCGAACACCCCGGCTCATGCATGGTGACGCCCATCAACTGGTCAGCCATTTCCATGGCGATCTTGTTGTGGGTGATGTAGATGAATTGCACGGTTTGCGACATCTCCTTGACCAGTCGGGCATAGCGGCCCACGTTGGCGTCGTCCAGTGGCGCATCGACCTCGTCGAGCATGCAGAACGGCGCCGGGTTGAGTTTGAAAATGGCGAATACCAGTGCCAGCGCGGTCAGGGCTTTCTCGCCGCCGGACAGCAAATGAATCGTGCTGTTCTTCTTGCCGGGAGGACGCGCCATGATCGTCACCCCTGTATCGAGTAAATCTTCGCCCGTCAGTTCCAGATAAGCGCTGCCACCACCGAAAACTTTTGGAAAAAGTGCCTGAATTCCACTGTTTATCTGATCAAAGGTCTCTTTGAAGCGATTGCGGGTTTCCTTGTCGATCTTGCGGATGACGTTTTCCAGAGTCTCCAGCGCTTCCACCAGATCGGCGTCCTGCGCATCCAGATAACGCTTGCGCTCGGACTGCTGCTGGTACTCGTCGATGGCTGCGAGGTTGATCGCACCCAGACGCTGAATCCGCGCGGCGATGCGCTCCAGTTCTTCTTCCGCTTCTTTCTCGTTGGCTTCCGGCGTCAACGTCGCCAGCACGCCATTTAAATCGTAGCCGTCTTCGTGCAATTGCTCCTGCAAGGTCTTGCGCCTGACGGTCAGCGATTGCCATTCCAGCCGTTGCTGCTCCAGTTGCCCACGCAGCAGTTGCGATTGCTGCTCGGCTTGGGTGCGGCGCTTCTCGGCTTCGCGCAATTCACGGTCGGCGTCTTCCAGCGCGTTTTTCGCGATGCGCATTTCGTCGTCGACGACCATGCGCTTTTCCAGCAGCTCTTCGAGTTTCAGGCGCAGCTCTTCCAGCGGTGCCGCGCCCTCCTCCAGATTGAGGCTCAACTGCTCGCGCTTTTCGGTCAGGCGCTCGGACTGCATTTCCAGCCGCTCCAGCGCCTGGCGAGTGGAATCGTGTTGGGCACGCAGCGAACTCAGGCGCACGGCCAACTGGTTGGCGTGGTCTTTATGCTGGCGAGCTTCCTGACGCACCCGGTCCAGGCGTTCGCGCAGGCTGTCGCGCTGGGCCAGCAGCAATTCACGCTGCTCGGTGTCGAGGGCCATGCTGTCGAGGGCCTCCTGCAATTGCAGGCGCGATTCACCGAGACTTTCCTGCTCGATGGCACGCTGCTCGCCGAGCTCGGCCAGCTCTTCGTCCAGACGAGTGCGGCGCAGGGTCAACTGCTCGACCTTGGCCTTGGCCGCCGACAGCTGCGCTTTCAATTCACTTTGCTGGCGAGCTTCGTCCTGCAGACGCCGACGCAGTTGCTCACGACTGTCTTCCTGCACGCGCTGTTGTTCGCGCAGTCTCAGCAGTTGTTCTTCCAGCGTGGCGAGGGTCGCCTCACGCTCGTCGCGCTCGGCTTCCAGCCGCTGCAATTCCTGCCCACGGGCCAGCACGCCGCTTTCCGCTTCGCTGGCCCGGCGTACACGCAGGAAATCGCGGCCGACCCAATAACCGTCGCGGCTGATCAGGCTCTGCCCGGCGCTCAACTGTTTGCGCAGCGCCAGAGCGTCGTCGAGGGTTTCTACGGGTTTGACCTGACCCAGCCAGTGGGCCAGATCGACGCGACTGTCGACCTTGTCCAGCAGGCTGCCGGGCAGGCGTGCGCTGTCGGCGGACGGATTGACCAGACGCAGATCGCCCTGATTGAAACCGGCCAGATCCAGCCCGGCAAAATCGTCGACCAGTACCGCATGCAGATCGGCGCCCAGCACGGTTTCCACCGCCAGCTCCCAACCGGCTTCGACACGCAAGCCTTCGGCCAGACGCGGACGCTCGTTGAGCTGATGGGCGCGCAGCCACTCGGCAGTGCCAGTACCCGGATCGAGGGCCGCCTGTTGCAAGGCTTCCAGCGAAGCGATACGACCGTTCAGACGTTGCAGATCGCCCTGGGCCTGTTGCTGAGACTGGGTGGCCTGTTGCAGTTCGAGGCGCAACTGCTCCAGACGCTCGATGAGTTGCTCTTCTTCGGCGCCCAGTTCTTCAAAGGCCATTTCCCGGGCCGCGAGGTCTTCGCTGAGTTCGAGAATCGCCGCGTCTTCAGGGTCGGCCGCCAGCAACTGGCGCTCTTCGCTCAGACGGCGCTGGCGCTCGGCCAGCCGCTCCATGCTGGTTTCCAGTTGCTGGATGCGCGACTGCTGCACCTCGGCCTGACGCCGAGGCTCGGCAGAAGACTGGTTGAAGGCGTCCCACTTTTCCTGCCAGCCGTGCATCGCGGCTTCGGATTCTTCCAGGCCGGCAGCGGATTCTTCCGATGCGGCCAGGGTCATTTCCTGTTCCGGTTCGAGCATTTCCAGCTCTTCACCGAGGGTCGCCAGCAAGGTGCGGTCGTGGCCCAGATGGGATTCGGTTTCCTGCCGCGCGCGCTCGGCTTCGCGCAGGTCGTCCTGCAACTGACGCAGGCGCTGCTGGCCGTGCTGGATGCTTTGCTCGACCCGGGCGATGTCGCCGCCCACGGAATAGAAGCGCCCCTGCACCACATTGAAGCGCTCGGACAGGTCGTGATGACCGTCACGCAGGCGCTCGATCGCGGCATCGGCGCTGCGTTGATCGGCCACCAGCGCTTCAAAGCTGACTTCCTGGTTGCCGATGACCGATTCGCGCTGGGCCACCTGCTCGTTCAGCGCCTGCCAGCGCAGGGCCGACAGTTGCGCCTTGAGCTGGCGCTCTTCCGCTTTGTATTCCTGATACTTCTCGGCAGCCTGGGCCTGACGGTGCAAACGCTCCAACTGGCGATCCAGTTCTTCGCGCAGGTCAGTCAGACGGGCGAGGTTTTCGTGGGTACGGCGGATGCGATTCTCGGTTTCCCGACGGCGCTCCTTGTACTTGGAAATACCGGCAGCTTCTTCGATGAAGTTGCGCAGATCCTCGGGCTTGGCCTCGATCAGCTTGGAGATCATGCCCTGCTCGATGATCGAGTAGCTGCGCGGGCCCAGGCCGGTGCCGAGGAAGATGTCGGTGATGTCACGCCGACGGCATTTGGTGCCGTTCAGGTAGTAGCTGTTCTGACTGTCGCGGGTCACCTTGCGGCGAATGGAAATTTCCGCGTAGGCGGCGTACTCGCCGACCAGGGTGTTGTCCGAGTTGTCGAAGACCAGCTCGATGCTGGCCTGGCTCACCGGCTTGCGGCTGGTGGAGCCGTTGAAAATGACGTCGGTCATCGACTCGCCGCGCAGGTTCTTCGCCGAGCTTTCGCCCATGACCCAGCGCACCGCGTCGATGATGTTGGATTTGCCGCATCCGTTGGGGCCGACCACGGCCGCCATGTTGCTGGGGAAGTTCACCGTCGTCGGATCGACGAACGATTTGAACCCGGCCAGCCTGATGCATTTGAGGCGCATGGATCAGTCGGCCGCCATGGCAGACAGGATCGACTGGCAGCTGCGCGCGGCGTAGCTGGTCAGGACGTCGCGGATACGCACCAGATCACGGGCGATCACCGCTTCGAGTAACTGGCCGAACAGCGTCAGGTATTCGCTCATCTCGGCCTGACGCTGCTCCAGCGCCAGATAGTAGAAGCGGCTCATGGACGGCTGCAGGTTCTCGACGGTTTCTTCCAGGTACGGGTTGTTGGCGAACGGATACGTCGCCCGCATCACGTTGAAGCTGTCCTCGACGAAGCTCTTCACATCGTTACGCTCGCAACTGGCGATCAGACGCTGCTGGATTTGCAGGAAGGGCGCCAGGTCCGTCTGTTCCTGCCAGCTTTTTGCCACGGCCAGGCCCAGCAGGATGTACAGCTCGCTCATCAGCGCGCACAGGCTTTCGACGTTGTGCCGTGTCAGTACCGACACCTGCGCGCCACGGCGCGGCAGGATCGCGATCAGGTGTCGGCGTTCGAGAATCAGCAGGGCTTCACGCACTGAGCCACGACTGACATTGAGGGCCTGGGTGACCTTCTGTTCCTGAATCCGCTCCCCCGGCTTGAGCTCGCCACGGATGATCCGTTCGGCGAGGTGATGAGCGATCTGCTCAGCGAGGCTGTCCGGTGCCTTGAACGTCATTTCTTTCCTTTAAATCGATAGCTGCACACAAGCGGCGCAGTGTATCGCACTGGATACCTGTGGCGCAGGGCCACATGCGCGGAATCTGGCATGAAATAAGCAGAAAACAACGAAACTTTGAGCACGGCCACAGCGTTTCATTGCAACAAGGGGTTGCCGTTAATCGGCAAGTCGCTGAAAAGTCGACTTTCTTGACTTCATAGTCAGAATTTTATTGACCCAATAGTCAGAACTGATAAATTCATCGACACGTTCAATTACAAATCCTTCACGACCCCTTTTCATTACAAGAACAAACGAGGCATCACCCGTGATCCAGTTTTTACTCAATACCGAGCTGAAAACCGAGCATGCGCTGGACCCCAACATGACCGTGCTCAATTACCTGCGCGAGCACGTGCACAAGTCAGGGACCAAGGAAGGCTGCGCCAGCGGCGACTGCGGTGCCTGCACCGTGGTGGTCGGTGAACTGACCCAGGACGCCGATGGCCAGGAGCGCTTGAGCTATCGCAGCCTCAACTCGTGCCTGACCTTCGTGGCATCGCTGCACGGCAAGCAGTTGATCAGCGTCGAAGACCTCAAACATCAGGGCGAACTGCACAGCGTGCAAAAGGCCATGGTCGACTGCCATGGCTCGCAATGCGGCTTCTGCACACCGGGGTTCGTGATGTCGCTGTTCGCGCTGCAGAAGAACAGCGATGACGCCAGCGATGCCGACGAACGCCACGCCCAAGCCCACGTAGCGTTGGCCGGCAACCTCTGCCGCTGCACCGGCTACCGACCGATCCTCGCCGCCGCCGAACAATGCTGCAGTCAGCGTCAACCCGACCAGTTCGATGACCGTCAGGCGCAGACCATCGCCCGCCTGAAAGCCATCGCGCCGAAGGAAACCGCCGAACTCAACAGCGGCGACAAACGCTGCCTGGTGCCGCTGACCGTGGCCGATCTGGCCGACCTCTACGACGCCTATCCGCAGGCCCGCCTGCTGGCCGGCGGTACCGATCTGGCGCTGGAAGTCACTCAGTTCCATCGCCCGCTGCCGGTGATGATCTACGTCGGCAACGTCGCCGAAATGAAGAAGATCGAACACTTCGACGACCGCCTCGAAATCGGCGCCGCCACTGCGCTGACCGATTGCTACGACGTGCTGAGTCGCGAATACCCGGATTTCGGCGAGCTGCTGCACCGCTTCGCCTCGTTGCAGATCCGCAACCAGGGCACCCTCGGCGGCAACATCGGCAACGCCTCGCCCATCGGTGACTCGCCGCCCCTGCTGATCGCCCTAGGCGCGAAGATCGTCCTGCGCAAAGGCAACAAGACTCGCACGCTGGCGCTGGAGGATTACTTCATCGATTACCGGGTTACCGCCCGCGAGGAAAGCGAATTCATCGAGAAGATCATCGTGCCCAAGGCCAACGCCAAACAGGCGTTCCGCGCCTACAAGGTGTCGAAGCGTCTGGACGACGATATCTCGGCGGTCTGCGCAGCATTTCGCGTGCAGGTCGAAAACGGCGCCATCGTCGATGCCCGTGCAGCCTTCGGCGGCATGGCGGCGATTCCGAAACGTGCCGCAAACTGCGAACAGGCACTGATCGGCCAGCCATGGACCTCAGCCACGGTCGAGCGTGCCTGTGCCGCCCTGGAACAGGATTTCACCCCGCTGTCGGACTTCCGCGCCACCAAGGAATACCGCCTGCTCAGCGCACAGAACCTGCTGCGCAAATACTTCATCGAACTGCAAACGCCACACATCGAAACGCGGGTGACCGACTATGTCTAATCATGCCCCCCAGAAAACTCAGGAAGAGCTGGTCGCCCTGTTTCAGCAAGGCTTGAGCACCGGCGTCGGCCGCAGCGTCAAGCATGAAAGCGCCGACAAACATGTGTCCGGCGAAGCGATCTATATCGATGACCGGCTGGAGTTTCCCAACCAGTTGCACGTGTATGCGCGGATGTCCGACCGGGCCCATGCGCGCATCGTTCGCGTCGACACCTCGCCGTGCTACGCCTTTGAAGGCGTGCGCATTGCCATCACCCACGAAGACATTCCGGGCCTGAAAGACATCGGCCCGCTGCTGCCGGGCGACCCGCTGCTGGCCATCGACAAGGTCGAGTTCGTCGGCCAGCCGGTGATTGCCGTGGCCGCCCGCGACCTGGAAACCGCGCGCAAGGCGGCCATGGCGGCAATCATCGAATACGAAGACCTGGAGCCGGTGCTCGACGTGGTCGAGGCCTATCGCAACAAGCATTTCGTGCTGGACAGCCACACCCACAAACGCGGCGACTCGGCCACGGCGCTGGAGGCGGCAGCGAACCGCATCCAGGGCACGCTGCACATCGGCGGTCAGGAACACTTCTATCTGGAAACCCAGATTTCTTCGGTGATGCCCACCGAAGACGGCGGCATGATCGTCTACTGCTCGACCCAGAACCCCACCGAGGTGCAGAAGCTGGTCTCGGAAGTGCTCGACGTGCCGATGAACAAGGTGGTAGTCGACATGCGCCGCATGGGCGGCGGCTTCGGCGGCAAGGAAACCCAGGCCGCTAGCCCCGCCTGCCTGTGCGCGGTGATCGCCCGACTGACCGGCCAGCCGACCAAGATGCGTCTGCCGCGCATGGAAGACATGATCATGACCGGCAAGCGTCACCCCTTCTATGTCGAGTACGACGTCGGCTTCGACAATGACGGTCGCCTACACGGCATTCAGCTGGAACTGGCCGGCAACTGCGGCTGCTCGCCGGACCTGTCAGCGTCCATCGTCGACCGCGCCATGTTCCACGCCGACAACTCGTATTACCTGGGCGACGCCACGGTCAACGGCCACCGCTGCAAGACCAACACCGCGTCGAACACCGCTTATCGCGGCTTTGGCGGCCCGCAGGGCATGGTCGCCATCGAAGAAGTGATGGACGCCATTGCCCGCCATCTGGGCAAGGACCCACTTGCAGTGCGCAAGGCCAACTACTACGGCAAGACCGAGCGCAACGTCACTCACTATTACCAGGAGGTCGAACACAACCTGCTGGAAGAGATGACCGCCGAACTTGAAGAAAGCAGCCAGTACGCCGAGCGGCGCAAGGCGATCAAGGCCTACAACGCCCACAGCCCGATCCTGAAGAAAGGTCTGGCGCTGACCCCGGTGAAATTCGGCATTTCCTTCACCGCCAGCTTCCTCAACCAGGCCGGCGCGCTGATCCATATCTACACCGACGGCAGCATCCACCTGAACCACGGTGGCACCGAAATGGGCCAAGGCCTGAACACCAAGGTGGCGCAGGTGGTGGCCGAGGTCTTCCAGGTCGACATCAGCCGCGTGCAGATCACCGCGACCAACACCGACAAGGTGCCGAACACCTCGCCGACTGCGGCCTCCAGTGGCGCCGACCTGAACGGCAAGGCCGCGCAGAACGCCGCGGAAACCATCAAGCAGCGTCTGGTCGAGTTCGCCGCGAAGCACTACAAGTGCGCGGAGTCCGAGGTCGAATTCCGCAACGGCCATGTGCGAGTCGGCGAGCAGGTGATCAGCTTCGACACCCTGGCGCAGCAGGCGTGGATGGGCCAGGTGTCGCTGTCCAGCACCGGCTATTACAAGACGCCGAAGATCTATTACGACCGCAGTCAGGCACGGGGTCGGCCGTTCTATTACTTCGCCTTTGGCGCGGCTTGCACGGAAGTGATCGTCGATACCCTGACCGGCGAATACAAGATGCTGCGCACCGACATCCTCCACGATGTCGGCGCCTCGCTGAACCCGGCCATCGACATCGGTCAGGTCGAGGGCGGCTACATCCAAGGCATGGGCTGGCTGACCACCGAAGAGCTGGTGTGGAACGCCAAGGGCAAGCTGATGACCAACGGCCCGGCCGGCTACAAGATCCCGGCGGTGGCAGACATGCCGGCGGACCTGCGGGTGAAGCTGGTGGAGAACCGCAAGAACCCGGAAGACACCGTGTTCCATTCCAAGGCCGTGGGTGAACCGCCATTCATGCTCGGTATCGCGGCGTGGTGCGCGATCAAGGATGCGGTAGCGAGCCTGGGTGACTACCGGCACCAGCCGAAGATCGACGCCCCGGCGACACCGGAGCGGGTGCTATGGGGTTGCGAGCAGATGCGCAAGTTGAAGGCGGCGAGTTCAGAGGCGGTCGGTGTGGCCCATGAGCTGACGGTTTCGCCGGTTTGATCGGCGGCGTTTGAACGGACGTCATCGCGGATAAATCCGCTCCCACAGAGACAGGCGAACATCCTGTGGGAGCGAATTCATTCGCGATGAGGCCGGAACAGGCAACAGGGATTTTGATTGCACGACGCAATCAGGAGAAATGACATGAACAACTGGATCAGCGCCCTCGCCGAGTTGCAGCAACAGGGTGAAGCCTGCGTACTGGTGACCATCATCGAAGAGCGCGGCTCGACCCCGCGCAATGCCGGCTCGAAAATGGTGGTCAGCGCCGAGCGGATCTTCGATACCATCGGCGGCGGCCATCTGGAATACAAGGCGATGGAGATTGCCCGCGAGATGCTCGCCAGCGGCAGCCAGCAGACCCGTCTGGAGCGCTTCAGCCTCGGCGCCAGCCTCGGTCAGTGCTGCGGCGGCGTCAACGTGCTGCTGTTCGAACCCATGGGCCAGCCCCAGGCGCAGATTGCCGTATTCGGCGCCGGCCATGTCGGCCGTGCGCTGGTGCCGCTGCTGGCCAGCCTGCCCTGCCGGGTACGCTGGATCGACTCGCGGGAAGCGGAGTTCCCCGCGCACCTGCCCGAAGGCGTGAGCAAGATCGTCAACGAGGAAGTCATCGATGAAGTGGATAACCTGCCCGCCGGCAGTTACTGCATCGTCATGACCCACAATCACCAGCTGGACCTGGAACTGACCGCCGCCATCCTCAAGCGCGGCGACTTCACCTGGTTCGGCCTGATCGGCTCGAAAACCAAACGCGCCAAGTTTGAACACCGCCTGCGAGATCGCGGCTTCGACCCGGCGCTGGTCCAGCGCATGCGCTGCCCGATGGGCCTCTCCGAGGTCAAGGGCAAGCTGCCGATGGAGATCGCCGTCTCGGTCGCCGCCGAAGTGATCGCCACCTACAACGCCAATTTCGGCGAACAGGGTTCGACCTCCGAACCCGTCGCCCGACTGCTGCCGGCCTCGCGCCGCAGCGAGTCACTTCAAATTCGTGAAGCTTGAAAACGAGACAATTCCGACATGACGACTGACAAGAAAGCCTACCGTGCCGCCATCATTCACAGCCTCGCCGACCCGGCCGAGGTGCCAGTGGAGGACTCGTACGCGTATTTCGAAGACGGCCTGCTGGTGGTCGAAAACGGCCTGATCACCGCCGTCGGCCATGCCCGCGATCTGCTGGGCACGCTCGCCGCCGACGTCGAAGTGGTGAGCTATCAGGATGCGCTGATCACTGCCGGCTTTATTGACACCCATATCCACCTGCCACAGACCGGCATGATCGGTTCCTACGGCGAGCAACTGCTGGACTGGCTCGACACCTACGTTTTCCCCTGCGAAAAACAGTTCGCCGACCCGGCGCACTCCGCCGAAGTCGCCGACATTTTTCTCAAGGAATTGCTGCGCAACGGCACCACCAGCGCGCTGGTGTTTGGCAGTCGGCACAAGGAATCGGTGGACGCACTGTTCAGCGCCGCCGAAAAGCGCAACCTGCGCCTGATCGCCGGCAAGGTGATGATGGACCGCAACGCGCCGGATTATCTGGTCGACACCGCCGAATCCAGCTACGTCGACAGCAAGGCGCTGATCGAGCGCTGGCACGGCAAGGGTCGCCTGCACTACGCAGTGACGCCACGCTTCGCGCCGACCAGCACGCCGCAGCAGTTGAGCCTGGCCGGGCAGTTGCTCGGCGAATACCCGGATCTGTACATGCAGACCCACATCAGCGAAAACCTCAAGGAAGTCGAGTGGGTCAAGGCGCTGTTCCCGGAGCGCAAGAACTACCTGGACGTGTACGACCACTTCCAGTTGCTCGGCGAGCGCTCGGTGTTCGCCCACGGCGTGCATTTGTGTGATGAAGAATGTCAGCGCCTGGCGGAAACCGGCTCGGCCATCGCTTTCTGCCCGACGTCGAACCTGTTCCTCGGCAGCGGCCTGTTCAATCTGCCGAAAGCCGAGCAGTTCAAGGTCAACGTGGGCTTGGGCACAGACGTCGGTGCCGGCACCAGCTTCTCGATCCTGCAGACGCTGAACGAGGCGTACAAGGTCATGCAGTTGCAGGGCGCCAAACTCAGCCCGTTCAAATCGCTGTACCTGGCCACCCTCGGCGGTGCACGCGCGCTGCGCCTGGAAGACAAGATCGGCAACCTGCAGGCCGGCAGCGAGGCGGATTTCGTGGTGCTGGACTACAACGCCACCCCGCTGCTGTCGTACCGCATGCAGCAGGCGACCAGCATTGAAGAGCAGTTGTTCGTATTGATGACGCTGGGGGATGACAGGACGGTCAGCGAGACCTATGCGGCGGGGGAATTGGTGCATAAGCGTTGAGGGTGATACAGGTCTGATGCAAAACCCTGTGGGAGCGGGGTTGCCCGCGATGGCGTCCGCGAGAACGCCACCGCTTGCAAGCCGGACAGCTACAAGTCAGCAGCCCCCCCCTTGTAGGAGTGAGCTTGCTCGCGATGGCACCCGTTCAGTCAGCGCTGTGTTGATGGATAGATTGCCTCGCGAGCAAGCTCACTCCTACAAGGTTTTGCGTCAAACGACGCTGTTACGCCCCGGCTTTTTCTTGGTCAGCATCAGGTGCGAGAACACCGCGTGCAGATCGTCCGACGCACTCTCCTCGTCGAGGTTGAGCTTGCTGTCGATGTGGTCCATGTGATGCATCATCAGGTTCACCGCCAGGGTCGCGTCGCGGGCTTCGATGGCGTCGATCAACTGGGTGTGTTCATCGTAGGAACAGTGCGAGCGGTTGCCGCTTTCGTACTGGGCGATGATCAGCGAGGTCTGCGAGACCAGGCTGCGCTGGAAGCTGATCAGCGGGGCATTCTTCGCCGCTTCGGCCAGTTTCAGGTGGAATTCACCGGACAGCCGGATACCCGCGCCACGATCCCCTCTGGAAAAACTGTCGCGCTCGTCGCTGACCATCTTGCGCAGTTCGTTGAGCTGCTCGCTGGTGGCGTGCTGCACGGCCAGTTCAGTGATGGCCTTTTCCACCATGCGCCGGGCGAAAAACACCTGACGGGCTTCCTCCACGCTCGGACTGGCGACCACCGCGCCACGGTTCGGCCGCAGCAGCACCACACCTTCGTGGGCCAGACGGGAAAGCGCGCGACGGATGATGGTGCGGCTGACCCCGAAGATTTCGCCGAGGGCTTCTTCACTCAGCTTGGTGCCGGGCGCCAGCCGCTGTTCGAGGATCGCCTCGAAAATATGGGCGTAGACGATGTCGTCCTGGGTTCCGCTACGGCCAGCCTTGGCGGCACGCGGTTGTTTCTTGAGGGGTTGCAACTGATCGTTCATGGGCACTCGTGAGAACTGAATCCGGCGCGGTGGCCTTGCCGTGATCACTGGTGGTGAAACCGCTGTGGGTAAACCAATAGCAGATAAAACCGCCCAGTCACAGAAAAAGTAATGGCGCATTGTACACAGTGCGCCAAGTCTGCACAGGCCCCTGCTCTACGGTGCGTTATGCACACAATCTCAAAAATCCTCAGCACAAAACAGAAAACATTATTTGCATTATTTGTATACAAAAGCATAATTCGCTCGTGCACTTCCTGACCTTTCAGTCAACAAATTGAGCGATCAGGTCGCCCCGCTACAAGGAGCAGTTACCGGCTCTGAAAAAAACAACAAAAACGTCCCGAGGATTTCACTGTGGAAAGTCGCAAAACCGAAGCCGCGTCGCTGGATGCCACTCAGGCCGAAGCCGTTTGTCTCAAAAGCATGCCGCCGCGCACCGGCCTGCTCGAACGTCTTTTCAAGCTGAGCCAGCACGGCACGACCGTCAGAACCGAGCTGCTGGCGGGCCTGACGACCTTCATCACCATGGCCTACATCATTTTCGTCAACCCCAACATCATGGCCGACGCCGGTATCGATCACGGCGCCGCCTTCGTCGCCACCTGCATCGCCGCCGCGCTGGGTTGCCTGCTGATGGGCCTGTACGCCAACTGGCCGGTCGGCCTGGCGCCGGGCATGGGCCTGAACGCGTTCTTCACCTACACCGTGGTCGGCACCATGGGCTACAGCTGGCAGACCGCGCTGGGGGCGGTGTTCATTTCCGGGGTGATCTTCATGATCCTGACCCTGTCGCGGATCCGCGAATGGCTGCTCAACAGCATTCCGGTGAGCCTGCGTTTTGCCATGGGCGCCGGGGTCGGCCTGTTTCTCGGCCTGATCGGTTTGAAGACCGCCGGTATCGTGGTCGACAGCCCGGCCACGCTGATCAAGCTCGGTTCGCTGCGTGAACCCGGTCCGCTGCTGGCCGCCGTGTGCTTCCTGATGATCGCCGTGCTCAGCTACCACCGCGTGTTCGGCGCGATTCTGATCAGCATCATCACCGTGACCCTGGCCGGCTGGGGTCTGGGCCTGGTGCATTACAACGGCATCTTCTCCACCCCGCCGAGCCTGGCGCCGACCTGGATGGCGATGGACCTGGCCGGCGTGCTCAACGTCAGCATGATCAGCGTGGTGCTGGCGTTCCTCTTCGTACACATGTTCGACACCGCCGGCACGCTCATGGGTGTGGCACAGCGCGCCGGACTGGTGCACGACGACGGCCGTATCGAGAACCTGTCCCGTGCGCTGAAGGCCGACAGTGCCTCCAGCGTGTTCGGTGCGATGGTCGGTGTGCCGCCAGTCACCAGTTACGTGGAGAGCGCGTCGGGCGTGGCCGCTGGCGGTCGGACTGGTCTGACCGCGATCACCGTCGGCGTGCTGTTCGTGGCGGCTATGTTCTTCGCCCCGCTGGCTGGCATGATTCCCGCTTATGCCACCGCAGGCGCCTTGATTTACGTGGCGATGCTGATGATGGGCGGCATGGCCCACATCGACTGGGAGGAAGCCACCGACAGCATTCCGGCGATCGTCACGGCGATCATGATGCCGCTGACTTTTTCGGTTGCCGATGGCATCGCGCTGGGTTTCATCACCTACGTGACGCTGAAGGCCGGCACCGGTCGGCACAAGGAAGTGTCCGCCAGCCTGTGGGTGCTGTGCGCAATCTTCATTGCCAAGTTTGTGTTTTTGTAAGAGCAGTGCGCTCACCGCAATAACGCAAGGTTGACATCGGCCCTTGTGGGAGGGAGCTCTGCTCGCGAAGGCGTCGGATCAGACAGCACATCAGCGTCTGACCCGGCCTCTTCGCGAGCAGAGCTTCCTCCCACATGGGCCTGTGTCGTTTTTGATATCCGTTTCAGGCATTACCCCTCACACAGGAGCAAACATCGTGACTCTGGAAACCTGGCTGTTGTTCAGCGGCGCTGCACTGGTGGTGATTCTGATCCCCGGCCCGCTGTCGCTGTTGATGATCGGCAACAGCCTCAATTACGGCCTGCTGCGTTCGTACCCGGCGTTTCTCGGCGGCGTCTGTGCGTCGATCTGCCTGTTGAGTGCGTCGGCGCTGGGCCTGGGGGCGTTGCTGATGGCGTCGGAACAGTTGTTCAGCGTACTGAAGATCGCTGGTGGCCTGTATCTGTTCTATCTGGCCTGGCAGAGCTGGAAGCAGTCGCGCCAGCCCATTCAGGGTGCTCATGTGCCAGAAGCCATTGCCCATCCGGGTTTCGCTGCGCTGTTCTGGCGCGCCTTCGTGCTCGGCGGCAGCAACCCCAAGGACATTCTGTTTTTTGCGGCGTTTCTGCCGCAGTTTCTCAAGGCCGATCAGCCGTTTCTCGGTCAGTTGCTGACCATGATCGTGACCTGGACCCTGCTGGACCTCGCCTGCAAGTTGTTCTACGGCCTCAGCGCCCAGGGCGCGGCGCGTTATCTGCGCACCGGCAAGGGCCAGAGCTGGTTCAACCGCGTCAGTGCCGGGTTGTTCGGCACGGCGGGGACGGCGGCGTTGCTGAGCCGGTAAGGCTGCAGCGTGCCCTGTAGGAGCTGGCTTGCCCTGCGACCGGCTGCGAAGCAGTCGTAAATCCGGTGAACGCGGTGTGACAGATACAACGCATACGCAGGTTTTACGACGGGCTCCCCGCCGGTCGCAGGGCAAGCCAGCTCCTACAGGTATTGTTGTTTTCCGCAGACGAAAAAAAGCCCGCAGTGTGGGGCGGGCAAGAGGAACAGCGGGGCAATCAGAGTGATGCGCAGCGAACTAGCTACCGCGATAGGTGGAATAGCTATACGGCGAAATCAGCAGCGGCACATGGTAGTGATCCTGATTGCCATCGATGCCGAAGCGCAGCACCACTTCGTCAAGGAACGCCTGATCGCCCAGTTTCACGCCCTTGGCGCGGTAGTAGTCGCCGGCGCCGAACTGCAGTTGATAGACCCCGGAACGGTAGTCATCACCCTGCAGCAGTGGCGCGTCGCAGCGGCCGTCGCTGTTGGTCAGGGCTTCGGCGATCTTTTCCAGACGCTCACCCTCGACCCGGTACAGGGCAATGCGGATGGCGCTGCCGGGGCAGCCGTGTGCGGCGTCCAGCACGTGTGTGGTCAGTCGTCCCATGCGAGTCGGTGCCTCATTTGATGATTGGAAATCCGTTTTCGCCCTTTATTGGTGCTCTGAAAAAGGCGAACGCTGCTGAATTAAGACACTTTTCAAAAAAATTGTACACAATAAAAACAACTTTTTCTGCGCCCTTGCCGACCCGTGGCGAGGAAGCCCTGAAATGACGGGCATACAGGAAAATACTGACGTCCTTGAAAATATCCTGACCAATCAGGCAAGTTTCTTGCACAGACATACGGTAGGAGAAAACGTGAAAAACAGGCTTACAAATCGCAAATAAAGTTGTATACAATCTATCCATCGCGCAGTGACGCCCCTGGATCGGATGCGCTATCCAGCGACGGCCACCGCTACAGACAACAGGTAGAGAAGGAAGATTGCAGTGAGCGCCGACTATCCACGCGACCTGATCGGTTACGGCAGTAACCCGCCCCATCCACACTGGCCCGGCAATGCCCGTATCGCGCTGTCGTTCGTACTCAATTACGAGGAAGGCGGCGAGCGCAACATCCTGCACGGTGACAAGGAGTCCGAAGCCTTTCTGTCCGAGATGGTCGCTGCCCAGCCGCTGCAGGGCCAGCGCAACATGAGCATGGAGTCGCTCTACGAATACGGCAGCCGCGCAGGCGTATGGCGCATTCTCAAGCTGTTCAAGCAATTCGACATCCCGCTGACCATCTTCGCCGTGGCCATGGCCGCCCAGCGTCACCCGGACGTGATCCGCGCGATGGTCGACGCCGGCCACGAGATCTGCAGCCACGGCTACCGCTGGATCGACTACCAGAACATGGACGAGGCCCAGGAGCGCGAGCACATGCTCGAAGCCATCCGCATCCTCACCGAAATCACCGGCGAACGTCCGCTGGGCTGGTACACCGGCCGCACCGGTCCGAACACCCGGCGTCTGGTGATGGAAGAAGGCGGTTTCCTCTACGACTGCGACACCTACGACGACGACCTGCCCTACTGGGAACCGAACAACCCGACCGGCAAGCCGCATCTGGTGATCCCTTACACCCTGGACACCAACGACATGCGCTTCACTCAGGTGCAGGGCTTCAACAAGGGCGACGACTTCTTCGACTACCTGAAAGACGCCTTCGACGTGCTCTACGCCGAAGGTGCCGAAGCGCCGAAAATGCTCTCCATCGGCCTGCACTGCCGACTGATCGGCCGCCCTGCCCGCCTGGCGTCGCTGCAGCGTTTCCTCGAATACGTCAAAGGCCATGAGCAGGTGTGGTTCGCCCGCCGCGTCGAGATCGCCCGCCACTGGCACGACGTGCACCCCTGCCCTTCTCATTCAAAGCAAGGAGGCGCCAAATGAGCCGCTTCCAGACCCTGACCCCGTCCTCTCTGAGCCGCGAAGCCTTCGTCGAAGCCTTCGCCGACATCTACGAGCATTCGCCGTGGGTCGCTGAAAAAGCCTTCGACCTGGGCCATGGCAGTGATGTCGACGACATCGAGACCCTGCATGCCCGTATGAGCGACATCCTGTTGAGCGCCGACCACGCCACGCAACTGGCGCTGATCAACGCTCACCCGGATCTTGCCGGCAAAGCCGCCGTGCAAGGCCAACTGACCGAAGCCAGCACCCACGAACAGGCTGGCGCCGGTATCCACCAATGCACGGCTGAAGAGTT
The DNA here is from genome assembly GCF_044746785.1 of Pseudomonas sp. NPDC090208. Classification (NCBI taxonomy): domain Bacteria; kingdom Pseudomonadati; phylum Pseudomonadota; class Gammaproteobacteria; order Pseudomonadales; family Pseudomonadaceae; genus Pseudomonas; species Pseudomonas sp. NPDC090208. The sequence goes on from NZ_JBIVCU010000017.1 coordinate 97,946, forward strand.
TGCACGCTTCACCGAGCTGAACGACGCCTACAAGGCCAAGTTCAAGTTCCCCTTCATCATGGCGGTGAAAGGCAGCAACCGGCATCAGATCCTCGCGGCCTTCGAGACGCGCATTCACAACCCGGTCGACACCGAGTTCGCCTGCGCTCTGGCCGAGATCAACAAGATCGCGATGTTCCGTTTGCAGACCCTCTGACCGACCTTCTCCCACGCCATCAATCAAAGGCAGACAAAAAGAATGAAAGCTTACGCCGTACCCTTCGAGAAATTCGTCAACCTGGCCGATGCCCGTCTGGGCACCAAGATCATTTCCGTCACCGACGACTGGTTCGCCGACGCCAACCGCCTGTTCCAGCCGACTCCGGCGGTGTGGAAAGAAGGCGTGTTCGACGACAACGGCAAATGGATGGACGGCTGGGAATCGCGCCGCAAGCGTTTCGAAGGTTATGACAGCGCCGTGATCCGCCTGGGCGTGCCCGGCTCGATCAAGGGCGTGGACATCGACACCTCGTACTTCACCGGTAACTACCCGCCATCAGCCTCGCTGGAAGCCTGCTTCCTGGCCTCGGGCGAGCCGGACGAGAACACCGTGTGGACCGAAGTGCTGCCAGCCGTGGAACTGAAAGGCGACAGCCACCACTACCACGAAATCGCCGACACCCAGGCTTACAGCCACCTGCGCTTCAACATCTACCCGGACGGCGGCGTCGCGCGTCTGCGTGTGTACGGCGTGCCGTTCCGCGACTGGTCGGCGGTGGGTGACAACGAACAGGTCGATCTGGCCGCCGCCCTCAACGGTGGCCGCGCGCTGGCCTGCTCCGACGAGCACTTCGGCCGCATGAGCAACATCCTCAACCCGGGCCGTGGCGTGAACATGGGCGACGGCTGGGAAACCGCGCGTCGCCGTACGCCGGGCAACGACTGGGTGATCGTGGCGCTGGGCCATGCCGGTGAAGTCGAGCAGATCGTCGTCGACACCCTGCACTTCAAAGGCAACTACCCGGACAGCTGCTCGATCCAGGGCGCCTTCGTCAAAGGCGGTACCGACAGCCAGATCGAAACCCAGAGCCTGTTCTGGCGCGAACTGCTGCCGAGCCAGAAGCTGCAGATGCACGCCGAGCACAGCTTCGTCGAGCAGATCAACAAACTCGGCCCGATCACCCACATCCGCCTGAACGTGTTCCCGGACGGTGGCGTGAGCCGCTTGCGCGTACTGGGTAAGGTCGCGAAATAACACAGCGCCGTTCCCGCACCCGCGCGGGAACGGACAACACACAAACCTGTAGGAGTGAGCTTGCTCGCGATGACGTTGGATCAGCCAGCACAGGCGTCACCGACATAACGCAATCGCGAGCAAGCTCACTCCTACAAGTGATTCGTCAATCAAGAGAACAGAAGAACCCGCATGCGCACACTGATTATCGAGCCGTTGACCAAAGAAGCCTTCGCCCCTTTCGGTGATGTCATCGAAACCGATGGCAGCGATCATTTCATGATCAACAACGGCTCGACCATGCGCTTCCACCGTCTGGCCGATGTCGAAACGGCGACGCCGGAAGACAAGGCGATCATCAGCATTTTCCGCGCCGAGGCGCAGGACATGCCGTTGACGGTGAGCATGCTGGAGCGCCATCCGCTGGGCAGCCAGGCTTTCATTCCGCTGCTCGGCAACCCTTTTCTGGTCGTGGTCGCGCCACTTGGCGATGTACCTGAACCGGAGCTGACCCGTGCCTTCATCACCAATGGCAGGCAGGGTATCAATTACCATCGCGGCGTCTGGCACCACCCGGTGCTGACGATCGAAAAGCGGGATGACTTCCTGGTGGTTGATCGCAGTGGCAGTGGCAATAACTGCGATGAGCATTTCTTCGAAGAGAGTCAGAAGATGATTCTCGATCCCCACTAATAAGAAGGGCCTAAACGTCCGCCAGTGACGTCAGGCAAACGGTAATGACTGTGACTGCACATCTGATGGAATGGCTGAATCTGGGCGTGCGCTGGATTCACATGATCGTCGGGATCGCCTGGATCGGCGCATCCTTTTACTTCGTCTGGCTGGAGAACAACCTCAACCGCGCCAATCCCCGTCAGGGCCTGTCGGGTGACCTGTGGGCGATTCACGGGGGCGGTATCTACCACCTGGAAAAATACAAGCTGGCCCCGCCGACCATGCCGGAGAACCTGCACTGGTTCAAATGGGAAGCCTACTGGACCTGGATGTCGGGCATCGTGCTGCTGTGCATCGTGTTCTACTCCAACCCCACGCTGTACCTGCTTGCCCCCGGCAGCACGCTGAGCGGCGGCGAAGGCATCGCCATCGGTGTCGGCGCGCTGATCGCCAGCTGGTTCATCTATGACCTGCTGTGCGATTCGCCACTGGGCAAACGCCCCGGCCTGCTGGGTCTGGTGCTGTTCGTGCTGGTGATCGGCGCCTGCTACGGCTTCAGCCAGGTGTTCAGCGGTCGCGGCGCGTATCTGCACACCGGCGCGATCATCGGCACCATCATGGTCGGCAACGTGTTCCGCATCATCATGCCGGCGCAGCGCGCGCTGGTGGCGGCCATCGCCGAGAACCGCGAGCCGGATCCGACCCTGCCGGCCAAAGGCCTGCTGCGTTCGCGCCACAACAACTACTTCACCCTGCCGGTGCTGTTCATCATGATCAGCAACCACTTCCCGAGCACCTACGGCAGCCAGTACAACTGGCTGATCCTGGCCGGGATCGCAGTGGTGGCCGTGGTCGTGCGTCACTACTTCAACACCCGTCACAACAGCCACAAGTTCGCCTGGGCCCTGCCCGTCGGCGCACTGGGCATGATCTGCCTGGCCTATGTCACCGGCCCTGCGCAGATGTCGAAGAGCCCGGACGTTGCAGCGAAGATCGAATACCAGCCACTGCCGGCCACGGCGATCGGCGGTCATCGCGCCGACGAACCCAAGCCTGAAGTCGCCCCTGCCCCGGCAGCCGCACCGGCTCAGGCCAGCGTCGACGACGGTGTGGATTTCGACAAGGTCCACAGCGTGATCCAGGAACGCTGCGCGGTCTGCCATTCTGCCAAACCGACCAGCCCGCTGTTCAGCAGCGCACCGGCCGGGATCATGTTCGACACCCCGCAGCAGATCCAGCAACTGGCCCCGCGCATCCAGGCCCAGGCCGTGACCGCGCAGATCATGCCGCTGGGCAACATCACCCAGATGACCCAGCAGGAACGTGATTTGCTGGGGCAGTGGATCGACAAGGGGGCGCAGACGAACTGATTAAACGGGGTATCGCTGATGCCCCTGATCAACTCAACTCCTGTGGGAGCCGGCTTGCTGGCGAAAGAGGTGTGTCAGTCGACAAACATGTGTCAGATACATCGCATTCGCCAGCAAGCCGGCTCCCACAGTAGATCGCATCACGACCGCTTCCGATCCAGATGTTTCACCGCCCAACCGCAACGGGCGTACCCAAAAAACAAGAACAAAATCCGAGGTGTTGCATGTCCGAGTCAACTCACGCGCGCATCCCTGCTGCGCCACCACGACAGCCACTGCCGTTGATGCAACTGATTCTGGTGGGCGTGCAACACGTCCTTTTGATGTACGGCGGTGCCGTCGCGGTGCCGCTGATCATCGGCCAGGCCGCCGGCCTTTCCCGTGAAGAAATCGCTTTCCTGATCAACGCTGACCTGCTGGTCGCCGGCATCGCCACCGTGGTGCAGTCATTCGGCATCGGCCCTCTGGGCATCCGCATGCCGATCATGATGGGCGCCAGCTTCGCCGCGGTCGGCAGCATGGTGGCCATGGCCGGCATGCCCGGCGTCGGCCTGCCGGGGATCTTCGGTGCGACCATTGCTGCCGGTTTCTTCGGCATGCTGATCGCGCCGTTCATGTCGAAGATCGTGCGCTTCTTCCCGCCGCTGGTGACCGGCACGGTGATCACCTCCATCGGTCTGTCGCTGTTCCCCGTCGCGGTGAACTGGGCCGGTGGCGGCAGCAAGGCGGTCAGCTTCGGTGACCCGCTGTATCTGGGCGTCGCCGCCCTGGTGCTGCTGACCATCCTGCTGATCAACCGCTTCATGCGCGGCTTCTGGGTCAACATTTCGGTGCTGATCGGCATGGGCCTGGGCTACATCCTTTCCGGTTTCATCGGCATGGTCGACCTCAGCGGTCTGGCCCAGGCCGACTGGATCAAGGTGGTCACCCCGCTGCACTTCGGCATGCCGACCTTCAGCCTCGCGCCGATCCTGTCGATGTGCCTGGTGGTGGTGATCATCTTCGTCGAGTCCACCGGCATGTTCCTCGCCCTGGGCAAGATCACCGACCGCGAAGTCACCCCCGGCATGCTCCGTCGCGGCCTGCTGTGCGACGCCGCCGCGTCGTTCCTCGCCGGTTTCCTCAACACCTTCACCCACTCCTCCTTCGCCCAGAACATCGGTCTGGTGCAGATGACCGGCGTGCGTTGCCGTTCGGTGACCATGGTCGCCGGCGGTTTCCTGGTCCTGCTCAGCCTGCTGCCCAAGGCGGCGTATCTGGTGGCATCGATTCCACCGGCGGTACTCGGCGGCGCGGCCATCGCCATGTTCGGCATGGTCGCCGCCACCGGGATCAAGATCCTTCAGGAAGCCGATATCGCCGACCGTCGCAACCAGTTGCTGGTCGCGGTGAGCACCGGCATGGGCCTGATTCCCGTGGTGCGGCCGGAGTTCTTCAGCCAGTTGCCACACTGGATGGGGCCGATCACCCACAGCGGCATCGCCATGGCGACCCTCAGCGCCGTGCTGCTGAACCTGCTGTTCAACGTCCTCGGCGGCGCCGAACGGGCGGCCATGGCAGGGCCTTTGCACTCGCACTGACCGCGCAGCGGTCGTTCTGCCCCGTTTTTGCCTCATGTGCTCCGTCGCAGAGCACTTGAGGCCGGCCGCGCGAGTCAGTATCCTCCGCCGCCGCTCGAAATCAGGGTCGAATGACCGCCCGCTAACAATCTGACTGACCGGACAGCTAATACGCTGACCGGAGCATCATCGAAATGGCATGGAAAATCCCGGAATCGACTGCTTTTTACAGCAGCCGACGAGACTTTTTTGTCTTTTTTCAGGGTGTTGGCTCAGCGCTTGCTATTCAGTCAAAGCTGACCAATCAGACAAGTTAGTAACAACAGAAAAAGACGCCGCCAACAGAGCGTCACCGACCGGCAACCACGATTTTTATTCAAGGGAGTAATGCATGAACCGTACGTTTTCCAGCCTGATGGCCGCAGGTAGCCTGCTTGCCGCCGCTCCGGCGATGTCTGGCGACCTGCTGCAATGGCAAAGCAACAGCCTGACGTATCTTTACGGCAAGAACTTCGCGGTGAATCCGGAGATTCAACAGACCTTCACCTTCGAACATGCCGACGGCTGGAAATACGGCGACAACTTCATCTTCGTCGACAACATCTTCTACAACGGCAAGAAAGATCCGGGCGTGGGCAATAACACCCTGTACGGTGAAATTTCTCCGCGCCTGTCGGCCGGCAAGATTTTCGACAGGAAGTTCGAACTGGGCCCGATCAAGGACGTGCTGCTGGCGACCACTTACGAGTTCGGAGAAGGCGATGTCGAGTCGTTCCTGATCGGCCCGGGCTTCGACCTGGACATCCCCGGTTTCGACTACTTCCAGCTGAACTTCTACAAGCGCTACAACGACAACCACCGCGCTGGTTACGGCGCCTGGCAGATCACCCCGGTATGGTCCTACACGATTCCGGTGGGCAAGTCCGACATCCTGATCGACGGTTTCATGGACTGGGTCGTGGACAACAAGCAGTCGCGCACCAAGGGTGACTACCACTCCAACCTGCACTTCAACCCACAGATCAAGTACGACCTGGGCAAGGCGATGAACCTGGCGGACAAGACCCTGTACGTCGGTATCGAATATGACTACTGGACCAACAAGTACGGGATCAACGACACCCGTTACTTCGATACCGACCAGAACACCGCCAGCTTCCTGTTGAAAGTGTTCTTCTAAGCGACACCCATCAGTGTGGAAGCGGGCTTGCCCGCGAAGCGGCCGGTTCAGACACCCCGTGTTGTCTGACCGGGCGCCTTCGCGGGCAAGCCACGCTCCCACCGGTTCATTTGCTACTGCGCAAATCGCGGCGCACGATTCCCACGCTCACCAGCGGAACCGCCGCACCCACCACCGTCAGACTCAGCACGATATATTCCAGCCCGAACAGCAGCAGCGCGCCGCCGACCATGACGGTCGCCAGGCTCGGCACGCCCAGGGCCACGATCAGCAACGCATGGGTGCCCAGACGGCGGGCGAAGGGTATGCGTGAGCTGAACACGCAGACCAGCCACAGGTACAGCCAGGCAACAATCGTCAGCAGGTAAATTCCCAGGTGAAGCAAGTCACCCGACATGCCATATCCGTGCATGGGTTCTATCTCCATCGAAGCGTGATCGTGTCTAATCGGCGAGTCGCCTCGCCCTATCGCCGGGCGAAATTTTACACCGGCAATCCCGCCTGTGCCTCCCTTTGATCGAGCGAACCCGCAATGAACGCAGCTTTTCTATCGTCCTGGACCTTCTGGGCCGTCCTGTCCGCCATCTTCGCCGCGCTGACGGCGATTCTCGCCAAGGTCGGCATCAGCGGCATCAACTCCGACTTCGCCACGCTGCTGCGGACTGTGGTGGTGCTGGTCAGCCTGGCGCTGATTCTCTACGCCACCGGCCAATATCAGTCGCTGGGCTCGATTTCCCCGCGCAGCTACCTGTTTCTGACGCTTTCCGGACTTGCCACCGGCGCCTCGTGGATCTGCTACTTCCGCGCCCTGCAGCTGGGTCAGGCGTCGTTGGTGGCACCGGTGGACAAACTCAGCGTGGTGCTGGTCGCCGTGCTCGGGGTGACATTGCTGGGCGAAAAACTCGACCTGCGGCAATGGGCCGGCATCTGCCTGATCACCTGCGGCGTCGTGCTGCTGGCCTGGCGACGCTAAGGTTTTCATGAGGTTTTCATATTCACTCGACCTGTTTTTAACGCGCGTACCGGGATCATGGGCCATCGTCTGACTTTTTTGCAGACGAATCATTCAGCTGTCTGACCTATTCCGGTACCCACAATGAATAAACTTCCGCAGATCACCCTGGCGTTCTGGGTCATGAAAATCTGTGCCACGACACTGGGCGAGACAGCAGGCGACCTGCTGTCGATGACCCTGGATGTCGGCTATCTGATGAGCTCGCTGATCCTGATCAGCCTGTTCGTCGTCACCCTGATCACCCAGTTGAGCAGCAAACGCTACAACCCGGCGCTGTACTGGCTGGTGATTCTCTCGACCAGCACCGCCGGCACCACCATGTCCGATTTCATGGACCGTACGCTGGGTCTGGGCTATGCCGCAGGTTCGGCCATCCTGATCGCGATCCTGTTGGCGATCTTCACGGTCTGGTACCTGAGCGAGAAATCCCTGTCGGTGAGCCGCGTGACCACGCTCAAGGCCGAGCTGTTCTACTGGTTCGCGATCCTGTTCTCCAACACCTTGGGCACCGCATTGGGCGACTTCCTCGCCGACGACTCGGGGCTGGGATTCATGGGCGGTGCGCTGCTGATCGGCTCGGCCATCGCCGTCGTTGCGCTGCTGCACTACACCACGCGGTTGTCGTCGGTGGCGTTGTTCTGGATCGCCTTCGTCCTGACCCGCCCGTTTGGCGCGACCCTGGGCGACGTGCTGACCAAATCCCACGAGAAAGGCGGCCTGGACTTCGGCACGGTGGGCTCGTCGCTGGTGTTGTTGAGCATTCTGCTGGTGCTGGTAGGTACCGCCACCTTCTACAACCGCAAGCCGGCGGTGGCCTATGAACGAGTGGAAAATAGCTGAGCCTCTGTCCCCATAGGAGCCGGCTTGCTGGCGAACAGCAGCGTGTCATTCAACATCAGGCCGCCTGACACGACGCCTTCGCCAGCAAGCCGGCTCCCCCAGAAACAAGCGTCCCGCCCTGCCGCTAACGCCCTTCCCACGGCAATGGCTTGCCCGCTCGCACATTGGCGTTGAGCGAGCGCAGCAGCTCCAGCGGGTCGCAGTCGGTCAAGGCATGACTCTGTTCATCCACCCAGGTCATGACCTGCTGCCGGTCCAGGCTGGGTCGGCGATGCAGGATTTCCACCAGTTGCCGCTCACAATGCTGGGCATAGGCGACGACACTGGAAAACAAAGGGCTGTTCATACCGACGACCTCTTGCCAGATACCTTGTTAGCCCTTGAAAAGGCGCCAGATTTTTCCCGCTCCCGTGACCACCAGCAACACGATAGCACCGGCGACCACCCCTGCCACCGCGTTGAGCAAGGTCGGTATCACCAGCGACAGTCCACCGGCCGACGCTGCCGTGACCTCGGTGAGGTGCTCGATGCCATGATGCAACGCCGGCACGCCGTGGGTGAGAATGCCACCGCCGACCAGAAACATCGCCGCCGTGCCGATTACCGACAGGCCTTTCATCATGTACGGCGCCGCACTCAACACGCCGCGGCCGAAGGCCCGCTGGGCATCGCGCAAGCCGCCCTCGCCCTTCAGCTCACTGAGGTACAGACCGCCGTCGTCGAGTTTGACGATGGCACCGACCAGGCCATACACACCGATGGTCATGACGATCGCGATCCCCGACAGCACGATGACCTGCTGCAGCAACGTAGCCTCGGCGACGGTGCCCAAAGTGATGGCGATGATCTCCGCCGAAAGAATGAAATCGGTGCGCACCGCGCCCTTGATCTTGTCCTTCTCGAACGCCACCAGATCGGTCGCCGGGTTCGCCACCGCTTCGCTCAGCTGTGCGTGCTCGGCCTGATCCTCTGCGGCACTGTGCAAAAACGAGTGCGCCAGTTTCTCGAAACCCTCAAAACACAGGTAGGCGCCGCCAACCATCAACAGCGGCGTCACCGCCCACGGAATGAACGCGCTGATCGCCAGGGCCGCCGGCACCAGAATCAGCTTGTTGATGAACGAGCCCTTGGCCACCGCCCACACCACCGGCAACTCGCGCTCGGCACGCACGCCAGACACCTGCTGGGCATTGAGCGCCAGATCGTCGCCCAGCACCCCGGCGGTTTTCTTCGCCGCCATTTTGGTCATCAGCGCCACGTCGTCGAGAACCGTGGCGATATCGTCGATCAACACCAACAAGCTGCTTCCTGCCATCACTGACATTCCTTATCCGGACAATGGCCCTGAGCATACCCCGCAGCACCGCTGCGGTCTGCTCCCGGCGCAATCTTGAGCCCTGCGCGAGGCCGGTGCTAACATTCGCCACCGCCGAGCCGGCAAGGACATTCCGCTTTATGAGCAGCATCCGCGAGCGCAACAAAGAACTGATCCTGCGCGCAGCCAGTGAAGAATTCGCCGACAAAGGCTTCGCCGCCAGCAAGACCAGCGACATCGCCGCCAAGGCCGGCGTGCCCAAGCCCAACGTCTACTACTACTTCAAATCCAAGGAAAACCTCTACCGCGAGGTGCTCGAAAGCATCATCGAGCCGATCCTGCAGGCGTCGACGCCCTTCAACCGCGACGGCGTGCCGGCCGAGGTGCTGAGCGGCTACATCCGCTCGAAGATCCGCATTTCCCGCGATCTGCCGTTCGCCTCCAAGGTGTTCGCCAGCGAGATCATGCACGGCGCGCCGCACCTGACGCCCGAGCAGGTCGAGCAGCTCAACGCCCAGGCGCGACACAACATCGACTGCATCCAGGGCTGGATCGAAGACGGTCTGATCGCCCCGCTCGACCCCAATCACCTGATGTTCAGCATCTGGGCGGCGACCCAGACCTACGCCGACTTCGACTGGCAGATTTCCACGGTCACCGGCAAGGCCAAGCTGGACGACGCCGACTACGAGGCGGCCGCCCAGACCATCATTCGTCTGGTGTTGAAGGGCTGCGAACCCGAGCGCTGACGCTTACCCGGCCTTGCTCGACTGCAGGGCCTTCTCCACACCATCGAGCAGTTGCCCGAAACTCCACGGTTTGCGGATGAACGTAACCGGGTGCTGCACGCCGGAGCTTTCCGGGGTTTCGTGACCGGACATGATCAGGATCGGAATCTTCGGCCACTTGTTGCCGGACAGGTTGGCCAGATCGGCACCGTTCAAAGTGCCCGGCATGAGGATATCGGTCAGCAACAGCGACACCCTGTCGGCGTGCTCGTCGAGAAACCTGGCGGCTTCATCGGCGTTTTCCAGCGCCCAGGTGGTGAACCCTTCGTCGCCAAGAATCTCGCACACGAATTCGCGAATGATCGATTCGTCCTCGACCACCAGAATCAGCCCCTTGCTCTGCCCGTTTGCTGCCATTTGCACTGCATCCACGGTTGAAATTCCCATGCCAGTCCCGAACGGCCCTGTTCCGGACTCGGGTTCTTGTTCGTACTGTGAGCGGCGCGCGCGCTGGAAATTCCATTTTGCGATGACATTTGGTCGAAACGGTTGTAACAGGCGGGGTGTGCAGCCGCCAAACCTGTAGGAGCCGGCTTGCTGGCGAAGGCGGTGGGTCAGTCAACATCGCGGGTTCATATCTGTCGCATTCGCCAGCAAGCCGGCTCCTACAGGTGATGCTGTGCAGCCAGACACTTTTTCGCAGGCATTAAAAAACCCGCCGAAGCGGGTTCACACAAGACCGTCCAACTTCCTGTCGGCCGCCAATGCCTGGCAACGGTCGATCGTCCCTGATCCTGCAGCGTCCTTTGCTGCAGTTGATGGGTTCAATGTACTGCTGATTTGGGATCCAATATAGAGCGAAGGTCTCCAGTTCTTGTAAGCCTTTGGCTATAGATACGAAAGGTCTGACAGCGTCTAAGGCTCTATCCCAAGGCAATTCGGCCTTTCGCTACGGCTAGATGGCGAATTATTCGCTCCATGCTCAGGTTTGGCGCTGACACGCCGAAATCCTTAATGGGCGGCGGAATCCGTAGGGTGCTGCCACGCAGACCGGTCAACGAACCGGTCTGGCGGGATAACAAGAACAATGAACGGAGTGACGGTCATGAATATGCGCAACCTCACGATCAGCCGGCGTCTGTGGCTGATCCTCATCGTCGCTGTGTTGATGTTGTTCACGCTGGCTGCGGCCATGCTCAAACAGATCCATGACGACCTCTACGACGCCAAGGCGCAAAAGACCATGCATGTGGTGCAGACCGCCAGCGGCCTGCTCGACTACTACCAGGGTCTTGAAAGCGCCGGCACCCTGACCCGCGAACAGGCCCAGCAACAGGCGATGAAAGCCATCAGCGGGCTGCGCTACAACCAGACCGACTATTTCTGGATCAACGACCTGCACCCGGTGATGATCATGCACCCGGCCAATCCCAAGCTGGTCGGCCAGGACCTTTCCGGCATCAAGGACCCCGACGGTTTTCAGGTCTTCAATGAAATGGTCACCCTGGCCAAGGCCAAGGGCGCCGGCATGGTCAATTACCGCTGGCCGAAACCGGGCGCCAGCGAGCCGGTGCAGAAGATTTCCTACATCTCGCTGTTCACCCCGTGGGGCTGGATCATCGGCTCCGGGGTGTACGTCGATGACGTCGAAAGCGAATTCCACAGCCAGGTGATCAAGGCGCTGTCGATCAGCACCGGCATCATCCTGATCATGGCCGTGCTGCTGATCCTCATCGCCCGCAGCATCTCCGGCCCGTTGCGTACCACCGTGGAAGCCATGGCCAGCATCGCCAGCGGCGAGAGCGACCTGACCCGCAGCCTGGAAACCCATGGCAACGACGAAATCACCCAACTGGCCCGGCACTTCAACGCCTTCACCGCCAAACTGCGGCGGGTGGTCAGCGAGTTGCAACAGTCGGCCGTCGGCCTGGGGCAGGCCTCGCTGGATCTGGGCAGCAACGCGCAGCAGGCGCAGGAGCGCAGCCAGCAGCAGTCCATGCAGATGGAACAGGTCGCCACCGCTGTCAACGAAGTGACTTACGGCGTGCAGGACGTAGCGAAAAACGCCGAACACGCCGCCAGCGAAATGCGCAACGCCGAATCTCAGGCGCAACAGGGTCAGGCCAACATCGACAGCAGCCTGCGGCAGATCGGCCACCTGTCCGGCACCATCGATCAGGCGGTCGAGGTCATTCGCACCCTGTCCAGCGAAAGCACGCAGATCGGTGGCGTGCTGGAAGTGATCAGCTCGATTGCCGAACAGACCAACCTGCTGGCGCTGAACGCTGCCATCGAAGCGGCCCGGGCCGGTGATCAGGGCCGTGGTTTTGCGGTGGTCGCCGACGAGGTACGCCTGCTGGCCCAGCGCACGCAGAAGTCGACAGCGGAAATCCAGAGCATGATCGAGCGCCTGCAAAGCCACTCCGACGCCGCCGTGAAAGTGATCGGCGACAGCAGCCGCTCGTCGCAACTGACCATCGAACAGGCCAACCTCGCCGGCCAGAGCCTGACCTCGATCAGCCAGGCGCTGCGCAACCTCAACGGCCTCAATGCGTCGATTGCCAGCGCCACCCTGCAACAGTCACATGTGGTGGAAGACATCAACCAGAACGTCACCCAGGCAGCGCAACTGTCGCAAAGCACCGCCATCGCCGCCGAACAATCCAGCGCCGCCAGCGTGCAACTCAAGGGCTTGAGCGAGCAGTTGAACGGGTTGTTGCGGCAGTTCAGGGTGTAAATACCTTTGCGTTCCGCTCCCTGCCCTATCCGGTAGCCCGCTTCAGTGCGGGCAGCCTTCCTGTCGACATCCCACGTACGCCTTTCACTGGCCGCATAGCGGCGGCACAGGGTTATTGGCGAAGTGCTTCACACTGAGCGCAAATTTGTTGAGATATCCATTTGGAAGGCGCACATGACTTTACGAAGTATTCCTACAAAAGATTTTTTTACAGACTACAGACCAACTGCATTTAGCTGCTTTTTTGAAATACCCAGAATCACATTAGGCAATATGAATACACAAAACGAAGCAATTTAAAAAATAAAGTTACACAAAAGCTGTAACATAGCGCATAAAAGCCAATAAAAAGCCCGCACACCTTCAATTTGAATTCATATCAGCTTACATTTTAATATTTGATCAGCGTACCGACGACGCTTAATTTCCAGCGCACCCAGAGGGCAAAAACTCCCACTCAACAGGAGCGCGCTATGAACTTCACCGAAAAAGACATCACGATCATCGAGAACGCGACGAGCGCCAGCGAGCTACAAGGAATTCTCAAGAACCTAAAGTCCAGCATCTGGCGTTATGGATGGCCCATCAATGACGCGTATTTTTCCAGACCTTGCTGGCACAGCTTCATTGCCGGATCAGGCAGACCTGACAAAAAAAGTTGTGAGCCTGAACTTGCACTTGATATCAAATGGCAAGACCTTTCACATTTCTGGGAACGCATCAAGTCTTCGAGCATCCCGAACGCGACATTGCTCGGGGTGTATGCGAACGGCCAGACGTTTGGCCAGGACTCCCCTATCCATCGAGACAATCGACCCCGAGAACAAGGCACCACCGTAATACTATTTTGCAATGAGCACTGGGCCACTTGTTGGGGCGGAGAACTCATCTTTTACGACCAGCACAAGCAAGACATTATCGCAACCGTGATGCCCAAGCCCGGGCGAGCAGTACTGTTCAATGGGCATATTCCACATAGTGCGAGGTCGCCCTCAGCGCTGTGCGATCAACTTCGAATGACCATTGCGTTCAAGACATTAACCTCATGAGGCCGGAGCATCCTCCAAAACCCGCCTCGAAAATCGAAGAACCTTATAAAACTCATTTACAGGGAGCCACAATTTCCATCGCGCTTGGACTTATGTTCTGGGGACTGTTCCACCTTACGGAGAAGAACGAGGATCCCTCTCCGGCATCTGGAGAAGAGCGCCTGCAAATTGGGCGTGTTTCTTCTGAAGGCTACTCTCGCAAGGCTGACCGCTCAATATTGATTTATAGAGTGAAAGTGCCCTCCAAAAACCCTAAAGTTCGATCGACTGAACAGACAATCTATGCCGAAATTAACAGTTGCAACAAACCCCGCCTTGATATAGGCGACACCGTATCTCTTACCGTTATCACCACCCAAGAGCGAACAATAGTAACTTCAGCCCATACACTGGACGGTTGCGTGCTACAAGACGCAGCCCTGTTGAAGCAGATGTCGGCATCCAAAAAGTTAGAAAAAAACATGATTCTTCTGCCTTTCGTTGCAGGCGCTCTGTTTTTCAGTATTACAACGGTTTTTTTCTGGATACGCCGTAAAAAACCTCACTCTCAATGACTATTAGAGAAACATATAATGAGTAAAAAAATAGAAATATTTGCAGCCCACATCGGAAAAGGCTCAGCCGCCACCGCACTCGCAGACCAGTTCAAGACGAATGAGAAAGGCTTTCATCTCATAAACCAATGCGCCCAAACCGTAGCAACCGTTACAAGCATCTTTTCTATTACAGCGGTCACCCCAGGGTTTATGCCCTTTGTTAGCGGGACTGCACATGTATTTGCCGGCACCGCAACGTTCCTCAAAATTATTGCAGAATCCAAGACAGAAGAAGGATTTGACCCAGGCGATTTACTGACACTGACAGGCAATGTCGCTGGCGTAATAGGTAGTGTGGTTCTTTTAGGCGGAATAACGGCAGGCGCAACACCTTTAGCGCTTGCAGCCATCCTGATCGGCGGGCTTTCGGTATTGAATTCGGAAGTCGCCAAAAAATTTTTTAAAAATGTAATCGTCCCCTTCTGGGAAAAAAAACTTCAAAGACACCCCCGATGCGAGCTACACAGATCACTGGATAGCCCCCGACCTCAAGCTGGCCTCGCTTGCAGAAATTCAGGCTTCGTATGAAAACAAGATCGGCATGGTCATCTGGGATCCAGCGACAGATGAGGTAACGGTTGACAGCGTACCTTGGGAGAAACGAGAGAACCCAGGTAACGAGGAGCCCACTGCACAAGATGCAACCCCCATCGGCGTTCTGCCACTGACAGCCCCGACCTGCCCGCTCCCACCACCTCCAACTCCTGAACCTGAACCTGAGCCTGAGCCTGAACCTGAACCTGAACCTGAACCTGAACCTGAAGGCGAGGGAGGGTCTATTGCCAGCCAGCCTTTACCATCAATGCCTATCGTTACCACACCCGCCCCCCCAGGTGCAGAGCTGGAAATCAGCATTATTGAACTTAACGGCGCCCCTGAGAAAACCCCCGAGAAAATCACAGTTGATTTTCCACCTATTGCTGAACCTGAACCGCCGCAGGATCAATATGGCTGCTGTACAGGAACGCAGGACAGCTATAGCTAAACACTTACGCTAGCCCCTTCCGATCTTGTTATGCCAATGCGGCTTGGCCCACGCCGTAGTGAACGAAATATCATGCCCGTGCCTAAGGGTAACGGGGCCTAGCATGGCTCAATCAATCCAATATCCCGACATAACCCGGCGGATTCTTCACGCGCTCAAGCCCGGCTCGAATGGCCGGGAACTGGCTCGAGTCAAAATCGGCTCAATCGCCAGTGCCACCCTGCAACAGTCCCATGTGGTGGAAGACCTCAACCAGAACGTCACCCAGGCCGCGCAACTCAAGGGCCTGAGCGAACAGTTGAACGGGTTGTTGCGGCAATTTCGGGTGTAAATCCCCCTTGTAGGAGCTGGTTCGTCCTGCGACCGGCTGCGCAGCAGTCGTACATCCATGCGCATTGGGAGTGTCAGGCATAGCGCGTGCGCAGGGTTTACGACGACGTTGTCGCCGGTCGCAGGGCGAGCAAGCTCCTACAAGGGCACGCAGACAAGGGGATTGCGTCAAGCCATTGGCTTCGGCGAATATGTATACAATAAAAAACAATATTGAATACATACATGTCTGCCATCAAACCTGCCCCCGATTTCCACTGCCCTGACTGGGCCGAAGCCCTGCTCAACGGTTTCAGTCAGGTCCTTCTGCAACGCAGCCCGCTGTGCGGGCTGTTCTGCCTGCTGGCGATCCTGATCAGCGCGCCATCCTCTCTCGGCGCCGCGCTGCTCGGGGCGCTGGCCGGGCTGCTCACTGCCCAGCGTCGTGGCTATGCCAAGGCCGAGCGCCAGTCCGGCGTCTACAGCTACAACGGCGTGCTGCTGGGCCTGTTGATCGACTACCGTTTCGACGGCTCGCCGTTGACGCCGCTGCTGGTGATTGCCTGCGGCGGCCTGAGCGCGATGCTCGTGCATGCCTGGTTGCAACGCACGCCAAAAGCGTCGTGCCTGAAGGCCTACACCGCGCCGTTCGTGCTGTTCAGCTGGGTGTTGCTGATGTTTGTCGAGCCATCGTCCAGCCCGGCGACCTCGCATACCCTGCTTGAAGCACTGCCACTGGGTCTGGGCCAGGTGTTCCTGCTGGATCACCCGTTGGCCGGGGTGCTGATCGGCCTGGGCCTGCTCATTGCCAGCCGCCGCGCCGCGTTCTGGGCGTTGACGGGCTGTCTGTGCGGCACCGCTTTCGCCTTCTGGCAGCAGGAAACCCACCCGGCCCTGCTCGGCCTCTGCGCCTACAACCCGGCGCTGGCCGCCCTCGCCTTCAGCCATCTGCGCAACAAACCGTGGCTGCCGGCGATTGCCATCGTTCTGGCGATTCTGCTGCAGCCGGGCTTTGCCGGCGTGGGTCTGGCGACGCTGACCGCACCGTTCATTCTCGCCTGCTGGCTGGTCCAGGCCGGACAGCGCACGCTGCAACAGACCACCCTCAATCGGCAGTTGCGCTCCTGAACGCTTTGTCACAGGCTGGTCCGACTTTGCAAACGGAACGGCACCATGGACAGCAACACCGGCTGGCGAGAACAGCTGCGCATCATCGTATTTCAGACCGACACCAAGGCCGGTCGACGCTTCGACAAAATCCTCCTGCTGATCATCCTGTGCAGCCTGCTGGTGGTGATCATCGACAGCATCGAGGCCGTGCACCGCGACTATGCCGACCTGCTGGCGTGGATCGAATGGGGGTTCACCTTCGTCTTCGCCGTGGAATACATCCTGCGTCTGTACTGCTCGCCCAAGCCGCTGAAATACGCCTTCAGCTTCTATGGCCTGATCGACCTGCTGGCGATCGTCCCCGGCATTCTGGCGATCTACTACAGCGACGCGCAGTACCTGCTGATCATCCGCGTGGTACGGATGCTGCGGATCTTCCGCGTGCTCAAGCTCAGCCCCTACCTCAAACAGGCGCACTACCTGCTGGCAGCCCTGCGCGGCAGCAAACAGAAGATCATCGTGTTTCTGGTCACCGTGTCGACCCTGGTCACGGTGTTCGGCACCTTGATGTACGTGGTCGAAGGCCCGGAACACGGCTTCACCAGCATCCCCAAGGGCATCTACTGGGCCATCGTCACCCTGACCACTGTGGGCTTCGGCGACATCGTGCCGAAAACCCCGCTGGGGCAGATCCTGTCGTCGCTGGTGATGATCACCGGTTACTCGATCATCGCCGTGCCCACCGGGATTTTCACCGCCGAGCTGGCCAACGCCATGCGCGGCGACCAGTTGCAGCACGACTGCCCCGTATGCCGGAAAAACAGCCACGAACACGGTGCAGCCTTTTGCTCGCGCTGCGGCAATGCGCTGTTCCCGAAAGTCGATGCGATAGCCGTCAGCGAACCAGCAAAACCGTCATAAGCACATAAGTTTTTAATCTATAAGCGCTTAAAAGGTTTTCGTTATAGTCGCGGCCATTAGCCATCGCTTTTGTACATAAGAACGTTCTGCTCAAGACGCCGTTAACAACAAAGGAATTCGCAGTGAAAAAACTCTTCGCCGCCTCCCTGCTGGCTGCCGGAATGGCCATCGGCAGCGCCGCCCACGCCGCCCCGCAACTGCTCAACGTCTCCTACGACGTCATGCGTGATTTCTACAAGGACTACAACGCCGCCTTCCAGAAACACTGGGAAGCCGAGCACAAGGAAAACGTCGCGGTGCAGATGTCCTTCGGCGGTTCGAGCAAACAGGCTCGTGCCGTGATCGATGGCCTGGCGGCCGACGTGATCACCATGAACATGGCCACCGACATCAACGCCCTGGCCGACAACGGCGAGCTGGTGCCGAAGAACTGGGTCAGCCGCCTGCCGAACAACAGCGCACCGTTCACCTCGGCCACCGTGTTCATCGTCCGCAAAGGCAACCCCAAAGCCCTGAAAGACTGGAATGACCTGGTCAAGGACGGCGTCGAAGTCGTGGTGCCCAACCCGAAAACCTCGGGCAACGGTCGCTACACCTACCTCTCCGCCTGGGGCTACACCCTGAAAAACGGCGGTGACGAAGCCGCCGCGAAGAAATTCGTCGGCGAACTGTTCAGCCACGTACCGGTGCTCGACACCGGCGGCCGCGGCGCCACCACCACCTTCATGACCAACCAGATCGGCGACGTGCTGGTGACCTTCGAGAACGAAGCGGAAATGATCGCCCGCGAATTCGGCCGCGACCAGTTCGAAGTGGTCTACCCAAGCGTCTCTGCCGAAGCCGAACCGCCGGTCAGCGTGGTCGACAAAGTCGTCGACAAGAAAGGCACCCGCGCCGCTGCCGAGGAATACCTGAAATACCTGTGGTCCCCGGAAGGCCAGGAAATCGCCGCCAACAACTACCTGCGCCCCCGCGACCCGGCCATCCTGGCGAAATACACCGACCGCTTCCCGAAAGTCGACTTCCTCTCCGTGGAAAAAACCTTCGGCGACTGGCGCACCGTACAGAAAACCCACTTTGCCGATGGCGGGGTGTTTGATCAGATTTATCCTGCGAAGTAAGCACAGCGGATGGAATGAAAACGGCGACCCGAATGGGTCGCCGTTTTACATTTAATGGAACGATTAAGGCTAACTAAGCCACAGCTACACTCCCGCCGCTGCCTCCGCCAGGAAGGTTTTATATTTATAAATAACCGCTTTAGAGCAAGTCTTATATACATCTGAGTGCTTTCTTAACGCGCCAATCATATTTTTTATATACCCCTTGGCCAACTGACCCATCTGACCACCAAAGGTTGTTGGCGTTGGGACAAGCCTCATAGCGGCTGTGCAGTTATGCATTTCTTCCAGCATTTTAATGATGAGCCTTATCACTGCCTCATTTATATCCCAAGCGTTTGCCTGCTGACCATACCACTTCACCAAAACTTCTCTAACTGCTTGAACATCCGAATAATCCAGCGGCTCCACTTACAACCTCCTTTTTATACTGGCTATTATCTGCAATGCCATTTGCTCAGAGCCTGAAGTCGTTATCAACTCCACGTCGTCGCCATTTAGCACCACAATTACATGGATACCCTTCTTCTCTTTTGCCTTGTGGAACAAAACTTCAGAACCGCCTACCCGAAAAAAAGCGACTCTCGAATTACAGTCGAGCCTTAACATACGTCGTTGCGAAACAAGCTCATCATCGCTCCAAGCACTGATAGATGCAGGCGCCCCGTATATCAGACGATAATAGCCTGAAATGCTTTTTAGGCCTGGTGCCAAAAGCGGAGCTACTTCTTCCCTATCATCTTGAGCGATGTGCTGGATACCCACAGTAACTTTATCGGGGTATACAGCGATGAAACCGTCGGTGCTCAAGAATCCGACAGGTTTTCCAGGCAAGCTCATTTGAAACTTCGAGAAATATACCGGTAGGTAATCGCCTTCCTTATAGGTTAGCGATTCGAATTTTGGCGGAACGTACTCGCACTTGCCGCCGGCCAGCACCGGCCCGCTAAAAATCAATAATGCAAGACCTAACCATCGCCCAGCCGAACATCCTTTTATCTTCATATACTCGACCATCGCATATTTATTCAGACCGCCGAGGATATTTCTACAAAAGCACCTTGATGTAAATTGATAGCCTGTAGGACATTGCCGAATCTTTTGTAGCTTCTTACTAAAAACTCACTGCTCTACAAAGCGATACCGGTTGCCGCCGAAATCGCGAGCAAGTGCACACCAACCGTTTGAAGTATCTGTTACGGTTTTACGGCTATATGCGTTCAGCCAGGCAACACAGAACCTGTGGGAGGGAGCCCTGCTCGCGAAAGCGGTGGGTCAGTGAATACATCGACGTCTGACATGACGCTTTCGCGAGCAGAGCTCCCTCCCACATTTTTCCAGTGGTGAAGCAACTTGCGATGTGGCGGAAACAGAACTGCAGGAGCGCGCTTGCCCGCGATGGCGGTGTGTCAGCCATATACCTGCCACAAGGCAAATTGCAATCGCGAGCAAGCTCACTCCTACAGAACATAGTGCGTGTCAGGCTTACCGGCGGTGGCGCCAGGCGGGCTAAGGGATCGCGGTTTTCTGGATGTATGCGTTCACCCAGACAACACAAACCCCGTGGGAGGGAGCTCTGCTCGCGAAAGCGGTGGGTCAGCCATTACAGCAACATCTGACACACCGCCATCGCGGGCAAGCGCGCTCCTGCTCAGTTCCCGAACTGTCGGCTCAAGCCTGCAGGCACGCCGCTGGAGTCAGTTTCCTGCCACGGGCCGGCTGGAGAGGTGGACCAGCTCCAGCCGTTGTTCCAGCGGTAGTAGGTGCGCTGGCGGTAGAAGGTGTTGGGCACGTTATCCAGCACATGCACACCCAGGCGGGCGTCCCAGTGGCTGTTGCCGCCCGGCGGTGGGGCGAAGCTGGCGGAGGTTTTCGGGCCTGGCTTGGGAATCGGCGTGGACGGTGGTGTCTGCGGCGTGGTGCGCGGGGTGCCCGGCTGTGGCGTCGGTGACGGGCCCGGCAGGGTCGGGATCGGTTCGGAACTCTGCGGACCGGGACGCTGCGCGGCACACGCAGCGGTCAGGGCTACCAGCACACTCAGCAGGGTGAAACGGGCAACACGATACATGGCGGTTCTCTACTTGATCAGGGCTACTGATCGGGGCTGTCGATGGTCAAGGCCTGGCGGGCGGTCACGTTGCTGGGCAACGGCTGACTGCGACCGATCCACTCACCGGAAGTCGGTTGGCCGGCCCGGGATATGCGGGCAACCAGTTGGACTTCGGGAAAGTTCGACAGTTTCAGTTGCGGCATCATCGCGTCGGCGTCGGTCAGTTCGACCTCCACCGGCAGGTCGGCCACGGTCACCCGTTTGACCGCCAGCGGCGCAGGCGGGCCCGACACGGCGCGGGCAAAGACAAACACGGTGTCGCTCGGCTGCAGTTTGCCTTTCAGCGCATCAGCCACGTCCACCCGCACGGTCAGGTGGGCGCCCTTGGCTGCCATGACCGGCCCATCGTCCAGCGTGCCGCCGCTCTGCACCACTTTTTCGCTGGCCCGGGCGATGCCGCCCTCCAGCGCCGAACGCGACGGATCGTTGGCCGGTAGCACCGCCAGCAGACGCTTCCAGTACATCACCGCGTCCTGATAATGCTGGCTCTCGAACGCGTTGATGCCCTTGAGCCCAAGGCTGGTGCCTTCTTTCGGATCAAGCTTGAGCGCCTCATCGGCCAGGCCCTGAATCTGCGGCGTCCAGGTCTTGTTGCCGGCGAAATACAGCGCCTGCCCCCATTGCCCGAGCAGCTCCGGCTGACGACCGGCCAGTGCCACGGCGCGCTCGAACATGCGCGCGGCGTCGGCCGGGCGATCCTGGGCCATGTAGGTGCGGGCGAGGAAATAGATGCTCTCGGCGGAGTCCGGCTGAGCCTTGACCGCGCGCTCCAGGCGATCGGTCATCTGCGCCAGCGAAGTCGCGGGTTCGGCGAATTCGCGGGTCAGTTCGACCTTGTCGCTGGCACCGAAATGCAGATACAGCGCAAACCCCAGCAGCGGCACCAGCACGGCGGCGAGCAGCGGCAACGGACGCCCCTGACGCACTGCGCTCTCGGCGGCAGCGCCTTCGGTGTCGGCCAGCAGTTCACGGGCCGCTTCGGCACGACCGCGGTCCAGTTGCGCGGCGGAGAGCACGCCCTCCTCCTGCTGCGCCTGCAGTTCAGCCAGACGCTCCTGGTACAGCGCCACGTTGAGGGCGGTGCGATCTTCTTCGCGTTGAGCGCGGCGGCCGCGCAGGACAGGGATCAACAGGAAACTCAGGGCCACCAGCAACAGCAGGCCGGTCGCTAGCCAGAAATCGATCATCAGTGTTTTTTATCCAGCAGGTGGGCGAGGCGCTGACGCTCCTCGTCGGAAAGCACATCGGCGTCGGCGCCCTGATTACGGCGGCGACGCACAACGATCACGGCAATCACCAGCACGCCGCCGAACAGCAGCGCCGCCGGGCCGAACCAGAGCAGCCAGGTCCGCGCGTTGAGTTCAGGCTTGTAGCGCACGAACTCACCGTAGCGGTCGACCATGAAATCGATGATCTGCTGATTGCTCTGGCCTTCGCCGAGCATGCGGTAGATCTCCTTGCGCAGGTCGGCGGCAATCGGCGCGTTGGAATCGGCGATGTCCTGGTTCTGGCATTTCGGGCAACGCAGCTCGCGGGTCAGCTCGGTGTAACGCGCGCGCTCTGCATCGTCCTTGAAGGTGTAGGCGTCGATGGCCGCGTGGGCGGTGCCGGCGCCACCAAGGGCAATCAGAACCACCACGAACATGCGCCGGATCACCTGTAGGAGTGAGCTTGCTCGCGAAACAGATGTGACATCCGCAGCATATGTATCGATACGGATGCCGCTATCGCGAGCAAGCTCGGCTCCTACAAGGTTGCGCAACCAGATCATTGCTTGCCCTCGTCCACCAGCCCCTGATACAGACCGGCCAGTTTTTCCCGCCAGACCGTCTCGTCGATCACGCCGACGTGCTTGTAGCGGATGATGCCCTTGCGGTCGATCAGGAAGGTTTCCGGGGCGCCGTAGACGCCCAGATTCAGGCCGAGGCTGCCGGCTTCGTCACGGATGTTCAGCTGATACGGATCGTGGAAATCCTGAAGCCACTTCAGCGCGTCGGCGTTGACGTCCTTGTAGTTGACGCCGTAGATCACCACGCCCTGCTGCGCCAGTTTGGTCAGCACCGGGTGTTCGACCCGGCAGGCGATGCACCAGGTGCCCCAGACATTGACCAGCGCCGGTTTGCCGAGCAAGTCAGCGCGGGTCAGCGGCTTGTCGCCCTGCACCGCCGGCAGGGAAAATTCCGGAAATGGCTTGTCGATCAGCGCCGACGGCAGCTCCGACGGGTCCATGTACAGACCTTTGTAAAGAAACGCCGCCAGGCCCAGAAACAACACCAGCGGAATCACCAACACCCAACGCTTCATACTGCCGCTCCCGACATCCCCAGTGCTTCACGCACCTTGTTCCTGACCTTGACCCGGTAACGCGGGTCCAGCGCTGCCAGCAATCCGCCCAGCGCGGTAATCAACCCGCCGAACCAGATCCAGCGCACGTACGGTTTGACGTGGACGCGCACCGCCCAGGCGCCATTGTCCAGCGGCTCGCCGAGGGCGACATACAAATCGCGAGTAAAACCGGCGTCGATGCCGGCCTCGGTCATCATCGAGCGCTGCACGGTGTACAGGCGCTTTTCCGGGTACAGCGCGGTGACCTGCTTGCCATCTTCCAGCACGCGGATGGTGCCCTTGTCCGAGGTGAAGTTCGGCCCCTGAACGTGTTTCGCGCCATCAAAAACGAACATGTAGCCGCCCAGCTCCACCGATTCGCCGGGGGCCAGACGCAGATCGCGCTCGGCGCTGTTCTGGCTCGACAGCACCACACCCAGCGCGACCACGGCGATGCCGATGTGCGACAGCTGCATGCCCCAATAGCTGCGAGTCAGCGAACGCACGCCTTTGAGCAGTCCTTTGTGACGGGTCTTGTCGAGCACGTCGCGCACACCGGCCATCAGCACCCAGGCGGCGAGCAGCACGGTGGCGATCACCGCCCAATGGAAGTCGGTCATGACGAAACCGGCAATCACCGCCAGCACCACACTGCCGATCAGCACCGGGGTCAACATGCCCAGCAGCCATTTCAGCGGCGTGTCCTTCCAGCGCACCAGCACACCAATCGCCATCACCGCCATCAACAGCGCCATCAATGGCACGAACAGTGCGTTGAAATACGGCGGGCCGACCGACATCTTCGCCCCGCTCAGCGCATCCACGACCAGCGGATACAGGGTGCCGAGCAGAATCATCGACGCCGCCACCACCAGCACCAGGTTATTGCCCAGCAACAGGGTTTCCCGCGACCACAGGCCAAAACCGACATGGCTTTTCACCACAGGCGCGCGGATGGCGAACAGGGTCAGCGAACCGCCGACCACCATCAGCAGGAAGATCAGGATGAACACGCCACGCGCCGGGTCGGAAGCGAACGCATGCACCGACGTCAGCACTCCGGAACGCACCAGGAACGTACCCAGCAGGCTCAGGGAAAAGGCGGCGATCGCCAGCAAAACGGTCCAGCTTTTGAACACGCCGCGTTTCTCGGTAACGGCCAGCGAGTGGATCAACGCAGTGCCCACCAGCCATGGCATGAACGAGGCGTTTTCCACCGGGTCCCAGAACCACCAGCCGCCCCAGCCCAGTTCGTAATAAGCCCACCACGAACCGAGGGTGATGCCGACGCCGAGAAAGGCCCAGGCGACGATGGTCCATGGCCGCGACCAGCGCGCCCAGGCCGCATCCAGACGCCCGCCGAGCAAGGCGGCGATGGCGAAGGCAAAGGCCACGGAGAAACCGACATAGCCCATGTACAGCATCGGTGGATGCACGATCAGGCCGATGTCCTGCAGCAGCGGGTTGAGGTCGCGACCGTCCGGCGGGCTCTGCGGCAGCAGGCGGCTGAACGGGTTGGAGGTGAGGATCAGGAACAGCAGGAAACCGACGCTGATCAGGCCCATCACCGCCAGCACGCGGGCCAGCATGATCTGCGGCAATTGCCGGGAAAACACCGACACGGCGAAGGTCCAGCCACCGAGAATCAGCGCCCACAGCAGCAGCGAGCCTTCATGCGCGCCCCACACCGCGCTGAACTTGTAATACCAGGGCAAGGCGCTGTTGGAGTTTTCCGCGATGTACGTCACCGAAAAATCGTCGGTCATGAAGCCGTAGGTCAGGCAACCGAAGGCAAACAGCAGAAAGGCAAACTGGCCCCACGCTGCCGGGCGGGCCAGGCTCATCCACAACACATCGCCGCGCCAGGCGCCGAGCAGCGGCACCACGGCCTGCACGAGGGCGAAACACAGGGCCAGGATCATGGCCAGATGGCCGAGTTCGGGAATCATGGCTTACCCCTGTTTGGCTGGCGAAACGGTAGCACCCGGCGCCGGCTGGCCGCTGTCTTTCAGGGCCTTGGTGACTTCCGGCGGCATGTATTTTTCATCGTGTTTGGCCAGCACCTCGTCGGCGACGACCACGCCGTCGGCGTTGAGCTTGCCCAGGGCGACGATGCCCTGCCCTTCGCGGAACAGGTCCGGGAGGATGCCTCTATAGGTAATGGTCACCGACTTGTTGAAGTCGGTGACGACAAAGGTGACGTCCAGCGAATCCGCCGAGCGTTGCAGCGAGCCCTTCTCGACCATGCCACCAGCGCGGATGCGCGTGTCATGGGGCGCTTCGCCACTGGCGATCTGGGTCGGCGTGTAGAAAAGGTTGATGTTTTCCTTGAGGGCGCTGAGGGCCAGACTCACGGCGATGCCGACCCCGGCGAGGATCGCCACGATGATCAACAGTCGCTTCTTTCGCAGCGGATTCACGAATTGCTCTCCCGGCGCAAACGACGCGCCTCTTGTTGCAGGTAACGCCGCCGCGCCAGCAGCGGTGACAGCACATTGATCGCCAGTACGGTCAGGCAGATGGCGTACGCACTCCAGACGAACGGACCGTGCTTGCCCATGGCGAGAAAATCGGCAAACGATGCAAAACTCATTGTCCGGCTCCTTTGCCAGAAGCAGCGTTGCCAGCCTGGCGGCCCAGACTTTTCAGCACTTCATCCTTGACCCAGCTGGCGCGGGATTCGCGCTTGAGCACTTCCAGGCGCATGCGCATCAGCAGCACGGCACCGAAGAAGCAATAAAAGCCCAGCGCAGTGAACAGCAGCGGCAGCCACATTTCGGCGGGCATCGCGGGCTTTTCCGTGAGGCTGAAGGTTGCGCCCTGATGCAGGCTGCTCCACCACTCCACCGAATACTTGATGATCGGGATGTTGATCACGCCAACGATGGCCAGCACCGAACAGGCCTTGGCCGCGCTATCACGATTGCTGATCGCGTTGCCCAGCGCAATGACACCGAAGTACAAGAACAGCAGGATCAGCATCGACGTCAGTCGCGCGTCCCACACCCACCAGGTGCCCCAGGTCGGCTTGCCCCAGATGGCGCCGGTGAGCAGCGCCACGGCAGTCATCCAGGCACCGACGGGCGCCGCGCATTGCAGGGCGACGTCTGCCATTTTCATTTTCCACACCAGGCTGACCACGCCGCACACCGCCAGCAACATGTAGCAGGACTGCGCCAGCACCGCCGACGGCACATGGATGTAGATGATGCGGAAACTGTTGCCCTGCTGGTAATCCTCCGGCGCAAAGGCCAGGCCCCAGACGATGCCGATGCCGATCAGCAAGATGGCGGCGATGCTCAGCCACGGCAGCAGGCGGCCGCTGATGCCGTAAAACCATTTCGGCGAACCCAGTTTATGGAACCAGGCCCAACTGATGCCGCTCTTAGCCTTGGCGCTTGTGTTCATCACGCTGCCTTTTTCATCACGGTGTTCTTTGGATCAGGCGCTTCTTCTGAGCGAAGCGTCCAGAGTCGTTCGTCTAAAAACTGTCCGACTGGTCAGGTCGAATTATTCGCCAACGCTGATTTTCAAACCAGCGGCAATTGCAAAAGGTGCAAGGGTTACCGCCAGTGCCGTCAGGCTGCCAAGCCAAAGCAGATAGCCGGTCGCAGGCATGCCCTGAAGTGCCGCCTGGAGCGCGCCGCTGCCCAGAATCAATACCGGGATGTACAACGGCAGAATCAGCAGTGCCAGCAGCAAACCGCCGCGCTTCAGACCGACGGTCAGCGCCGCGCCCACCGCGCCCAGCAGGCTCAATACCGGCGTGCCCAGCAACAGCGACAATAGCAGCACCGGCACGCAGGCGCCGGGCAAACCCAGCATCAGCGCGAGCAAGGGCGACAGCAGCACCAACGCCAATCCGGAAAACGCCCAGTGTGCCAGCACCTTGGCCAGCACCAGCAGCGCCAGCGGGTGCGACGACAGCACCCATTGTTCCAGCGAGCCGTCTTCGAAATCGCTGCGAAACAGGCCGTCCAGCGACAGCAACACCGACAACAGCGCCGCCACCCAGACCAGCCCCGGCGACAGTTGCTGCAGCAGTTTCGATTCCGGCCCTACCGCCAGCGGAAACAGGGCGATGACGATGGCGAAAAACACCAGCGGGTTGAGCAGTTCGGCGGGGCGGCGAAACAGCAGGCGGGCTTCGCGGGCGATCAACAGGGTAAACACACGACTCATACGGCCCACTGCCCCAGATCCAGATCGCGATAGCCGGCCGGCGTTCGGCTCAGCGTGTGATGAGTGGTCAACACCACGGCGCCGCCCTGCTCGCAGTGTGCAGCCAGGTGCTCTTCCAGTTGCGCGACGCCCTGTTTGTCCAGCGCGGTGAACGGCTCGTCGAGCATCCACAGCCCCGGCCCCGGCAGGTACAACCGCGCCAGCGCCACGCGGCGGCGCTGGCCGGCCGACAGGGTGTGGCACGGCACGTCCTCGAAACCACGCAAACCGACCGCGTCGAGTGCCTGCCAGATGGCATCGGCTTCGACGGCGCGGTGCAGCGCGCACAGCCAGGTGAGGTTTTCCACGGGAGTGAGCAAATCCTTGATGCCAGCGGCATGGCCGATCCACAACAGGTTGTCGGCCAGTTCACCGCGATGTTCAGCCAGTGGCCGACCGTCGAGCCGGACCTCGCCGGCGGTGGGCTGCATCAGCCCGCTCAGCAGGCGCAACAGGCTGGTCTTGCCACTGCCGTTCGGGCCGCTGATCTGCACCATGTCGCCAGCTTGCAGGCGCAGGTCGAGGTGCTCGAACAGCAGCCGCCAGTCGCGCTCACAGGCAAGCCCCACGGCTTCTAGAACAGGGATCGGCATGAGGTCCTTCTTTTCGGATGGCAGGTGTGTCCGCCGGTTCAAGTCGGCGTGGTGACGGCCGTTATACTGGTGCAGCTTAACGGTAGCCCGCCGCTGACGTCGGCGCCGGATTATACATGCCGAGTCAGGCCACCCCGAGCGCAAATTTACCGAGCCAGGATTCGATGACAGCCGATATTCCCAATCTTTCCCCCGTTGCTGCCGCCACCGCCCTGTTGCGCGCCGGTGTGCCGGCCGGTGAAGTGCTGAAACTGATGGAGCCGCGCGCCGGCCTGTTGAACCAGGGCCAGGTCGCCAATGCCGAGGTGGTCAGCCTCAAACAGCTCGGCCAGGACTTCCAGTTGCTGCTGCGCCTGACCCTGAACAACGGCCAGCAGACCACCCTGCCGGTCAGCAGCTCGCTGCCCCTGACACCGGGCACCACGGTCAACGTGGCCCAGGGCACGGCCGACACCTTGACCATCAGCGTGCAGGATTTGCAGAAGGCCATCACCAACAGCCTGACCAGCATCGACACCACACAATTGCCCGCCGGCACGCTGCTGCAGGGCAAGGTGCTGACCACTCAAGTGATGGCGCAGAACGTCGCGCAACTGGCTGGACTCCCGGCCGGGCAACCAGCATCAGGCCTCACCAGCGCCAATCTGCCGACGGTGTACCGCTCCATTGTCCTGCTGCTCAACACCGCATTGGCCGGCAGCAGCCTGACCATCGACAGCCCGCAGCCGTTGCGGGTCGGTAGCCTGCTCAGTGCCCAGGTGCAGAGCAATCAGGCGCTGAACTTCATCGCCCTGCCCAACCGCCTCGACGAACTGGCGCTGGCGCAGCAACTGTCGACCCAGCAAAGCCGTCAGGCCTCGCTGCAAAACCTGCTGACGGTGCTACAGAGCCTGCCGCCTCCGAGCGATGGCAACAACGACAACCTCTCGCCGCCCCTGCGCGCCAGCATCGAGCAATTGCTGGCCGACCTGCCCGACCTGCCGCAGATGTCCACCGCCAAGGGCGTCGCCCAGGCGCTGGATGCCAGCGGGCTGTTCATGGAGTCGCGGCTGCAGGCCGGACAGAATCCGGCGCTGCAACCCGATCTCAAGGCCAACCTGTTGCGGGTCATCGCGCAGATCCTGCCGGGCCTGCCGGAGAACGTCAGCTACAACGCCGCTGCGGCGGCCAACACCCTGGCCCGCGTCATGCCCGGCATTATCCGCAGCGCCCTCGGCACCCTCGGGCTGGTGTCGGCGCCCGCCCAGGCCGTCAACTTCCCGCTGCCGTCGCGCACCCTCAGCGGCCCGCAGGACAAGGACGATCTGGAAATGCTGCTGAAGCTCGCGGCCGGGGCCATTTCCCGTCTGCAGAGCCATCAGTTGAGCGGGCTGGAACAGACCCGCACCAACGCCGACGGCACGCAAGTCACCACCTGGCAGACGGAAATCCCCATGCGCAACGCCCACGACATCGTGCCGTTGCAGGTGAAGATCCAGCGTGAGGACGTCGCCGAACGGGAAGACAGCCCCGAACGCAAAGCGCAGGAAGCGGCCGAGCGCGACAAGGAGAAACTCTGGCGGGTGGAACTGGCGTTCGACCTGGAACCCCTCGGCCCGCTGCAAGTGCAGGCGCAATTGCAGGCCGGCAGCCTGTCCGGCCAGCTGTGGGCCGAGCGCGAAAGCAGTGCTCGCCTGATCACCGGCGAGCTGGACGGCCTGCGTGCGCGGCTGGTGGCCTGCGGCCTGAATGTGCGCGAACTGGCCTGCAACCGCGGCCTGCCGCCGCAAGGCCCGCGCACGGTACTGGAACAACGCTGGATCGACGAGAACGCCTGATGAGCAAGACCGAACAGACACCGCGCCAGGCCATCGCCCTGAACTACGACGGCCGCCAGGCTCCGACCCTCACGGCCAAGGGTGACGATGCGCTGGCCGAAGCCATTTTGGCGATCGCCCGCGAGTACAAAGTGCCGATTTACGAGAATCCGGAACTGGTGAAGATGCTGGCGCGTATGGAACTGGGTGACAGCATTCCGCAGGAGCTGTACCTGACCATCGCCGAGATTATTGCGTTTGCCTGGCATCTCAAGGGCAAGTATCCGGAGGGTTTCGATCCTGATCCGCAGCCGGTGGAGCGGGATATTACGCCGGGGCGGGAGTGAGTGAGTGAGTGAGTGAGTGAGTGAGTGAGTGAGTGAGTGAGTGAGTGAGTGTGTGAGTGAGTGTGTGAGTGTGTGAGTGTGTGAGTGTGTGAGTGTGGCGAGGTTGTCATAAAACCTGCGCACTCGGTGTGTCATTTACTCCGCCGAGTCTGCTAACGCAGCCTGGTTTCGCCTGACGGCGAGTTACGCGAACTTTGTAGGAGCTGGCTTGCCCTGCGACCGGCGACGAAGTCGTCGTAAAACCTGTGTCCTTGACGCGTCTGACACTCCGCCGAGTCTGCTAACGCAGCCCTGTTTCGCCTCACGGCGAGTTACTTGGAAAAGCCCCAAGTAACCAAGGGCTCTTATCCCCGCCATACGGTACCTCGCTTATGCTCGGCATGCCCTCCCTACGGCAATGCTCCGTGGGCACGCCGCGAATGGGCCATCCATGGCCCACGCGGCTCTCGCGGCATCCATGCCGCTCGGCGCCACTGCGCATCACCTGCGTTCGGCCTTCTGGGACGGGGCCCCAAGATCAAAATCAAAAGCCCTGTAGCAGCACGGCTTGTCGGCGGTTGCGATCTTGCGGACGCCACCGCCGGCAAGCCGGACCGCTACGGATTAGCGCATGCTGTCAGCTTTTGCTTCTGGCCGAAGGCCGTAGGAGCCGGCTTGCTGGCGAGAGCGGTGGGTCAGGCAAACCGCTTTCGCGACCCTCGTAACCTCGGATCCCACAATGGTCCGTGCTGGTTCTGTGGATTGTGTTGCCACGCCGAGATCCCGCATACCCCACACACCCGTGGGAGGGAGCCCTGCTCGCGAAAGCGCCAACCCAGACGATGCTGTGCCACCTGATAGACCGCCATCGCGAGCAGAGCTCCCTCCCACATCGATTTGTGCTGGCTCCAATCTTGTTTGCCGCCTGCAAGACCACCACCGCCGGCAAGCCGGACCGCTACGGATCAGCGCATACCACCTGCTTTTGCTTCTGGCCGAAGGCCGTAGGAGCCGGCTTGCTGGCGAAGGCGGTGGGTCAGGCAAACCGTTTTCGCGACCCTCGTAACCTCGGATCCCTCCCACAGGGGTCCGTGCTGGCTCTGTGGATTGTGTTGCCATGCCGAGATCCCGCAAACACCACAATCCGTGGGAGGGAGCTCTGCTCGCGAAAGCGTCATCCCAGATGATGCTGTGCCGTCTGACCCAGCGCCATCGCGAGCAGAGCTCCCTCCCACAATAATCTGTAGCGACCTCAGCCTTGTTTGGCACCCACACATCCGTAGCAGTCCGGCTTACCGGTGGTGGCGATCTCAAGGCCGCCTTCGCGGGCGAGCCCGCTCCCACAAGAAGTGTGTGTGTTTCGCCGGCTTTTGATCTTGCTTTGGATTTTGATCTGGGGCCCCGTCCCAGAAGGCCGAACGCAGGCGATGTGGAGTGGGTTGAGCGACAGGATGTCGCGAGAGCCGCGTGGGCCATGGATGGCCCATTCGCGGCGGGCCCACGGAGCATTGCCGGAGTGAGGGCACATCGAGCCTAGGCGAGATGCCGTATGGCGGGGTAAAGAGCCCTTGGTTACTTGGGGCTTTTCCAAGTAACTCGCCGTCAGGCGAAACAGGGCTGCGTTAGCAGACCATGCAATTCGCCAGACAAACCGAGTGCACAGGATTTACGACGAGTGCCTCGCCGATCGCGGGCAAGCGCGCTCCTACAGATACGCCGCGCCACCTGTAGCGGTCCGGCTTGCCGGCGACCGCGATCTCAAAGACGCCATCACCGGCCCCCGCCCCCCTCAGTTGTTATTCCCATGCAACTTGGCCATCAACTGCGCCTCTGCCTGAGTCAAACCGCAGGACTGGGTGAGTTCGTCGACACTGGCCCCCATGCCCACCAATCGTGCAGCCTGGGCGAACGACAGGGTCGACGGATCGCGCTGCTCCAGCGCGGTGATCTTGTCCGGCAGCGGCGCGACGATGGAACGCAACTCATGCAAGTCCTCGCCCATCTTCACCGTGCCACCCTGGTAGTTTTCCAGGCGCCGGGCCAGCTCGCGCATGCGCTGGTCACGCAGCGAGTCGGCCTCGACCTGCTGCGTGGCAAGCGTGCGCTGGCGTTTGGCATAAGCCATGAACATCGCGATGGTCACGACCCACAGCACCGCCAGAAAAATGACCGCAACCTCGAGAATCAATCAGATGTTCTCCAGCTCGGACCACTCTTCCTCGGTCATCATCTTGTCCAGTTCGACGAGGATCAGCAGTTCGCCGTTCTTGTTGCACACGCCTTGAATGAACTTGGCGGATTCGTCATTGCCCACGTTCGGCGCGGTCTCGACTTCCGACTGACGCAGGTAAACCACTTCAGCCACGCTGTCGACCAGGATGCCAACCACTTGCTTGTCGGCTTCGATGATGACGATACGGGTGTTGTCGCTGACTTCAACCGGTGGCAGGCCGAAACGCTGACGAGTGTCGATCACCGTGACCACGTTGCCGCGCAGGTTGATGATGCCCAGCACGTAGCTTGGCGCACCCGGCACCGGCGCGATCTCGGTGTAACGCAGCACTTCCTGAACCTGCATCACGTTGATGCCATACGTTTCGTTGTCCAGGCGGAAGGTGACCCACTGCAGAATCGGATCTTCGGAACCCTGTGCTGACGACTTCTTCATACCGCTAACCCCTTGCGTGTTGTGCTGTGCGGCCGGCGCAGTGGCACCGGCCGGTGTTTATCTGTGGTTGTTCATCTGTTTGACGGCGCCGCTGGCGATCAGCTCGGCCAGTTCCGACACATCGAGCAGCGCACACATGTGTTCGATCACCGTGCCGGCAAGCCAGGGCCGTTGACCGCGATGGGTGCGCCATTTGATTTCCTGCGGGTCCAGGCGCAGCGAACGGCTGACCTGATGCACCGCCAGCCCCCACTCATAGCCCTGAACCGAGATCACGTATTGCAACCCCTGACGAAAGTCGTCGCGGTAGCGGTCCGGCATGATCCAGCGCGCGGTGTCCAGCACCTTGAGGTTGCCGGCCTGGCTGGGCAGGATGCCGAGGAACCAGTCCGGCTGACCGAACAGCGGCGTCAGGTCGTGCCCGGCCAGCGGGTAGATCGAGCCCAGGCACACCAGCGGCACTGCCAGGGTCAGCCCGGCGACATCGAACAGCAGGCATTCGAAGGGCTCGTCGGCCCAGGCCGGGCGCTCGTCGGAGGTCGGCGGCGGGGTCGGTGTGCGCTGCCCGGGCAGATGCACTTCCGCCACCGGCTCCACCAACGCGACGTTCAGCTCTGGCTCTGGTTCAACCACTACTGGCTTAACCACTGGAGCCTCGACCACCCGTGCTTCAGCCGGCCGCGTTTCGACAACCGGGGCCGCGATCACGGGCGGAGCAATGACAGGCGGCAGGATCACTGGCGTTTCAAGGACCTTGACCGGCGCAGCGACAGGCTGCGGCATCGCCACAGGCTCACGCAACGGCGTCGGTCGCACTTCCGGCGTGGCTGCAGCCACCGCCTCGGCGACGGCGCTGCGCATGCGCGCATCATGGGCCTGTTCTTCCAGTACGGCGGCCTGAAACTCGTCAATGCTCTCGACGACTTCCAGTTCTTCGGTGGCGTCCTGCAACAACGCATCCAGGTACGTTTGCAGAGCCAGTTGCGGGCGTGACGCAGTGTCCAGATGACGGTTCATACAAAAGCCCGCAAGTAATTGACGACGACCATGTCAGGCCACCTGCCCGACAAGCTGCTCGCTGAGCAGGTGCTTGAGCAGCGCCCGATAGGCCAGCACCCCGCGGCTCTTGCCGTCGAACTGCGACGGCGTGACCCCGGCCCGGCTGGCGTCGCGCAGGCGCGTGTCGACCGGGATGAAAGCGTTCCACACGTGTTCGGGAAAACCGTCGCGCAATAACTTGAGCGTGCCCATCGACGCCTGGGTACGGCGGTCGAACAGCGTCGGCACGATGGTGTACGGCAGCGGCACCTTGCGCGAGCGGTTAATCATCGCCAGGGTGTTGACCATGCGTTCCAGACCCTTGACCGCGAGAAACTCGGTCTGCACCGGCACCGCCAATTGCTGGCTGGCCGCCAGCGCATTGACCATCAGCACGCCGAGCAACGGCGGGCTGTCGATGATCGCGTAATCGAAGTCCTGCCACAGTTGCGCCAGGCTCTTGGCAATCACCAGACCCAGCCCGCTCTGCCCCGGCGACTGGCGCTCAAGGGTGGCCAGCGCGGTGCTGGACGGCAGCAGGGAAATGCGTTCGTGGCTGGTCGGCAGCAGCAGTTGACCGGGCAGGCCCTGCGGCACTGCGCCCTTGTTCAGGAACAGGTCGAAGCAGCTGTGCTCCAGCGCGTCGGGGTCGTGGCCAAAGTAGCTGGTCATCGAGCCGTGCGGGTCGAGGTCGACCACGACCACGCGCTTGCCCGCCTCGGCCAGCAGACCGGCTAAAGCGATTGAGGTGGTGGTCTTGCCGACCCCGCCTTTCTGATTGGCTACTGCCCAGACTCTCATGTGTTTCGTTTTCCCCCCGGCCATGACGACCGAGTACCGATTTAAGGGGCAGTTGACGAAGATTTGACGCCTTGTGGCGAATTGCCTGGAGCAGGTGCAGTTTGTGTGCCAGCACGACGCAATGCCGCATCGGGTTTGGCGCTGGCCGCCGTGCCGGAGCCGGTCAGGCTGCGGCGCACGTCCAGATTGCGCGAGATCACCAGCACCACCCGGCGGTTGCGCGCACGGCCATCGGCGGTGGCGTTGGAGGTCAGCGGCTGAAACTCGCCATACCCCACCGAGGCCAGACGCGCCGGATTGATGCCGTCCATCGCCAGCATGCGCACGATGCTCGAAGAACGGGCCGACGACAGCTCCCAGTTGCTCGGGAATTGCCCGGTGCTGATCGGCTGGTTGTCGGTGAAACCTTCGACGTGGATCGGGTTGTCGAACGGCTTGACGATCTTCGCCACCTTGTCGATCAGGTCGAACGCCAGGTTGCTCGGCATGGCGTCGCCGCTGCCGAACAGCAGGCTGGAATTGAGTTCGATCTCGATCCACAACTCGTTGCCGCGCACGGTCATCTGGTTGGAGGCAATCAGGTCGCCGAACGCCGCGTTGACATCGTCGGCGATCGATTTCAGCGGGTCTTGAGAGGCCTGTCCCAACGCCGCATCGGTCTGGTCACTGTCCTTGACCAGCGGGTCGGCAGGACGCACGGTCTGCGGTTTCTGTTCGCCGATCGGAATCGGCCGCACGCTGCGCTCGGCTTCGTTGAAGACGCCGACCAGCGCCTCGGACAGCACCTTGTACTTGCCTTCATTGAGCGAGGAAATGGAGTACATGACCACGAAAAAGGCGAACAGCAGGGTGATGAAGTCCGCGTAGGACACCAGCCAGCGTTCGTGGTTTTCGTGTTCTTCGTGGTGACGACGTCGACGAGCCATCAGACCCTCACTCCATGAATCCTTGCAGCTTCAGCTCGATGGAGCGCGGGTTCTCGCCTTCGGCAATCGACAGCAGTCCTTCGAGCAGCATCTCCCGGTAGCGCGACTGACGCAGGGCAATGGCCTTGAGCTTGTTGGCCACCGGCAGCAGGATCAGGTTGGCCGACGCCACGCCGTAAATGGTGGCAACGAAGGCCACGGCAATGCCGCTGCCCAGCTGGTTGGGATCGGCGAGGTTGCCCATCACGTGGATCAGGCCCATCACTGCACCGATGATGCCGATGGTCGGTGCATAACCGCCCATGCTTTCAAACACTTTCGCCGCCTGAATGTCGCGGCTTTCCTGGGTCAGGAAATCCACTTCGAGAATGCTGCGGATGGCTTCCGGCTCGACACCGTCGACCAGCAACTGCAAGCCCTTGCGCGAGTAAGCGTCCGGCTCGCTGTCAGCCACGCCTTCCAGGCCGAGCAGGCCTTCCTTGCGCGCGGTCAGGCTCCACGACACCACGCGGTCGATGCCGCCCGGCAGGTCGATGCGTGGCGGAAACAGAATCCAGATGAAGATCTGGATCGCCCGCTTGAACGCACTCATCGGCGTCTGCAGCAGGCTGGCCGCGATGGTGCCGCCGATCACGATCAGCGCCGCCGGGCCGTTGAGCAGTGCGCCCAGATGGCCGCCTTCGAGGAAGTTGCCGCCGATGATGGCGACGAACGCCAGAATGATCCCTATAAGTGTCAAAACATCCATCAGATACACGCCTCGACCAGATGGCGCCCGATATCGTCCAGGCTGTAAACGGCGTCTGCCAGATCGGCTTTGACGATGGCCATCGGCATGCCGTAGATCACGCAGCTGGCTTCGTCCTGGGCCCAGATGTGGCTACCGGACTGCTTGAGCAGACGCGCGCCTTCGCGACCGTCTGCGCCCATGCCGGTCAGCACCACGGCCA
Organism: Pseudomonas sp. NPDC090208; assembly: GCF_044746785.1. Taxonomy (NCBI): domain Bacteria; kingdom Pseudomonadati; phylum Pseudomonadota; class Gammaproteobacteria; order Pseudomonadales; family Pseudomonadaceae; genus Pseudomonas; species Pseudomonas sp. NPDC090208. Next base: position 134,423 of record NZ_JBIVCU010000017.1, read on the forward strand.
GCACCTTGTCGTTGTACGACTTGGCCGCCGAACCGAAGGTGATATCCACGCACGGTTTGTAGTTGAGGCGCTCGTCACCCGGCAGGATTTTCACCGCGCCACGGCCGTCGACCATCATCTGTTTGCCGCCGGGGGCCAGCAGGGCCAGACCCGGACGCAGAATGTCACCGTCCTCGGCTTCCTTGACGCTGATGCGGCAGAGCTTGTCCAGGCGCTCGGCGAACGCTTTGGTGAAGGCCGCCGGCATGTGCTGGATCAGCACGATAGGCGCCGGAAAGTTGGCAGGCAGTTGAGTCAGCACCCGTTGCAGCGCCACCGGGCCACCGGTGGAGGTACCGATGGCGACCAACTTGTAGGCCTTGCGCTTGGGCGCCGGCGAGTTCGCCGCGTGGCCATGGCTGGCTGCCGCTGGCGTGCGCGCAGGCAACGGCGCCGCTGCGGTACGCGGGCTGGTCGTGCCGTGCAGCGACGACGGCGCAGGCGCAGCGCTCGGCGCCGGGGCGGACACGCTGCTGGCGTAGCTGCTGAAGCGACGGTTGCTGCGCGAGATGGTGTGCACCTTCTCGCAGAGCATTTGCTTGACCTTGTCCGGGTTGCGCGAAATGTCTTCGAAGTTTTTCGGCAGGTAATCGACCGCACCGGCATCCAGCGCGTCGAGGGTCACCCGGGCGCCTTCGTGGGTCAGCGACGAAAACATCAACACCGGGGTCGGGCAGCGCTGCATGATGTGCCGGACAGCGGTAATGCCATCCATCATCGGCATTTCGTAGTCCATGGTGATCACGTCGGGCTTGAGCGCCAGGGCCTGCTCGATCGCTTCCTTGCCATTGGTGGCGGTGCCGACGACTTGAATCGTTGTATCCGAGGAAAGAATTTCCGAGACGCGGCGGCGGAAAAATCCGGAATCGTCCACCACCAGAACCTTGACGGCCATAAATACTCCATTAGGCGAAACAGGCCGCTCCCGCAGCCCGCTTCCCATCAACATCTGCCCCACCGAAATGACCGCGGTGGATGGAAAACCCGTGGGAGCGAATTCATTCGCGATGAATCCATCAGGCGATACATCGGCTGCGGATGTACCGGCCTCTCGCGAATGAATTCGCTCCCACCAGGCTCATTGCCTCGCCGTTGTCAGATACGCCGTGCGGCGTAACGCTTGAGCATGCTCGGCACATCGAGAATCAGCGCGATGCGGCCGTCACCGGTGATGGTGGCGCCGGACATGCCCGGAGTCCCTTGCAGCATCTTGCCCAGCGGCTTGATGACCACTTCTTCCTGACCGACCAGTTGATCGACGACGAAGCCGATGCGCTGGGTGCCGACCGAGAGAATCACCACATGCCCCTCGCGCTGTTCCTCGTGGGCGGCCGAACTGACCAGCCAGCGCTTGAGGTAGAACAGCGGCAGCGCCTTGTCGCGCACGATCACCACTTCCTGACCGTCAACGACGTTGGTGGTCGACAGGTCCAGGTGGAAGATCTCGTTGACGTTGACCAGCGGGAAGGCGAAAGCCTGGTTGCCCAGCATCACCATCAGGGTCGGCATGATCGCCAGGGTCAACGGCACCTTGATGACGATCTTCGAGCCCTGGCCCTTGGTCGAGTAGATGTTGATCGAGCCGTTGAGCTGGGAAATCTTGGTTTTCACCACGTCCATGCCCACGCCACGACCGGACACGTCGGAAATCTCGGTCTTGGTCGAGAAGCCCGGCGCGAAGATCAGGTTGTAGCAGTCGGTGTCGCTCAGACGGTCGGCGGCATCCTTGTCCATCACCCCGCGCTTGACCGCGATGGCGCGCAGCACCGCAGGGTCCATGCCTTTGCCGTCGTCGGAAATCGACAGCAGGATGTGATCGCCTTCCTGTTCGGCGGACAACACCACACGACCGCCACGGGCCTTGCCCGAAGCTTCGCGTTCGTCCGGCGACTCGATGCCGTGGTCGACGGCGTTGCGCACCAAGTGGACCAGCGGGTCCGCCAGGGCCTCGACGAGGTTCTTGTCGAGGTCGGTTTCTTCACCCACCAGTTCCAGGTTGATCTCTTTCTTCAGCTGACGGGCCAGATCGCGAACCAGACGCGGGAAGCGGCCGAAGACTTTCTTGATCGGCTGCATGCGCGTCTTCATCACCGCGGTCTGCAGGTCAGCGGTGACCACGTCCAGGTTGGACACGGCCTTGGACATGGCTTCGTCGGCGCTGTTGGCGCCCAGGCGCACCAGGCGGTTACGCACCAGCACCAGTTCGCCGACCATGTTCATGATTTCGTCCAGCCGCGCGGTATCGACGCGCACGGTGGTTTCCGCTTCGGTCGGCGCCTTGTCGGCCACCGGCGCAGGTGCACGGGCAGCGGCAGGCGCAGCAGCCGGTGCCGGAGCCGCCTTGGCCGGTGCAGCAGCCGGCGCGGCGGCTTTGGCCGGCTCGGCTTTCGGTGCTTCTGCCTTCGGCGCTTCGGATTTCGCAGCTTCCGCTTTCTTCGCCGCAGCCGGTGGCGTGGCCGTGGCTGTCGCGCCCGCCGCTACGGCCGGTTCGAACTTGCCTTTGCCATGCAACTGATCGAGCAGCGCTTCGAATTCGTGATCGGTGATTTCGTCCGATGGCACTGCATCCGCAGCCTCAGCGGCGGTTGGCGCAGCGGCAGCCGGCACACCGGCGGTGTCAGGCGAGAAACTGCCTTTGCCGTGCAACTGATCGAGCAGCGCTTCGAATTCGTCGTCGGTGATTTCGTCGCTCGCCACTTCGCCCGCTGGCGCCTCAGCCGCAGGAGCTGCAGGCGGCACGACCGCGTCGACCGCGAACTGGCCTTTGCCATGCAACTGGTCGAGCAGCGATTCGAATTCGGCGTCGGTGATTTCGTCGCTCGGCGTTTCCCCGCTGGTTTCCTGGGGCGCAACCGGTGCAGCAGCACCCGCCGCTTCGGCCTTGACCGCATTCAGCGAGTCGAGCAGTTGTTCGAATTCCTGGTCGGTGATGTCTTCGGACGGCGCCTCGGCGACCTCCTCTTCCACGACTGGCACAGCGGCAGCAGCCGCCGCGATTTCATCGGCTGAAGCCGGCTCGGCCAGACGCGACAGCGCCGCCAGCAGCTCAGGCGTGGCCGGGGTGATGTCGGAGCGCTCGCGGACCTGACCGAACATGCTGTTGACGGTGTCCAGCGCTTCCAGCACCACGTCCATGAGTTCCGCGTCGACACGGCGCTCACCCTTGCGCAGGATGTCGAACACGTTTTCGGCGATGTGACAGCATTCAACCAGCTCGTTGAGCTGGAGGAAGCCGGCGCCCCCTTTTACAGTGTGAAAACCGCGAAAAATGGCATTAAGCAGATCCGCGTCATCCGGTCGGCTTTCCAGCTCGACCAATTGCTCGGACAACTGCTCCAGGATCTCGCCGGCCTCTACCAGAAAATCCTGAAGGATTTCTTCATCGGCGCCGAAGCTCATTGGGGGTGCTCCTAAAATTAACCGTCAAACCGATCCAGGGGCTGCATCAGCGTCCGGGCACATTGCTTTCGACGAAGCATTCACGCGCCGGATCAGCAGCCACTTTCACATAGAACCTGGAATCTAAAATCTTAGAAGCCAAGGCTGGATAACAGATCGTCCACATCATCCTGACCGGATACGACGTCTTCACGTTTATCGGCATGAATCTGCGGACCTTCACCCTTGGAATGAAGTTTTTCCTGTTCTTTTTGCTGGCGGAAGTGTTCCTGATCGTGCTGGATCCCGGCAAAACGATCGACCTGGCTGGCCATCAGCACCAGCTTGAGCAGATTGCTCTCGACCTCGGTGACCAGTGTGGTCACGCGCTTGATCACCTGACCGGTCAGGTCCTGGTAATCCTGGGCCAGCAGAATGTCGTTCAGGTGGCTGGCGACCTGCTGGGTTTCGGTCTCGCTGCGCGCCAGGAAGCCGTCGACGCGACGGGCCAGATCACGAAACTCGTCGGCGCTGATCTCGCGACGCATGAAGCGTCCCCAGTCGGCACTCAAGGCGCGAGCGTCGGCACTCAGGCCGTTCATCAACGGCGTGCTCTGTTCGACCAGATCCATGGTGCGGTTGGCCGCACCTTCCGTGAGCCTGACCACGTAGGACAGGCGCTCGGTGGCGTCGGTGATCTGCGAGACTTCTTCGGCCTGCGGCATGCGCGGGTCGATCTGGAAATTGACGATCGCGCTGTGCAGCTCGCGCGTCAGCTTGCCGACTTCCTGATACAGGCCACGATCCCGGGTCTGATTCAGCTCATGGATGACCTGCACGGCCTCGCCGAACTTGCCTTGTTCAAGGCTTTCGACCAATTCCTGTGCGTGTTTCTTCAGGGTCGACTCGAAGTCACCCATCGTTGAATCTTCAGGATTCATAGCGCCCTCGCAGCGGACATCAGCTATTGACGCGCTCGAATATCTTCTCGATCTTTTCTTTGAGAACCTGCGCGGTGAATGGCTTCACCACGTAGCCGTTCACACCGGCCTGAGCGGCTTCGATGATCTGCTCGCGCTTGGCCTCGGCAGTCACCATCAGAACCGGCAGATGACGCAGACGCTCGTCGGCGCGCACCTGACGCAGCAGGTCGATGCCGGACATGCCGGGCATGTTCCAGTCGGTCACCAGGAAATCGAAGCCACCGGCCTGCAGCATCGGCAATGCGGTGGTACCGTCATCTGCTTCGGCCGTGTTGGTGAACCCCAGGTCACGCAACAGGTTTTTTATGATCCGCCGCATCGTTGAAAAGTCATCAACGATGAGGATTTTCATGTTCTTGTCCAATTCGACCTCCAAGCAGTCTTTAACGCATCCAGTTCCTGGGTGCGCGTTCAATCATTACTCTCTGAGCGGCTCTGCGAAAACGAAGGGGGATGATGACGAGAAGGGATCACGCGCACAGCGAAACAGGCCTGCAAAAACCTGATCCGACCGGCTCCTGCCTTGTCTACCGTTGCCCTCAAACGCCCTGCACAGCCGGTCTTACATACAGCACGCAGATGCCGCGAAATGCCGCCCCTGCGTTCGATGCGTTACCGCGCGCGCCACTCTCCCAACCGGCCACGCAAGCGCGCGGCGCACTGGCTGTGCAGCTGGCTGACCCGCGATTCGCTGACCCCCAGGACCTCCCCGATCTCTTTGAGGTTCAGCTCTTCGTCGTAGTACAGCGCCAGCACCAGGCGTTCACGCTCCGGCAGGTTGGCAATGGCGTCCGCCAGCGCGCTCTGGAAACGTTCGTCTTCCAGATCCCGCGACGGTTCGAGCGACTGGCTCGCGCCGTCCTCGTGCAGCCCTTCATGCTCGCCGTCCTGCAACAGGTCGTCGAAGCTGAACAGACGACTGCCCAGGGTGTCGTTCAGAATCCCGTAATATTCGTCGAGACTCATTTGAAGTTCGGCAGCAACCTCGTGATCTTTAGCGTCACGACCGGTTTTTGCTTCAATTGCACGAATCGCGTCACTGACCATGCGCGTATTGCGGTGTACCGAGCGCGGTGCCCAGTCGCCCTTGCGCACTTCATCGAGCATCGCACCACGGATGCGGATGCCGGCGTAGGTCTCGAAGCTGGCGCCCTTGGTCGAGTCGTATTTGGTCGAGACTTCGAGCAGGCCGATCATGCCGGCCTGGATCAGGTCCTCGACCTGCACGCTGGCCGGCAGACGTGCCAGCAGGTGGTAAGCGATGCGCTTGACCAAGGGGGCATAACGCTCGATCAGCTCATACTGGGAATCTTTGGATGATTTGCTGTACATGCGATAGCCACTTGCTGTCATGACACGGGCCCTGCACTGGTCTGGTGAACCAGGCGCTCAACGAAAAATTCAAGGTGGCCACGCGGATTCGCCGGCAGCGGCCAGGTGTCGACCTTCTGCGCGATGGCCTTGAACGCCAGCGCACATTTGGAACGCGGGAATGCTTCGTACACGGCACGCTGTTTCTGCACGGCCTTGCGCACGCACTCGTCGTACGGCACAGCGCCGACGTATTGCAGCGCCACGTCGAGGAAACGGTCGGTGACCTTGGTCAGCTTGGCGAACAGGTTGCGCCCTTCCTGCGGGCTCTGCGCCATGTTGGCCAGCACGCGGAAACGGTTCATGCCGTAGTCGCGGTTGAGCAGCTTGATCAGCGCGTAGGCGTCAGTGATCGAGGTCGGTTCGTCGCACACCACCAGCAGCACTTCCTGAGCCGCGCGCACGAAGCTGACCACCGATTCGCCGATCCCGGCAGCGGTGTCGATCACCAGTACGTCGAGGTTGTCGCCGATCTCGCTGAACGCCTGAATCAGGCCGGCATGCTGGGCCGGGGTCAGCTGGACCATGCTCTGGGTGCCCGAAGCGGCCGGCACGATGCGCACGCCGCCAGGGCCCTGCAACAGGACATCGCGCAGCTCACAGCGTCCCTCGATGACGTCGGCCAGGGTGCGTTTGGGGGTCAGCCCCAACAATACGTCGACGTTGGCCAGACCCAGATCGGCGTCCAGCAACATGACGCGACGCCCGAGCTCGGCCAGGGCCAGTGAGAGGTTCACTGACACGTTGGTCTTGCCGACGCCACCTTTGCCACCGGTCACCGCGATAACCTGTACGGGATGCATGCTGCCCATAGTTAATTCTTTACCTTGTCTTGCTTAGACCTAAGCCACATGTAGGGCTGCACGTTCAGTGTGTGAACAATGCCTGGCAGACCATCGATGCAGGTATATTCCTGTGTCATTTTCCCTACCTAGCCCACGCGCTTGTCGGGGCTGTGATAAAGATCCGCAAACATATCCGCCATCGCTTCCTCGCTAGGCTCCTCCTGCATCTGCACGCTGACAGCCCTGCTCACCAGCTGGTGCCGACGTGGCAAATGCAGATCATCCGGTATCCGTGGGCCATCGGTGAGATAGGCCACGGGCAATTCGTGTGTCACCGCCAGGCTCAGCACTTCGCCGAGGCTTGCGGTTTCGTCCAGCTTGGTCAGGATGCACCCGGCCAGACCGCAACGCTTGTAACTGTGGTACGCCGCTGTCAGCACCTGCTTCTGGCTGGTGGTGGCCAGGACCAGATAATTGCGCGCCTTGATCCCGCGACCGGCGAGGCTTTCCAGCTGCAGCCGCAGGGCCGGATCGCTGGCCTGCAGGCCGGCGGTGTCGATCAGCACGACGCGCTTGCGCAGCAACGGTTCCAGCGCCTGAGCCAGCGACTGCCCCGGGTCGACATGGGTCACCGGCACATTGAGGATACGCCCCAATGTCTTGAGCTGCTCCTGGGCACCGATGCGGAAGCTGTCCATGCTCACCAGCGCGATATTTTGTGCGCCGTATTTCAACACATATCGCGCCGCCAGTTTTGCCAGAGTGGTGGTCTTGCCCATGCCGGCCGGGCCGACCATGGCAATCACCCCGCCTTCTTCCAGCGGTTCGATCTCCGGCGTGACGATCATGCGCGCCAGATGGGCCAGCAGCATGCGCCAGGCGTGCGGCTGGTCGTCGACGTTCGGCACCATGTCCAGCAGGTCGCGCGACAGCGGGCCGGACAGGCCGATGCGCTGCAGACGACGCCACAGGTTGGCCTGCTGCGGACGGCTGCCCTGCAACTGGTTCCAGGCCAGCGAACCGAGCTGGACTTCCAGCAGTTCGCGCAGGCCGGTCAATTCGGAACGCATCGACTCGTAGGCGCGCTGGCTCACCGCAGGTTCGGCGGTGGCACGTTCGGCGCGCTCGGCGCGGTCCGCAGCAATGGCCGCATGGATCGACGGGCGGAACGGCTCGTCCAGAGTCGGCTCGATGTGCTTGCTGTCATCCATCGCCAGGCCCGAGAACAGCTGACGGTTGCCGACGGCATCCAGCTCGGTGCGGCTGCTCAGCTCGGCCTGGGCAGTGACGATGCGCGACTGGGTCTTGCGCAGCTCGTCTTCCAGCTCGATGTTCGGCACGCGCGGCGCCAGCGCCGACAGCTTGTAGTCCAGCGCGGCAGTCAGCTCGACGCCGCCGGCGATCCGCCGGTTGCCGATGATGGCCGCTTCCGCGCCCAACTCATCACGAACCAGTTTCATGGCTTGTCGCATATCGGCGGCGAAAAAACGCTTAACTTGCATGACTCACTACCTCAGCCGTTCGGCCCGACAGTCGCTACGATGGTGACTTGCTTATTGTCAGGAATTTCCTGATAAGCCAAAACATGCATGTTCGGTACTGCCAGGCGCCCGAAGCGGGACAACATGGCGCGAACCGGACCTGCGACCAACAAAATAACCGGCTGACCCTGCATCTCCTGACGCTGCGCCGCTTCGATCAACGAGCGCTGAAGTTTCTCAGCCATGCTCGGTTCGAGCAGAACGCCTTCTTCCTGACCCTGTCCTGCCTTCTGCAGACTATTGAGCAATATCTGTTCCAACCTTGGCTCAAGGGTGATGACAGGCAGCTCCGGCTCAATGCCGACAATGCTTTGCACGATGGCGCGGGACAGCCCGACCCGTACGGCGGCCACCAGCGCGGCGGTATCTTGACTCCGCGCCGCATTGTTGGCGATGGCCTCGGCGATGCTGCGGATGTCGCGCACCGGCACCTGTTCGGCCAGCAGCGCCTGCAACACCTTGAGCAGCGCCGACAGCGACAGCACGCCCGGTACCAGTTCCTCGGCCAGCTTCGGCGAGCTCTTGGCCAGCAGGGTCATCAGTTGCTGCACTTCCTCGTGCCCGATCAGCTCATGGGAGTGCTTGTACAGAATCTGGTTCAAGTGCGTAGCGACCACGGTACTGGCGTCGACCACGGTGTAACCCAGCGACTGCGCCTGAGCGCGCTGGCTGATTTCGATCCACACCGCTTCCAGGCCGAACGCCGGGTCTTTGGCATTGATGCCGTTGAGACTGCCAAATACCTGACCCGGGTTGATCGCCAGTTCGCGATCCGGATAGATCTCGGCTTCGGCCAGGGTCACGCCCATCAGGGTCAGACGGTAGGCACTCGGCGCCAGATCGAGGTTGTCGCGAATGTGTACGGTCGGCATCAGAAAGCCCAGCTCCTGAGAGAGCTTCTTGCGCACGCCCTTGATCCGCGCCAGCAGTTGACCACCCTGATTGCGGTCCACCAGCGGAATCAGGCGGTAGCCCACTTCCAGACCGATCATGTCGATCGGGGTGACGTCATCCCAACCCAGCTCCTTGGACTCCTGGGCACGGGTCGGCGACGGCAGCATTTCCTGTTGCCGCTTGACCTCCTGAATGGCTGCCAGCTTGGCTTCGTTCTGTTTCCGCCACAGCAGGTACGCACCGCCCGCCGCCGCCAGTCCGAGGCTGATGAAGGAGAAATGCGGCATGCCCGGCACCAGACCCATGACGATCATGATGCCTGCCGACACGGCCAGCGCCTTGTGCGAGGTGAACATCTGGCGGCCGACCAGCTTGCCCATTTCTTCCGAACCGGACGCACGGGTCACCATGATCGCCGCCGCCGTGGACAGCAGCAGCGATGGCAGCTGCGCCACCAAACCGTCACCGATGGTCAACAGGGCGTAGACCTTGCCGGCGTCGGCGAAGGTCATGTTGTGTTGCAGGATACCCACCAGCATGCCGCCGATGAGGTTGATGAACAGGATCAACAGACCGGCGATGGCGTCACCGCGAACGAACTTGCTGGCACCGTCCATGGAGCCGTAGAACTCGGCTTCCTGGGCGACTTCCAGACGACGGCGCTTGGCTTCGGGCTGATCGATCAGACCGGCGTTGAGGTCGGCGTCGATGGCCATCTGTTTGCCGGGCATGGCGTCGAGGGTGAAACGCGCGCTCACCTCGGAGATACGACCGGCACCCTTGGTCACCACCACGAAGTTGATGATCATCAGGATCGCGAAGACCACGATACCGACCACGTAGTTACCGCCGATCACCACTTCACCGAAGGCCTGAATCACCTTACCGGCGGCGGCGTGACCGTCCTGACCGTGGAGCATGACCACACGGGTCGAGGCAACGTTGAGCGCCAGACGCAGCAGCGTGGCGATCAGCAGGATGGTCGGAAACACCGAGAAATCCAGCGGCCGCAGGGCGTACACGCAGACTAGCAGGACGACGATGGACAGGGCGATGTTGAAGGTGAAGAACACGTCCAGCAGGAACGGCGGCATCGGCAACATCATCATTGCCAGCATGACCAGCAACAACAACGGCACGCCCAACTGACCGCGACCCAGGCCGATCAGTCCAGAGCGAGCGTTAGTGATTAATTGAGAGCGATCCACCGATTGTTTACCTGCGTGTTTGATCAAACTTTTGACGCCAGAGGCGTTGTAACGCAGGTATTGCAAAAACCTGTCCAACTCTTGGAAAGCGCAGAAAATATCAGAATGACATCATCTGAAAATGTGGGGTGGTCGACATAAATTCGGGTGGACTGCTAACGCAGCCCTGTTTCGCCTCCGTCACGTTACGCGAACCTGTAGGAGCGTGGCTTGCCCGCGATCGGCTGTAGGAGCTGACTTGCCCTGCGACCGGCGACGAAGTCGTCGTAAAACCTGTGCCCTTGGTTTGCCTGACGGATCGCATGGTCTGCTAACGCAGCCCTGTTTCGCCTGACGGCGAGTTACTTGGAAAAGCCCCAAGTAACCAAGGGCTCCACACCCCGCCATACGGCACCTCGCCAATGCTCGGTGTTCCCTCACTCCGGCGACACTCCGTGGGCACGCCGCGAATGGGCCATCCATGGCCCACGCGGCTCTCGCGGCATCCATGCCGCTCGACCCACTGCGCATCGCCTGCGTTCGGCCTTCTGGGACGGGGCCCCAACATCAAAATCAACAACCCGCCGAGGCGACCGACCGGTCGACCTGGCTTTGGATGAACACGTGCTGTCTTGCGGGCCACGGACACCTGTGGGAGCGGGCTCGCCCGCGAAGACGTCCCTGAAATCGCCACCGCCGGCAAGCCGGACTGCTACGGGTCGGTGAATGCCATTTGCTTTTGATTCTGGCCGAAGGCCGTAGGAGCCGGCTTGCTGGCGAAGGCGGTGGGTCAGACAAACCGCTTTCGCGACCCTCGTAACCTCAGATCCCTCCCACAAAAGTCCGTGCTGGTTCTGCGGACTGTGTTGCCATGCTTGGATCCCGCAAACACCAAACACCTGTGGGAGGGAGCCCTGCTCGCGAAAGCGTCAGTCCAGACAATGCTGTGCCACCTGACCGACCGCCATCGCGAGCAGAGCTCCCTCCCACAATGATTTGTGCTGACTCGAGCCTTGCTTGGCACCCTCAAGATCGCCACCGCCGGCAAGCCGGACTGCTACGGATCTGCGAGCACCGCTGCTTTTGTTTCTGGCCAAAGGCCGTAGGAGCCGACTTGCTGGCGAAGGTGGTGGGTCAGGCAAACCGCTTTCGCGACCCTCGCAACCTCGGATCGCTCCCACAGGGGTCCGTGCTGACTCTGTGGACTGTGTTGCCATGCCGAGATCCCGCAAACACCAAATACCTGTGGGAGGGAGCCCTGCTCGCGAAAGCGTCAATTCAGACAATGCAGGGTCGTCTGCCCTACTGCTATCGCGAGCAGAGCCTCCTCCCACAATGGCCTGTAGTGATCTCAACCTTGTTTGGCGTCCACACATCCGTAGGAGAGCGCAAAACCACCCGTAGCAGTCCGGCTTGCTGGCGGTGGCGATCTTGAGGACGCCTTCGCGGGCGAGCCCGCTCCCACAGCGTGTGTATTTCGCCGGCTTTTGATCTGGATTTTGATCTTGGGGCCCGTCCCAGAAGGCCGAACGCAGACGATGCGCAGTGGCGCCGAGCGGCATGGATGCCGCGAGAGCCGCGTTGGGCCATGGATGGCCCATTCGCGGCGGGCCCACGGAGCGTCGCCGGAGTGAGGGCACATCGAGCCTAGGCGAGATGCCGTATGGCGGGGTAGAGAGCC
>NZ_JBIVCU010000018.1:0-16297 GCF_044746785.1 Pseudomonas sp. NPDC090208
AGTCTCCCAACGGTCTGTACTGGCTAGAGTCAGATTCGGCTTTCCGTCCTGCCCACCCCATCAAGTCTAAGCATACAAGCCGGCTTGCTGGCGAAGGCGTCGGGTCAGTTGCATCAATGTCGCCTGACACAACAGTTCGCCAGCAAGCCGGCTCCTACGGGGGTGTGGGGTGTCAGGGCGATGAGGGACTAATCGCGGATGCGCTCCGCTTCTGGCCGAAGGCCGTGGGAGCCGGCTTGCTGGCGAAGGCGTCGGGTCAGTTGCATCAATGTCGCCTGAAAGCCAGGTTCGCCAGCAAGCCGGCTCCTACGGGGGTGTGGGGTGTCAGGGCGATGAGGGACTGATCGTGGACGCGCTCCGCTTCTGGCCAAAGGCCGTGGGAGCCGGCTTGCTGGCGAAGGCGTCGGGTCAGTTGCATCAATGTCGCCTGATACAACGGTTCGCCAGCAAGCCGGCTCCTACGGATGTTCACGGAGCCCAGCCGCCAGAGGTTTCATCAGCCAATAGCTACTCCGGTTTTTCCAGTTCCTCCACCAGCGCCTTGAAGAACCGCGCCGCTTCGCCGCCGGTGACGGCGCGGTGGTCGAAGGTCAGGGACAGCGGCAGGATCGGGTGGATCACCACTTGTCCGTCCATCGCCACCGGCTCTTGCCGGATGCCGCCAGCGCCGAGGATCGCCACTTGCGGCGGCACCACCACCGGGTTGGCGTAGCGTCCGAACAGGGTGCCGAAGTTGGACAGGGTGATGGTCGCGCCCATCATTTCCCGCGGTGGGATCGAACGGGCTTTGACGTCGGCGCGCAGGCAGTTCAGGCCCTCTTTCAAATCCGCTGCCTCGCGGTTGCCGACGTCCCGCAGCACCGGCACGAACAGGCCGTCCGGGGTGTCCACCGCGATGCCCAGATCAAGGTTATTGTGATGCTTGATCGACAGCGATTTGCCGTCGAACCAGCTATTGAGCACCGGCTCGACCTTGCACGCCGCCGCCATGGCCTTCCCGATGCGGATCAGCGGGTCCCGTGCCGACGCCCAGCGATGCAGGTCGGCATCGCCGAAGATCGTCACCGGCACCACTTCCGCGTGGGACTTGGCCATGTTCAGCGCCATGCTGCGGCGCACGCCACGCAGTTTCTCGCCGCCGAACTTGTCGCGCTCGGCCTGGGAGGCGTTTTCCACATCGGCACGGGTGATCAGGCCATCGCGGCCGGAACCGTTGAGGGCATTGAGATCCACCCCGAGTTGCCGCGCCAGTTGACGCACCGCAGGCGTGGCGCGGGCCGACATGTGCTCGCGGGTCGAAGGCGCAGCGCCAACGAAAAACTGATCGTCCTGACTGTCGCCACCGCCTTCCAGACGCCCGACCACCGTGCCGGCATCACCCTCGCCTTCAAACGCCATCAGCGGTTCGCCGACGTGCAGGATGTCGCCATCGCCGCCGTAAACCTTCGCCACCACGCCGTCATAAGGCGCCGGGATATCGACGATGGCCTTGGCGGTCTCGACGGACACCACCAACTGATCGGCCTTGACCGTGTCACCGGCCTTGACGTGCCACTCGACGATTTCCGCTTCCTGCAGACCTTCGCCCAGATCGGGCAGTTTGAAATATTTCATCGCAAGCCTCCTCGGCCGTCAGGCGTCATTCAGGGCGCAGTCGCAGGCGTGAAGAATGTCTTCGACGCTGGGGATATACAGCTGCTCCAGGCGGTACAGCGGCGGCGGAATGTCCGGCGCGGTGACCCGCTGGATCGGCGCCTGCAGGTCCAGCAGCACCCGCTCGTAGAGGCTGGCGGCGATGTCCCCGCCGAGCCCGCCGGAGCGCGGCGCTTCATGGACGATCACGCAGCGCCCGGTCTTGCGCACCGAGGCTTCCAGGGTGTCGAGGTCCAGCGGTTTGACGCAGGCGACATCGATGACTTCGGCGGAAATCCCCTGCCCGGCCAGTGCCGACGCCGCCTGCAGGGTTTCGTGCACGCTGGCGCCCCAACTGATCAGGGTGATGTCGCTGCCTTCACGTAAGGTGAAGCAGGTGTCCAGCGGCAGACGCTTGCCGTCGTCGACCAAGGGCTGTGGGTTCATCCGGTACAAGCGGGTCGGCTCCAGAAAGATCACCGGATCAGGTTCATCGATGGCCGCCAGCAACAGGCCATAAGCCCGGGCCGGCGAGGATGGAATCACCACGCGCAAGCCCGGCACGTGGGCGAACATCGCCTCGGTGCTCTCGCTGTGATGTTCCGGCGCACGAATCCCGGCGCCCATGGGCGAACGCATGACCATCGGGCAGCTCAGCCGCCCGCGCGTACGGTTGCGCATGCGCGCGGCGTGTGACACCAGGTGCTCCATGGCCGCATAGATGAAGCCCATGAACTGGATCTCCACCACCGGCTTGAGGCCTTGCGCGGCCATGCCGATGACCAATCCGCCGAGCATGGTTTCCGCCAGCGGCGAGTCGATCACCCGCTTGAAACCGAAGGTGTCGCGCAAACCCTGAGTGGCGCGGAACACGCCGCCGTTGACACCGACGTCTTCGCCGAGCACCACGACATTTTCGTCTTCGGCCATGGCCCTGTGCAGGGCCAGATTGACCGCCTCAAGCAGGCTGAGTTTTTTGCCTGTGGCAACTTCCGGCAGTTCATTCGCCATGATCGGCACCTCCGTTGCGACGGGCCACACGCTCCAGGAACCACTCGCGCTGATCAGCCAGCACCGCCGGCCATTTCGCGTAGACGTGGTCGATCACCGATTCCGGCGCCTGGTTGCCGGCGGCCTCGAAGTTATCCACAGACCGCTGCACCAGGCCCTGACATTCGCTGATCAGCGCCTGTTCGCGGCCCTCGTCCCACACGCCCTGACTGGCCATGAACGCTTGCAGGCGCTTGATCGGCTCTTCCTGCCAGGCCTGCTTGACCTCATCGGCCGGGCGGTAGCGGGTGGCGTCGTCGGCGGTGGTGTGGTCGCCGAGCCGGTAGCTCAGGCATTCCAGCAGCACCGGGCCTTTGCCTTTGCGCGCCCGGTCGAGGGCGACTTTCATGCGGTCGTAGACGGCGAGGATGTCGTTGCCGTCGACCTGCTCGCCGTGGAAACCGGCGCCAATGGCTTTCTGTGCCAGGGTCGGCGCGCCGCACTGGATGCGCCGGGGCACGGAGATTGCCCACTGGTTGTTGTTGATCACGAACACCACCGGCAGTTGCCAGGCGCCCGCCACGTTCAGCGCTTCGAGGAAGTCGCCCTTGCTGGTGGCACCGTCGCCGCAAGTGGTGACCGCGACCCGGTGTTCACCGCGGATCTTGAACGCACTGGCGACGCCGCAGGCATGCAGCGCCTGGGTGGCAATCGGCACGCACAACGGGAAATCCTGGGCCACCGCCGGCTCGGCGTACTGGCTGCCGCGCTCGTCGCCGCCCCAATACAGCAGGATTTCTTCCATGCGCACGCCCCGCATCAGTTGCACGGCGGTGTCACGGTAATAAGGAATAAGCACGTCTTCGGGATGCATCAGGCTGCCGATGGCGACACCGATGGCTTCCTGGCCGAGGGTTGGCGCGTAGGTGCCGATGCGGCCAGTGCGTTGCAGGGCAACGGCTTTCTGGTCGAACAGCCGGGTCAGGACCATTTGCCGGTAAAGACGGGTGAGCAGGTTGAAGTCGTCGGCCCAGGGGGGAAGCTGTGCGGTCAGGCGACCGTCGGGGGCCAGGTAACGGGTGTACGCAAGATCGATCTTGTTATTGGACATTGCACACTCCTGACACGCCGGGTGGGCGTGATGGTCACGACTCGCCACTTGTGGCGGCGAGGGGTCCGACCGGCAACCGGTAAGGTCGCTCAGTCGATATTCAGCAGACGTTCTGCCAATGCGTCGGCGACCCGCGCGGGTGAGCGCTTCTCGGCCTGGGCATGGGCGAACACTTCGGTCAGCCGTGTTCCTATCTGGGACAGATGTGCCGTGATGGTGTTCGGACTTTCTCCTTGATGTTGCAGGGCGACGTAGATGAGGCCGCCGGAATTGATGACGTAATCGGGGGCATAGAGAATGCCGCGAGTTTCCAGTTGATCGGCGATGGCCGCGCAGCTCAGTTGATTGTTGGCACCACCGGCCACGGCGGCGCAGCGCAGTTTGGTCACGCTGTGGCTGTTGAGCACGCCGCCCAGCCCGCAGGGCGCGAGGATGTCGCAGGGGGTGCTGAGCAAGGCTTCGCTGGCGACCGGCTTGGCGCCCAGTTGCTCCATCGCCAGTTGCACCTTGCCGCTGTCGAGGTCGGCCACCAGCAGTTCGGCGCCGGCGGCGTGCAACTGCTCGGCCAGGGCATAGCCGACATGGCCCAGCCCCTGGATCGCCACGCGCAGGCCTTCGAGGTTGTCGCTGCCCAGCCGGGCCATGGCGGTGGTGCGGATGCCGGCGTACAGGCCAAGCGCGGTATAGGCCGACGGGTCGCCGACCTTGGTGGTGCTGGTGACGTGCTGGGTGAACTGGGCAATGCAGTCCATGTCTTCGCTGGAGGTGCCGCTGTCCATGGCGGCGATGTAACGCCCGTCCAGACTCTCGATGAAACGGCCAAAGGCCTCGAACAGCGCGGCACGGTCCGGCACGTGGGCCGGACGCAGAACCACAGCCGTGCCGCCGCCCAGCGACAGACCGGCGAGCACGGCCTTGTAGCTCATATTCCTGGCCAACTGAATAGCGTCTTCTATGGCGCTCTCTTCATTTGGATAGGACAGGTAACGGCATCCGCCCAGGGCCGGCCCCTTCTGACTGCTGTGAATGGCAATGAT
This sequence comes from Pseudomonas sp. NPDC090208, assembly GCF_044746785.1. Classification (NCBI taxonomy): domain Bacteria; kingdom Pseudomonadati; phylum Pseudomonadota; class Gammaproteobacteria; order Pseudomonadales; family Pseudomonadaceae; genus Pseudomonas; species Pseudomonas sp. NPDC090208. Next base: position 4,771 of record NZ_JBIVCU010000018.1, read on the forward strand.
CGCTTTCAGGCAGGTAGAGGCGTCGACAACCATGTGCAGCGATTGCACGCGTGAACTTTGCATGAGAGCGAACATAGGCAGTGCTCCCGCTTTTTGTATTGGCGAGTATAGGCCCAGCCGGAAAAAAGCGGCGTCTCTTCCCGACATAATCCGACACATTCAGGGAGATTTCCGACACAACACGCCAATCGGCAAATGCCACTGGACGTAACCCGTGGCCAGGGCTACAACGAAGCATTCCCAGCCCCAACGTCAAGCCGCCTGATCTGCCGGGAGAAGTCGATGAATCCACGCCAACAGTGCCTTGCCTGTCTGCAGCGCACGCCGCCCTCGACCTTCGAAGCGGCGCTGTGGATATCTGTTGAACACGATGCGCAGTTCGACCCGCAGGAATCCCGGGAACTGCTCGCGCAGTACACCCGTCGCATCAGCGCCGCCCTGCCCCTGCTACCCGCCGCCGAACTGGCCCAGCCGCTGTTGCGCTACATGTCGACCATGGGTTTTCAGCAGGATGACGTGGCTCAGCCCAAGCCGCAGGTGGCCCTGCTGCACAAGGTCATCGACCGCCGGCGTGGCCAGCCGCTGGGCATTGCCCTGGTGGCACTGGAAATCGCCCGACGCCTGGAGATTCCCCTCGAAGGGGTGAATTTCCCCGGCCATTTCCTGCTGCGCGTGCCCGGCGCCGACCACGCGCTGGACCCGTGCGACGGACGCCGTCTGTATCCCGCCGACTGCCGCCAGTTGCTGCTGCGCCAGTTCGGCCCGGACATGGCGCTCAAGGCCGACCACATGAAAACCGCGACGCCCCAGGCGATGTTGCAGCGACTGTCACGCAACCTGCGCCATTTGCACCAAATCAACGACGATCTACTGGCTTCTCTCAAGGACGCCGACCGCGTGCTGGAACTCGGTCCGGCCAACATCAGCGACTACCTGGCCCGCGCCAGCCTGTACCAGAACCTGGAATGCCCGCAGGGCGAACGTTTCGACCTGGAACACGCCATGTTGCTCAGCGACGACCCGGTGCAGCGCCTGCGCCTGGAACAACGGCTGAAAACTCTGCCCTCGGTCAGCGCCTTGCACTGAGGCGGCCCCGAATGAAAAGAGCCCCGGTATAAGTCGGGGCCGTTGTTTGTCGATATAAACGACCGACGGTCCTCTGCCTATTATTATTTGGTCTTATATCGGTTGGGTTGTTTAGTCAGGGTCTTTTCTGCGCAACCGTTTATTTAATGTCGCGCTTTTTTAATTGTTGCCTGACTGGAAAAACTCAATATCAAGAACGACGGTGTTTCGGCAAAGCCTGTGTCGCTACTATCTGCCCTGTCTTCCGACGTTGATGTCAAGCTCCTGGATCATACGTCTATTCAGCCGCTGCCCTTGTGCAGCGGCTTTTTTTTGGGCGTGTTTTTTGGAGGGGCAGTGATAGTGGCTCATTGGAACTATTAGAGTATTAAAGGCAACTTTCTCAAACAGCCATTCAATTAAAGCCAGCGAACTTTTTGGCTTCGAAAATAATGGTGGGTCTTCGCATTGCGGATGCGTGTACATCGAAGCTTTTTATCTTGTGGGAGGGAGTTCTGCTCGCGAATGCGTTGGGTCAGGCGGCATTTTCGTAGCAGGCACAACTGCTATCGCGAGCAAGCTCACTCCTACAGATTGGTGTTGAAAGTCCCGTAGCAGCATGGCTTGCCAGCGGCAGCGATCGGACAGACGCCACCGCCGGCAAGCCGGACTGCTACGGATGCGTGTATGCCGAGGCTTTTGATGTTGTGGGAGGGAGCTCTGCTCGCGAATGCGTTGGGTCAGGCGGCATCTGCGTAGCAGGCACAATTGCTATCGCGAGCAAGCTCACTCCTACAGATTGGTGTTGAAAGCCCCGTAGCAGCATGGCTTGCCAGCGGCAGCGATCGGACAGACGCCACCGCCGGCAAGCCGGCCCCCGCATTTCAGGTCAACGCCGGAGCTTGATCTGAACCGCGCGGGAGGAGCTGCCGACTTCGCGGACTGCGCGTTTGAGGATGTCGTGGGTGACGCCGAATTTTTTCGTCCAGTAGAGCACCTCGAACTTGTCGTCGAGGTTGATCACGATGAAATCCTGATTGCCCTTTTCATCACGCATGGCTGACCACCTCCGTTACGTCGGCCGATGGCCGTTTTGCGCGCATACGGCTGAACCACAGGTACACCACGGGCGTTGTGTACAGGGTCAGCAGTTGTGATACCGCCAGTCCGCCGACGATGGCGATGCCCAGCGGCTGGCGCAGTTCTGCACCGGCGCCATGGCCGAACGCCAGGGGAATCGCGCCCAGCAGTGCCGCCAGCGAGGTCATCAGGATCGGTCGCAGGCGCAGCAGACAGCCTTCGCGCACCGCCTGTTGCGGCGACAGGCCACGGTGTTCGGCCTCCAGGGTGAAGTCGACGATCATGATCGCGTTCTTTTTGACGATGCCGATCAACAGAATGATGCCGATCATCCCCAGCACCGACAGATCCTGACCGCAAAGCATCAGCGCGAGCAGCGCACCGAATCCGGCCGAAGGCAGCGTCGAGATAATGGTCAGCGGATGAATGGCGCTCTCGTACAGCACACCTAGCACGATGTAGACGGTCAGAATCGCCGCCAGAATCAACCACGGTTGCGACTTCAGCGAATCCTGAAACGCTTGGGCGGTGCCCTGAAAACTGCCGCTGACACTGTCCGGCAATCCCGCCTGCAACGACGCCTGCTCGATGGCCGTCACCGCCTCGCTCAAGGCGTGGCCCGGCGCCAGGTCGAACGACAGAGTGATCGACGGGAACACGCCCTGATGGTTGATGACGATCGGCATCTGCTCATTCCTGATCTGCGCCAGCATATTGAGCGGCACCAGCGCCCCGGAGCTGGCGCGCACGTAGAGGTGGCTGAGGCTGGACACCGACAACTGCCACTGCGGATCGAGTTCGAGAATCACATGGTTCTGGTCCAGTTGGGTGAACAGGGTTGCCACCTGACGCTGGCCGAAGGCGTCGTAGAGCACGTCGTCGATGGCCTGCACCGTCACGCCCATGCGTGCCGCCGTGGGGCGGTCGATGACCAGCGTGGCCTGAGCGACCGCACGCTGCTGGTCGGAGGTGACGTGTTGCAGTTGCGGCAGCTTTTTCAGTTTTTCAAGCAGCACACCGCTCCAGTGATCCAGCTCCAGGCTGTCCGGGTCTTGCAGGGTGTATTGATATTGGGTCTTGCTCGCCCGCCCGCCGATCTGGATGTCCTGGTTGGCCTGCAGGAACAGCTTGATGCCGTCGACCCGGTTCAACTGCGGTTGCAGCCGTGCAATCACCTCCTGGGCCGACGCGCTGCGCTCGCTGAACGGCTTGAGATTGACCATCACCCGGCCCTGGCTGATGGTCGGACTCGGCCCCACCCAGGCGTAAACCCGCGCCACGTCCGGGTCCTGCTCGACCACCGAAACCAGCCGCGCCACTTGCGCGTTCATCGCTTTCGGCGAAATGTCCGGCGCCGCTTCGGCAATCCCGGTGATCAGGCCGTTGTCCTGCTGCGGGAAGAAGCCTTTTGGAATGTGTACATAGAGAGCCCCCGTCGCCACCACAGTTGCCAGCGCGACCGCCAGGGTGATGCGCTGATGGCCGAGCACCCAGTCGAGGCTGCGTTCGTAGCCGTCGTGAATGGCCTTCAGCACCCGCTCGCAGGCATTGGAAAAACGGCTCTGTTTTTCATCCTCGCCATGTTCGAGCAGCCACCCGCACAGCATCGGCGTGATGGTCAGCGAAACGACGCAGGACATCAGAATCGCCACACTCACCGTGACCGCGAACTCGCGCATCAGCCGCCCGACGATGCCGCCCATCAGCAGGATCGGCAGGAACACGGCGATCAGCGAGACCGTCATCGAAACGATGGTGAAGCCGACTTCGCGCAAGCCTTCGGCAGCCGCCTGCAATTTCGATTTGCCCATTTCCAGGTGGCGGACGATGTTTTCCATCACCACGATGGCGTCGTCCACCACAAAGCCGACGGCAATCGCCAGCCCCATGATCGACAGGTTATCCAGGCTGTAACCCAGCAGGTACATCACCGCAAAGGTCGCCACCAGCGACAGCGGAATGGTCAGCGCCGGGATCAGCGTCGCGGTCGGCTTGCGCAGGAACAGGAAAATCACGATGACCACCAGCGCCACCGACAGCAGCAGGGTGAACTGCACGTCGCTGACCGAAGCCTCGATGGTCTGGGTGCGGTCGCCGACCACTTGCACCTGCACGTCCTTGGGCAGCGAAGCGGTCAGGCCGGGCAACTGGGCCTTGATGTTCTGGATGGTCGACAGCACGTTGAAACCGGGCTGTTTGTGAATGTCGATGATCACCGTCGATTGATCGCCGATCATCGCCGACTGCTGGGTATCTTCAGCCGCGTCGATGACCCGGCCCAGATCGCCCAGTTTGATCGGCACGCCGTTCTTGTAGGCGATGACCTGCTCCCGATATCCCTGGGGATCGAGCAACTGGTCGGTCGCCCCCAGCGTCACCGAACGGTACTGGCCGTCGAGGCTGCCCTTGGGTTGGTCCAGGGTGCTGGAGCCGATGACACTGCGCACGTCTTCCAGCGTCAGGCCACGGGCGGCCAGGGCGTCCGGGTCGATCTGAATGCGCACGGCGGGTTTCTGTTCCCCGTGAAAATCCACCAGGCCGACACCGGGCATCTGCGACAGGCGCTGGGCAATGTAGTTGTCGGCGTACAGGTCCAGTTGCGGCAGCGCACGCACTGGCGAGGTCACCGCCAGCGACAGCACCGTGCCTTCGGCCGGGTTGACCTTGTTGAAGGTCGGCGCGCTGGTCATGGTCTTGGGCAGGTTGGGGGTGGCGGTGTTGATCGCCGTCTGCACGTCCTGCGCAGCCCCGTCGATGTTGCGCGACAGGTCGAACTGCAGAACGATCTGCGATTTGCCCGCCGCGCTGGTGGAGGTCATGGAGGTGACTTGCGGCACCGCCGCGAAGGCCCGCTCCAGCGGGGTCGCCACCGACGAGGCCATGGTTTCGGCACTGGCCCCGGAGAGCTTGGCCGTGACCTGGATCGTCGGAAAATCCATGGTCGGCAGCGGCGCCACCGGCAACTGAAAGTAGGCGAAACCACCGAGCAGCAACACGCCCAGCGCCAGCAGGCACAAGCCCACCCGGTGATGGATCAGACCGGACAGACCTTTCATCGCCGGGCCTCCAGTTCATTTTTGACCGGCGCGGCCGCTGTGGCCGTGTCCGTGGCGACCGCCGAGACCTGCACGCCGGGGGCGATTCGCGACTGCCCCTGAACGACCACGGTTTCACCCGGTTGCAACCCTTCGCGAATCCACTGCTGGCCGTCCACGGTGGCAGAAGCCTGCACCAGACGGGGCTGTACGCGCTGATCGGGGCCCACCACATAGATGTAATGGCCCTTGGCGCCATCCTGCACGGCGGTGGCCGGTACAACGGTGGCGTCGCGGTGGGTCTGCAGCAGCAAGCGCGCGCTGACCAGCTCACCCGGCCACAACTGATGATCGCCGTTGTCGAACTCGGCCTTGAGCTGAATCTGCCCGCTGGCCGCCGACACCTGGCTGTCGATGAAGCTGAGATGACCGCTGGCGATCTGCTGCTTGCCGTCGCGACTCATCGCCACCACTTGCAGCGGTTGCCGTGCGTTTTCCTGAAGAATCCCCGGCAGCTCGTCCTGCGACACCGCGAAGGCCACCGAAATCGGGTTCATCTGCGTGATGGTCACCAGCCCCGTGGCTTCGGCGCCATGGGCAATGGCGCCGACGTCCAGCAGACGCTGGCCGGTGCGACCGGTCAGGGGGGCCGTGACCGTGGTGAAGCCCAGTTGCAGACGGGCATTGTCCAGCGCGGCCTGATCGGCCTGAACTGTGGCCTGCTGCGCCGCCACTTGCGCACGGTAGGTGTCGACGTCCTGAGTCGGCCCGGCCTTGGCCTCGGCCAGATGGCTGGCGCGCTCCAGGTTGACCCGCAGGTTCGCCAGTTGCGCCTGATCCTTGGCCACCAGCGCCTGCGCCTGTGCCACCTGCGCCTGATAGACCCGTGGGTCGATCTGCGCCAACGGGCTGCCGGCGGTGACCATCTGGCCTTCGTTGAACAGCACTTTCTGCAATTCGCCGTCGACCCGCACCCGCACGTTGACGGTGTTGAGCGCCTGAACGCTGCCGATGGCATCGACCCAGACCGGCCAGTCCTGGCGTTGCGCCTGCTGCATCTGCACCGGCACGGCGCTGTCGGCCTGGCTGGCGGGGCTGGCTTGTGCCCGTCCCGACCAGGACGCGCGGACCAGCAGCACCGCCACAATCAGGCCGGCGACCACCATGACCAGACGTAGCGGGCGGCGGGAAGGAGGTTGGGTAGGCACCGGAGTCATAGGGGGTTCGCCTGAACGGAAGTGGAAGAAGAAGTGGAAGGCGCGGCGCTGGCGGCAATGCTCGGCGCAGAGAAGTCACCGCCCAGCGCACGGAACAGGCCGACGGCGGCTTGCAGGTGTTGCAGGCGCACCTGCAGCAGGGTGTCTTCGGCCTGGTACTGGGTGCGCTCGACAATCAGCAGGGTCTGGAAATCGGTGGAGCCCAGGCGATAGCGCACTTGCGCCAGCCGGGCCGCTTCACGGGCCGAGACCACGGCGGCCTGATTGATCTGGTAGCTCTTGTCCAGTTCGTGAGCGGCGCTGAGCTGGGTTTCGACGTCCTGCAACGCCTCGATGATCGATTCGCGGTAGCTGGCGGTCAGCTCCTGCACGTGGGCCCGGTCGAAATGCAGCTGTCCGCTGAGCTGCCCGCCGCTGAACAGCGGCTGCCCCAGGGTGCCGATGGCGCTCCAGATGCGCTGGCCGGAGAAAGTGTCGATGCCGCCGAGCAGGTCCAGCGACAGGTTCGGCAGGAATGCGGCCCGGGCCACGCCCACATCGAAATTGGCCGATTGCAGGCGCGCTTCGGCGGCCTGAATATCCGGGCGCTGACGCAACAGGCCGATCGGAAGCCCGGCGTCGGGCTGCGGAACCGGCATGTCTGCCAGACCGGGCTGGCTGAGCGCGAAGCCTTGCGGCGGTGCGCCCACCAGCACTGCCAGTTGGTACAGCGCCTGGTCACGCTGCTGACGCAGAGTCGGCAGTGCGGCCTGAAAGGTCTGCAAGGCATTGCGCTGCTGTTCGACTTCCAGATTCGACACCGCACCCTGACCGGCCTGAACCTGCACCAGCTCCAGCACCCGGGCCGCGTCGTCAGCGATGGTCTGCGCCAGACGCAGGCGATCCTCCAGCGACAGCACCTGGAAATAGGTATCGGCAATACTGGCGCTGAGGGTCATGCGCAGGGTTTGCGCATCGAAAACGCTGGCACTGGCCAGCGCCTTGGCAGAATCGGCAGTCGCCCGCTGTTTGCCCCAGAAATCGACCTCATAAGTGGCTTCGGCAAACACGCTGCGCTTTGCCGTGGTGCCGTAGTTGTTCTGCCGCTGATAACTGCCGCCCAGCGCCAGATTCGGGTACATCCCCGCCCCTGCCACTTGCGCGGAAGCGCGGGCCTGCTCGATTCGGCTGATGGCGGCCTTGAGCGTGTAGTTGTCGTTGAGGCCCCGCTGCATCAGCCCGTCGAGCTCGGCGCTATGAAAGGCTGTCCACCATTGACCACCCGCAGCACTGCCGGCAGACGCCGGGTGATCGGCAGCCCAGTCAGCCGCCAGCGGCAACTCCGGCTGATGCCAGGCCGGCACCAGCGAGCATCCACCGAGCAGCACGACGCCGCCGAGCATGACGGACAACAGCGTCCGTCGAAACACGGTGCGTTTTGATAAAAAAGGGGCCGTAGCGACCATTTTCCAGGGCATCTCCAAACCGGGACGAGGCGATCCTCGTGATGGTCTGGACAGTAACAACGCTGGCATGGCGCCACGTTCGCCCGTAGATAAACTTTTGTTTAGCTGGATGAAAAACGTCTGCGCAGAGGCTCAAGACCGGCCGTTTGCGCTCAGCTTGCAGGAGGCGAGTCGTCTTCCGGCAGCAGCCGGTAGCCCACGCCCGGCACGGTCTGGATCAGCGAGACGGCAAACCCGGCATCGAGTTTGCGGCGCAAGCGATAGATGTGTTTGTCGATGACATTGTCGATGGGGTCGAAGTCGTAATCCCAGGCAGCTTCCAGCAGCATGCTGCGGGTGACGACCTCATCGCAGTGGCGCATGAGTTTTTCCAGAATCAGCGATTCGCGGTTTTGCAGGCTCAGCAACTTGCCTTCGCGGGTGACCGTGCGAGCGGTCGTGTCGAGTTGCAGCTTGCCGGCGCGCAGGACGCGTGGCGTGGCACCGGGCACCTGATCGCGGCCACGCATGAGTGCATCGAGCCGCGCCAGCACCTCGACGAATGCGTAGGGCTTGCCCAGATAGTCGTCACAACCGGCACGCAGCCCTTCGACCCGGTGCGCAGTGGAATCCAGCGCGCTGAGCATCAGCACCGGCGTTCGCACACCTTCACGCCGCAGCGCCTGGACCAGCGAAATGCCGTCGAGCAAAGGCAATTTGCGGTCGACGATCAGCACGTCATGGATGCCTTCCAGCGCAATGTCGAGGCCGCTGCGGCCATCCTCGACGGCGTCCGCGACGTGCCCGCTTTCGCTCAAGCCTCGCACCAGATACGCCGCGGCGCGGGCATCATCCTCAATGACCAGGACTCTCACGTTGCACTCCCGCTGACGAAACTAAACTTTTTTTCAGGTTGGCACGACTTTTTGACCATGCTTGAGCAGGCACACTAAACGAATACCTCGCCCAAAGCACCGCCCTGCTTGCCGCGCCCACCTATCAGCCTATCTAACGTGAAGTGCCCATGACCCATGTACTGGTCGTCGAGGACGACATTGCCACCGCCAGGGAAATCGAAGCTGCCTTGCAGGACCACGGCTTTGAAGTCACCTGCACCGACAACGGACGCGACGGCCTGGTCAAGGCCATCAGCGTCCCTTTCGACATCATCGTGCTGGACCGCATGCTGCCCGGCGCCCTCGACGGCCTGGGCATGCTCACCGCCCTGCGTGCCTCGGGCATCAACACGCCGGTGCTGATCCTCAGCGCGCTGAGTGCGCTAGACGAACGGGTGCGCGGCCTGCGCGCCGGTGGCGACGACTACCTGACCAAGCCCTTTGAATTCATCGAGCTGACCGCCCGCCTCGATGCCCTCGCCCGCCGTCACAGCGGCCCGGTCGAGGAGCGGGTCAGCCGTCTGAAGATCGGCAATCTGGAGTTGGACCTGCTGCGCCGAAGCATTCGTCGCGGCGACCGCCAGATCGAGCTGTTGCCCCGCGAATACGCCCTGCTCGAATACCTGGCGCAGCACGCCGGCCAGGTCGTGACCCGCACCATGCTGTTCGAGGCGGTGTGGAATTACAGTTACGACGAGCGCACCAACGTGATCGAAGTACACATGGGCCGCCTGCGCCGCAAGGTCGACGGCGAAGGGGAAGAACAGATGATCCATACCATTCGTGGAGCCGGTTATGTTCTCCGTGCACCTGAGTGATATCCCGCGCACCATCAGTTTTCGCACCGCCCTGATGTCGCTGGCGCTGTTCGGCTTCTCGTTTCTGGGCCTGTTCGGCTACATCTATTGGCAGACCGCCGGCTACCTCACCACGGAAACCGATGTGGCGCTGTATCGCCAGATCGAAAACCGTGGCGCACAAGCGGATGACGTGCGCCTGTTGGAGATCCGCAAACACGCCAGGCAAGACGTCGAAGGCCGCCTGCCCCATGGCCTTTACGACTCCAGTGGACGTTTGCTGGCGGGCGCGATCAGCCCGATGCCAGCGTTCAGCCAGTTCGACAAGGCGCAGGACTTTCAATGGGAAAAAGGCAACGGCCACCATCGTCCTATCCGCTTCATGACCCATCGGCTCGACAACGGCCAGATTCTGCTGGTCGCCCAGGACATCCATGACATCCGCGAATTCGACGAACTGCTGGTCAACGCCCTGATTTCCGGCGGTTCGCTGCTGCTGGTGGTCGGTCTGCTCGGTGCGGTCTGGCTCGGCCACTCGGCGCGGCGCCGGCTGGACATGCTCAGCGGCTCCATCGAACGCATCGTCAAGGGTGAGCTGACCGAGCGCCTGCCCACACGTGGCAATGGCGACGACATTGACCGGATCGCCACGGTGGTCAACCAGATGCTCGATGAGCTGGAGCGCCTGATGAGCGAGGTCAAGGGTGTCTGCGATGACATCGCCCACGACCTGCGCACACCGTTGACTCGGCTGCTGGCAGGCCTTGAGCGGGCGCAACGGCGTCACTTGCGCGAGGAGGAATACGCTGCCGCCATCAACGATGCGATCGAGGATGCCCGGGGCCTGCTTTCGACCTTCCGCGCGTTGTTGCGCGTGTCCGAGATTGAAGCCAGCGCCCGCCGCAGCGATTTCGCCGAGATCGACCTCAACCGGATCTGCGAAGACGCTGCCGAGTTTTTCGAACCGCTGGCCGAAGAGAAAGGCATTCGTCTGACCTTCCAGCCCACGGCAACGCCATGCCTGATGCTGGGCGACGCGCAGTTGTTGTTCGATGCGACGTGCAACCTGCTGGATAACGCGATCAAGTTCTCGCCGCCCGGCAGCCAGGTCAGCTTACAGACGATTGGCGATCTGACCCGTTCGGGCCTGCGCGTCAGCGATAACGGCCCGGGCATTCCCGAAGCCGAGCGCGAGGCGGTGTTCCGTCGTCTGTACCGTTCCGAATCGAGCCGCCACACCGCCGGCAACGGCTTGGGGCTGAGCATGGTCTCGGCGGTCGCCAAGCTGCATGAAATGACGCTGCAGGTCGAGGACGCACAACCGGGTTGCCAGATCGAACTGGTGGGCCTGTCACTGGAAATCGAGCGCATGAAGCGGGCTTGATTGAGTGAAATCGGTGCCTGTCAAAAAGTTCATGTCCCGGGGAAAGGGGTGAAATACGCGGCTTCGTAAGATGGTCCCGTACTCAAGCAACACCGGCCTGACACCAGGCCGGCCATCCCCCGAATACTGGAGACACACCTGATGAAATCCCTCAAAGCACTGCTGATCTTGACCCTGATGACCGCCTCCGTTGCCGCCATGGCCGAAGGCGGTGGCGACAAAGTCGCCGAACGCATGGAACAGGCCCGCGAAGTGGCGATGGCTCATTATCAACAGCAACATGACGAGCACGCCCAGGCCGTTGCCAGCCTGAAGTCGAGTAACGACAAGGCCGAGCGCTCCAATTGATGGATGAGTGAATCGCGGTGTCAGCGCCGTCGCCTGTGAATGACGCATGCCTGTAGGCCCGGGCTTTTCCTGCGGGCAGTTGCGCAGCCGCCGTAACGTCAGGAAAACCGCATGCGCAGGTTTTACGACGACTGCGTCGCTGCTCGCAGGACAAGCCAGCTCCTACAGGTCGGTGTTGAAAGTCCCGTAGCAGCATGGCTTGCCAGCGGCAGCGATCCGGCAGACGCCAACGCCGGCAAGCCGGGCTGCTAAGGGTGCGTGGACACCGGCGCTTTTGATTG
>NZ_JBIVCU010000018.1:16393-142101 GCF_044746785.1 Pseudomonas sp. NPDC090208
CGTGTGTGGGAGGGAGCTCTGCTCGCGAATGCGTTGGGTCAGGCGGCATCTTCGTTACAGGCACAATGCAATCGCGAGCAAGCTCACTCCTACAGGTTGGTGTTGAGACCCCTGTAGCAGCATGGCTTGCCAGCGGCAGCGATCCGGCAGACGCCACCGCCGGCAAGCCGGGCTGCTACGGGTGCATGGACACCGGCGCTTTTGATTTTGTGGGAGGGAGCCCTGCTCGCGAATGCGTTGGGTCAGGCGGCATCTTCGTTACAGGCACAATGCAATCGCGAGCAAGCTCACTCCTACAGGTTGGTGTTGAGCCCCCTGTAGCAGCATGGCTTGCCAGCGGCAGCGATCCGGCAGACGCCACCGCTTTTGATTGTGTGGGAGGGAGCTCTGCTCGCGAATGCGTTGGGTCAGGCGGCATCTTCGTTACAGGCACAATGCAATCGCGAGCAAGCTCACTCCTACAGGTCGATGTTGAAAGCCCCGTAGCAGCATGGCTTGCCAGCGGCAGCGATCCGGCTGACGCCACCGCCGGCAAGCCGGGCTGCTACCCGCCGTATTTCTGCAGATTGGTCATCATTTCCTTCAGCGCTTCGACGTTGTCCGCCGGATGCACGGCGTCGTTGAAGTCGCTGATGGTCTGCCACTGCGCTGCAACGTCTTCCGGGGTGAAGCCTTGATGCGGGTCGAAACCGGCGCCGAGGCTGCGCTCCCAGCGCACTTTGCCGACCCAGCCGCCACCCACTTCATACAAACCGCCGCTGTCCTGGCACTGTTCGCTGCCCAGGTACACCACCAGCGGGCTGACCAGCTCCGGCTTGAGCAGTTCGAAAACGCTGGCCGGAATCAACCCTTCGGTCATGCGCGTGCCACCGGTGGGGGCGATGGCGTTGACCAGGATGTTGTTCTTGCGCCCTTCCAGCGCCAGGGTGCGGGTCAGGCCGTACAGGCCGAGTTTGGCCATGCCGTAGTTGGACTGGCCGAAGTTGCCGTAGATGCCGGAGGTGGACGAGGTGAAGATCACCCGGCCGAAATTCTGCTCGCGCAGGTGCGGCCAGGCAGCACGGGTGACTTTGTAGGCGCCTTCCACATGCACCCGGTAAACCAGGTCCCAGTCGGCGTCCTCCATCTTGGCGAAGCTTTTGTCACGCAGGATGCCGGCGTTGTTGACCACCACATCGACCCGGCCAAAGCTATCCAGCGCCTGCTGCACGATCCTGTCACCGTCGGTGACCGACTCATGGCTGGCCACGGCCTCGCCGCCCAGTTCGCGAATCTGTGCCACCACACGGTCAGCCGCCGAAGCATTGGCGCCTTCGCCATGGGCCGAACCGCCGAGGTCGTTGACCACCACCTTCGCGCCATGGCGGGCGAACAACAGCGCGTGGGCGCGCCCCAGCCCGCCACCGGCGCCGGTGACGATCACCACCTTGTCTTCGAAACGTACGGACTCGCTCATGCTGTTCTCCCCTCGGTGGTGGCACCCGTTCACGCCCTTGATCAAACAAGAGCGCCAACGGGCTAATCGGTCACCGAGTTTCAATCAGCCACGAGCCGGTCACAATCAACACGACGCACTCTGAATAGTGACCGATAACGCAAAGGGATGATCCGGCGTGGCGCTGACCGGCAGCGGTGGCGGCACCAGACAGGAGCGGGACTCGGCCAGATCGGCGCGGAACCGCTGGTAATGACGCAGCACCACCGCCGGCGCCTCGATGTGCGGATAGTGGCCGATGCCGGGAATGACCACGGTATCCGGCCCGGCGAGCAACTCGCGATAACGCTCCACCGTCCGTTCACCGGCAATCGGATCGACCGCACCACTGATCAGGCGCATCGGCACGCTGCTCTGTTGCATCGCCCGCACCCAGCGGTCGCGCTGCATCAGGCGTTCGGGCACATAAGCGATCAGCCGATAGAGAATGTGGTGGCCCTGCCCATTGGAGATCAGGCTCCACAGATCATCCAGCGCGCTTTCACTGGGGCGGGTATCGGGCCCGAACAACCGGCTGCAATCCCGGTCCAGGCTGTCGCGATTGAACACCCGGCCAATCAGCCAGCCAACCGGGCTGAGCAACAGTTTTTGCAACAACACCGGCCGATGGGCTTCCGGAAACAGCCCGCCATTGAGAAACGCGCAGCTGGCCATGGCGAACCGGCCTTCCTCATGCCGGGCCAGCAACTCCTGAGCGACGCTGTCGCCGTAATCATGGGCCAGCACATGCACCGGCCGGTCGACTTGCAGGTGGTCGAGCAACGCCTGTTGCAAGTCGGCCTGCTCGATCAGGCTGTAATCGTGGTCCCGTGGCTTGGCCGAGTCGCCGAAACCGAGCATGTCGCAGACGATCACCCGGTATTGCCGTGCCAGCGGTTGCCACAGGTAATGCCAGTCCCAGCCGGCCGTGGGGAAACCGTGGATCAGCAGCAAAGGCTCGCCTTGCCCGGCGACCCAGTAACGGATGTTGTGGCCGCGAAACGCAAAATCACGCCCACGGGTACGCCAGACGCTGAGGGGAATCTCTGCCAGCCTCATTACGCTGCATACCCCGGCGAAAACTGATCGAGCTTGCGCAACAACGCCGGCCACGCGAGGTGCCCGCCCATGCCCGTCGCGCTGCGGGTCACACCGGCAACCATGGCCTTGGCGCCAGCGAGGATCTTGCCGTCGATGGGAATCAGCTCGGCGCCGCCGCCCTGGGCCAGTACCTGGATTTCGCAGGCACGCTGGAAGGTGAACATCATCAGAAAGGTGTCGGCGATGGTCGATGCACAGGCCAGCAGCCCGTGGTTATGCAGCATGAGGAAATTGTTCGGGCCCAGATCCGCTTGCAGGCGGACCTTTTCTTCGGGATTGAGCGCCACCCCTTCATAAGCGTGATAGCCCAGGCTGGACAGTACGAAAATCGATTGCTGACTGATCGGCAACACGCCCTGCTTCTGCGCCGACACCGCCACACCGGCCGCCGTGTGGGTGTGCAGCACGCAGGTCACGTCCTCGCGCGCCTCATGCACGGCGCTGTGAATGGTGAAACCGGCGGGGTTGATCTCGTAGGGGCTGTCCATCAGCTTGTGACCGGCCTGATCGACCTTGACCAGGCTGGACGCGGTGATTTCGTGAAACATCTGACCGTAGGGGTTGATCAGGAAGTCTTCGGTGCCCGGCACCTTGGCGGAAATATGGGTGAAGATCAGGTCATCCCAGCCATGCAGGGCCACCAGTCGATAGCACGCAGCAAGATCGACTCGCGTCTGCCATTCGGCGGCGCTGACGTGATCCTTCACGGTGGAATGGGGGTGGGTGTGGTTGACGGCTTCGCTGTGTACCTGGGCGACTTTCACGATCCACTGTCCTCGGCGGTTGAGATCCGGCTCTAATTAGGAATCAGAGTCTAGACACCCCCACCAAAGTCGTAGTCGCCTTCGCAGCCAGCTTAATGGCTTGCCGGGTCAGGCGTGGCGCAAGCGCTCTGAAACGGGCCTTTCAGAGCATCCACACCAACAGAGGCGCTGCAAAAAGATTAAGCAGCCCGGTCAGCACCATGACCAACCCGGCCACCGAACCTTCTTCGCCGCCCACTTCCCTTGCACGGCTGACACCTGCGCCGTGGGCGCCGACGCCAAACAGCGCACCCCGGGCCAGCGCCGTGCGCAGCGGCAGCCATTTGAGCAACACGCCGCCCAGGGCTGCGCCGAACACACCGGTACACATGACGAACACCGCCGTCAGTTCCGGCACGCCGCCGAGATCATGGGCCAGCGGCATGGCGAATGGCGTGGTGATCGAACGCGGCACCAGCGACATCACCACCGACGGATCCAGCGCCAACGCCCGGGACAGCCCGAATGAACTGGCAATCGACGCGGCGCTGCCAGCGAGCATGCCGATCAGCAACGCCGGCCAGTGCCGCGCCAGCATCGCCCGTTGCTGCCAGATCGGCACGGCGAACGCCACGGTGACCGGCCCCAGCACCAGCATCAGCCAGTGGGTGTTGGTGGAATATTCGGCATAGGCTGTGTGCATCGGCGCGGCCACGGCCAGCAATACGGTGGGCACCAGAATCAACGGCGACAGCAGATAACGCCCGGTGCGCCGGTACAGCCAGCGGCTGGCGAAATAGGCGCCGACAGTGATCAGCAGCCAGAACATCGGCATCGGTTTGAAAGTAATGGCGTCGAAGCTCATGCGCGACGCTCCTTCAGGCGGCACACCCACTCCACCGTCAGCGCCGTCACCAGCATCACCATCAGCGTGCTGCAGGCGATCACCAGCATGATCCGCCAGCCGTCGGTGCGCACCAGCGTGCCGTAGTCCAGCAGGCTCATCAGCGGCGGAATGAAGAACAGCAGCATCTCGGCCAGCAACAGGCCGGCGCCGGTCTGCAGGGTGGCCGGCTTGACCCGGCCCGTGGCGAACACCAGCAACAACAGGCCCAGGCCAATCACTCCGCCGGGAATCGGCCAGTGCAGCCAGGCAGCGATCTCGCAGCCAATCTGATAAATGGCCAGGAGCACAGCCACTTCAATGGCCACGCGCGCGAGTCGAGTCAAACGTTTCATGATCTTTCAGCCCTCTGTGGACTGCAGTTTAACGATTCATCTTTCATCCCAAAAACGAATTGTCAGACTTGCAGCCATTCCAAATCGGAATTACACCCCTTAGATATCTGGCAAAATGCTTGCCACCAGTGATCGCGGGTCGAGGGCATCGATGGAATTCAAACAATTGCGCAGCTTCATCGAAGTGGTGCGCCAGGGCGGTTTCACCCAGGCGGCGAAAACGCTGTACGTCAGCCAGTCGGCGGTCAGCAAGCAGGTCGCGCAGCTGGAGGAAAGCCTGGGCGTGACGCTGCTGGATCGTCACGGCTCGCAGATCAGCCTGACCGCCGCCGGCAAGGTGGTGCTGCAGCGCGCCGAGGAAATGCTGGTGCTGCGCAACGGCCTGCTGCGCGAGCTGGACGACTTGAGCCAACTGGCCCGTGGCGAATTGCACCTAGGCCTGCCGATGCTCGGCAGCGACACCCTGTTTGCCAAGGCATTCGCCGAATATCGGCGACGTTATCCGAACGTCACCATTCATTTGCTGGAAGGCGGCAGCCGCGCCATTGAACACGCGGTGATGAGCGGCGAACTGGAATTGGGCGGCAGCCTGACCCCGGACGATCCGGCCTTCGCCTGGCAGCCTTTCTGTGACGAACCGCTGGACGCATTGCTGCCCGCCGATCATCCGCTGGCGCATTTGCCGGAAGTGGAATTGAGCCAGCTGGCCGACACGCCGTTTCTGCTTTATCAGCGCAGTTTCGTGCTCAACGACCGGCTGTTGCAGGCCTGTCAGCAGGTCGGTTTTACCCCGAAAGAAGGTGGGCGCAGCGGTCAGGCCGACTTTCTCGCCGCGCTGGTGGCGGCCGGTCAGGGCGTGGTGTTGCTGCCACAAGTGGTGGCACGGGCGCTGGTTCGCCCCGGCGTGGTGCATGCGACCCTGAAAGCGCCGCAGAGTCTGCGCTGGGACATCGCTTTTATCTGGCGCGAAGGCGCTTACCTGTCGCGGGCCGCACAAGCATGGCTGGCGCTGCTGCGGGAACAGGCAGCGCCAACGGTGGATCAGGCGTTCAGGTGAGCGACGAACTCGGCCAGCCACGGCTCGGCATCGCTTTCCGGGGTCACGGTTTCGCTGGCGTCCAGACGCAGCATGTCCTGCACTTCGCGGATGCCCAGTTCGATGAACAGCTCGCGCATCTGCTCTCCACCGCCGCAGAAGGTGTCGCCGTAGCTGGCGTCGCCCAGGGCAATCACGCCGCCGGGCAGGCCGCGCCAGGCTGCCGGCAATACATCGCGGATCTGCGAATAAAGCGGCTGCAGGTTGTCCGGCAGTTCGCCCAGGCCAGTGGTCGACGTCACGGCCAGCAAGGCTTGCGGTGCGAAGTTTTGCAGGTCGGCCAGGGTGGCGCGCGGGTTGAAATAGACCTCATGTCCGGCGGCCTTGATGATCTGCTGAGCGTGACGGGCTACCTCTTCGGCCGAGCCATACACCGAGCCCGAAACAATGGCGACTTTCATTAGGTGATCCTGAGCGAGTAAAAGTGCGGCGCATTATGCCCCAGACTCGCGCAATATCTTAGAATGCTGGCTTTACGATGCCACCTGAGTCCGCGCCGTGATCAACGCAAAACTGATGCAACTGGTTGTCGACGCCTCCAATGACGGCATCGTGGTCGCCGAGCACGAAGGCAACGACAGTATCCTGATTTACGCCAACGCCGCCTTCGAACGGCTGACCGGTTTCAGCGCCGACGACATCCTTTATCAGGACTGCCGCTTCCTGCAGGGGGACGACCGCGACCAACTGGCGCGTAAGGTCATCCGCCAGGCGCTGGACAAGGGCCAGGCCTGCCGTCAGGTGTTGCGCAACTACCGCAAGGACGGCACGCCGTTCTGGAACGAGCTGTCGATCACTCCGGTTTTCAACGAAGCGGAAAACAGCATGTATTTCATCGGGATACAGAAGGACGTCACCGAACAGGTGTTGGCGCAGCAAAAAATTGTCGAATTGCAGGCTGAACTGGCGCAAGCTCAGGCAGAGATCGCCGCCTTGAAGCGGTAATATTTGGTAACTGACGAACGGCGGCAACCAAACGGTGAATTATCTGTCTGCTGTCTCAATAACCGGTTAATAGAGCTTGACCATGCGCGACAACCTTCTCACGCAGGATGAGTTGGACTTCATCCAGAACATGCAGCACAACCCCAAGCTGAACCTGCGCGACAAGTCCCGTACGCTGCTGGTCAATGGCGGCGTGCAGATTCAGGATTTGCTCACCCGTCTGGCGGCTCACGAACAAGTGACCATCCAGGCCCAGTTCGACAACCAGCAGATGACCTTTCCGCTGCATCTGGTCGAAGACGAGTTTCACGCGCTGCACCTGGAACTGGGTGCCCCCAGCATTTTCGAAGAAGGCCCGCGCATTCGCCCGTGGCGCCTGACCCTGCCTGAGCCAGTGGCGCTGGAAACCGAGAAAGGTTCGCTGACCGCGCTGTGGGTCCACGAGATTTCGTTCAAAGGCATCCTGCTGGAAAACCGTCGCCAGACCAAACCGCCGAAATATTTTTCGGCCTGGTTCACCCCCTCCGGCCACGCCCCCATCGCCCTGCGCGGCACCTTCGAACGCCTGACCGAACAGGGTCTGGCGGCCTATCGCCTGAGCCAGAACAGCAAGGAAGACACCGAACGCCTGCGCCAGTACATCCTCCAGGAGCACCAACGGATTCATCCGTCGATGCATCTTTGACTTGTCGAAACCGAAACCTTTTCTGTAGGAGTGAGCTTGCTCGCGATAGTGTTGGGTCTGCTAAATCATAGTTACTGACCCATTGCTATCGCGAGCAAGCTCACTCCTACAAATACGGATATTGCATCCTGCTCCGAGCTGATCAGGTATCCAGACTTCCCGCCAAAAACTGCTGCAACCGTCGCTGCATGACCAACCCTTGGCCGCCCAGACAGGCGATCGGTGAGCCGGCCAGACTGTCCTGCGCCAGATCGGCGGTTTCACCGGCCAGCAGCAGCGGGCAACTCAACTCCAGCCCAAGACGACGCAGCCGCTTCGGCAGTTCCGAGCTCGGCACCTGATTGGCGAACAACACCAGCGCCTGTGGCTGCATGCGAGTGCAGACATGGCTCAACTCCTCCAGCGCCTGCCCCGGCGCCAGCACGCTGACCGCCACACCGGCGGCCGCCAGCATGACCCCTGCCACCCACAGTTCCAGCTCGCGGCAGCCGCCCGGCAGCGCGGCCAGTACCACGCGCTGATCGACGCTGATGCGCGTCAGTTGCAGCCGTTGCATCACCCTGACCCGCAGGAAACAGTCGAAAAACAGCCATTCGCTGGTTTGCCCACGTGAGTCATGGCTCACCGCAAACTCGCGCCAGACCGGCATCAGCACGTCTTCGAACACCACCGGCAGCGGGTACATGGAGAAAACCTGGCCGTAGAGCTGATCCAACCGTTGCTCATCGAAGTCGTTGACGGCCTGCCGCAGTCGCTGTTGCCAGCCCGCGCATTCGGTGGCATCGCTGACACCGGCGACAGCCTGCGGTTGCTGACGGGCGCTGGCCAGAATCCGCCCGACCTTGCTGACCGCCACGCCCCTGGCGATCCAGCCCATGATGCTGCGCACCGTGTCGATATCGGCCTGGGAATACAGACGATGACCGCTGTCGGTGCGGGTCGGCACGATCAAGCCATAACGACGCTCCCAGGCGCGCAGGGTCACCGGGTTGACGCCGGTGAGCCGCGCTACTTCGCGGATGGGAAACAGTTCTTCCGGATGCGGGCCGTCGCCGACCTGCGGGTCATGGAGTAATGAGCTCATGCTGTTGAGTGCTGCCGGATCGAATGAAGCTCGATTGTACAGCCACCGTCCGGCACCTGAAGCGCCTGCCGGGCAAAGACTTGTGGATTTATCCGGGGTTTAAGGAATAATCCTTGCTTGCTTTTTTCAACGAAGCTGACGCAACGCCACCACCCCGGCACTGCGCCCGTGATTGCCCTACCCGGGCATCTCACTCGTTTATCGGAGATACACAATGTCTACCTCACCCGTCACGCTGATGGTTGCCCGTCGCGTCGCCCACGGCCGCTATGAAGAGCTGCTGAGCTGGCTGCACGAAGGCGAACAGCTCGCCACCGACTTTCCCGGCTATCTGGGCTCAGGGGTACTCGCTCCGCCTCCGGGAGACGACGAATTCCAGATCATTTTCCGCTTTGCCGATGAAATCACCATGCACGCCTGGGAGCATTCTGCCTCGCGACGCTCCTGGCTGGTGCGTGGCAGCGGCCTGTTCGCCCGCAACTCGGTGCATCGCGCACGGGGCATGGACGGCTGGTTCGGCAGCGTCGGTCAGCGCCCGCCGCGCTGGAAACAGGCCGTGGCCATCTGGCTGGCGTTCTTTCCGGTGTCGCTGCTCTTCAACTACGTGCTCGGCCCGTTGCTCGCGCCGCTGGAGTTGGTGCCACGAATCATGATCAGCACGCTGATTCTCACGCCGCTGATGGTGTTCTGGTTCATTCCACTGTCCACGCACCTGCTCTCCGGCTGGCTGCACAGCGATGCGCCGGTGGCGCCCGCCTCGACCGAGTCCGCCTAGCTCTCCGAAGTACACCGCCATTGATAAGGCCGGCAGAGGATCCGTGGGAGGGAGCCCTGCTCGCGAAGGCGTCAGATCAGACACTTTTGTGTCCACTGACATTATGCTTTCGCGAGCAGGGCTCCCTCCCACGGCCTCCGGCCAGAAGCCAGAGCAGTTCGTGCGCAATGACAACCCACACGGTTGTACACCACTGACCATTGGGTTAACTTTGCCCGCAGACGCTCGTTCTCTGATGGCGCATTGAAAGCAGCTCGCGCCAGCCGCTCAGGATCGAAACGCCCGCGCCCTTCCCTTTCCCGACGACACGCGAGCAGCCCATGGCTTCTTCTCCTGCCCCTGTTCTGATCACTGGCGCCAGCCAGCGGGTCGGCCTGCATTGCGCCTTGCGCCTGCTGGAAGAAGGGCAGCCGGTGATCGTCAGTTATCGCAGCGAACGCCCCGGCCTGGAACAGCTCAAGGCCCGTGGCGCAGTGTTGATCGAGGGGGATTTTTCCGGCGAAGACAGCATCATGGCGTTTGTCGGCAGGCTGAAGGAGCACACCGACACGTTGCGCGCAATCATCCACAACGCCTCCGAATGGCTGGCCGAAACGCCGGGCAACGAGGCCGACGTGTTTCTGCGCATGTTCAACGTACACATGCTGGCGCCGTACCTGATCAACCTGCATTGCGCCGAGTTGTTGCAGCGCTCGGAGATGGCCGACATTATCCATATCGGCGATGACGTCACCCGCAAGGGCAGCAGCAAACACATGGCCTACAGCGCCACCAAGGCCGGGCTGGACAACCTGACGCAGTCGTTTGCCGCCCGGTTTGCGCCCGCCATCAAGGTCAACGGCATTGCGCCGGCCATGCTGATGTTTCAACCCGACGACGACGCGGCGTACCGCGCACGCACCCTGGCCAAGGCGGCCCTGGGTATCGAACCCGGCGCCGAGGTGATCTACCAGAGCGTGCGCTATCTGCTGGACAACCCCTACGTCACCGGCACCACCCTGACTGTAAACGGTGGACGGCACATCAAATGAGCCGCCCCGAGGAACCTTGAGATGACCCTGTCACTGCCTCAGCACTACCGTGAAATCCTTGTCGGCCTGGGCGAAGACCCCGATCGCGAAGGCTTGCTGGACACCCCCAAACGCGCGGCCAAGGCCATGCAGTACCTGTGTCACGGCTACGAACAGACGCTGGACGAAATCGTCAACGGCGCACTGTTCGCCTCCGACAACGACGAGATGGTGATCGTCAAGGACATCGAGCTGTATTCGCTGTGCGAACACCACCTGCTGCCGTTCATTGGCAAGGCGCATGTGGCCTACATTCCGACCGGTAAAGTGCTGGGCCTGTCGAAGATCGCGCGTATCGTCGACATGTTCGCCCGCCGCCTGCAGATCCAGGAAAACCTGACCCGGCAGATCGCCGAAGCCGTGCAGGGCGTGACCAACGCGGCGGGCGTCGCCGTGGTGATCGAGGCCAAGCACATGTGCATGATGATGCGCGGCGTGGAAAAGCAGAACTCGACCATGAACACCTCGGTGATGCTCGGCGCGTTCCGCGAGTCGGTGACCACGCGCATGGAATTTCTGCAACTGATCGGACGGAGCAAGTAGTCCATGGCCAGACTCGAACCAGGTACCGCACGCATCCGGGTCAAAGACCTGTGCCTGCGCACCTATATCGGCATCAACGAGGACGAGATCCTCAACAAGCAGGACGTGCTGATCAACCTGACGATCCTGTACGCGGCCCAGGAAGCGGTGCGCGACAACGACATCGATCACGCGCTGAACTACCGGACCATCACCAAGGCGATCATCCACCACGTGGAAAGCAACCGCTTCGCCCTGCTCGAACGCCTGACCCAGGAAGTGCTGGACCTGGTGATGGAGCACCAGGCGGTGCAATACGCCGAAGTGGAAGTCGACAAGCCCCACGCGCTGCGCTTTGCCGAGTCGGTGTCGATTACCCTGGCGGCAGAACGCTAGATATCACCTTCCTGTGGGAGCGAATTCATTCGCGATGCGGTAGAACATCCGACACAGATGCATCGGATATACAGGCCTCTCGCGAATGAATTCGCTCCCACATCAGTATCAGCCATCAAACGGTGCCTGTCTGACAATCGTTGCCTCACCCGCCCTGCACTCTTATCATCCGCCGCACCGTTTATTCCCACAGAGCCCATCATGACCGAGCAACAACGCCTCGAACTCGAAGCCGCCGCCTTCCGCCGTCTGGTTGCCCATCTGGACAGCCGCAAGGACGTGCAGAACATCGACCTGATGAACCTCTCCGGCTTCTGCCGCAACTGCCTGTCCAAGTGGTACAAGGCCGCCGCCGACGAGAAGCAGATCGACATCAGCCTCGATGACGCCCGCGAAGTCGTTTACGGCATGCCGTACGCCGAGTGGAAAGCCCAATACCAGAAAGAAGCCAGCGCCGACCAACAAGCCGCGTTCGCCAAGGAAAAGAAACATGACTGACCTGAACACCCTGCGCGCCAGCCTCAACAGCGGCGAACACGTTTTCGCCGACACCCTGGCCTTTGTCGCCGCGCATTACGACTACCAGCCGCAGGCGTTCAGCAACGGCCCGATGGAAAACGCCGCCGGCCAGAATGAAGGCTCGTGCAAGACCCTCGGCCTGGCCCTGCTGGAAGGCCTGAGCGATCAGGAAGCCCTGCTGGCGTTCGGCGAGCATTACCGTTCCGTCGTCGCCACGCCGGAAGGCAGCGACCACGGCAACATCCGCGCACTGATCGCCCACGGCCTGGCCGGCGTGAAATTCAGCGCCCAGCCGTTGACCCGCAAGGGCTGACAGATCGCAAAAAACTGTAGGAGTGAGCTTGCTCTCGATAACGCCCGATCAGTTGCATCATTATTTCTGACCGTGCGCCATCGCGAGCAAGCTCACTCCTACGATTGATCTCGTTTCAGATGGCTTTGCATAGCCGATGCATAAGTGTCGACTGGAATATCTTTCGCGAATGAATTCGCTCCCACAGGAGATAACATTCGCCATTCGCTTTGCGCAGACACAAAAAAACCGGCTCATTGAGCCGGTTTTTTCGTTTCAGGCACTGATCAGAACGAAGCGTTCGCCAGGCCGTCCAGGTAACGCTCGACGTCCAGAGCGGCCATACAGCCGGCACCGGCGGAGGTGATCGCCTGACGGTAAACGTGGTCAGCCACGTCGCCCGCCGCGAAGACGCCTTCGACGCTGGTAGCGGTCGCATTGCCTTCACGACCACCGTTGACGACCATGTAGCCGTCTTTCAGCGCCAGCTGGCCTTCGAACAGCGAGGTGTTCGGGGTGTGGCCGATGGCGATGAACACGCCGTCAACTTTCAGCTCCGACGAAGCGCCGTCGTTGTGCTTCAGACGCGCACCGGTGACGCCCATGTCGTCGCCCAGCACTTCATCCAGCGTGGCGTTGAGCCTGAGCTCGATCTTGCCTTCGGCAACCCGCGCATGCAGCTTGTCGATCAGGATCTTCTCGGCACGGAAGGTATCGCGACGGTGAACTAGGGTCACTTTGCTGGCGATGTTGGCCAGGTACAGCGCCTCTTCGACAGCGGTGTTGCCACCGCCGATCACGGCAACCGGCTTGTTGCGGTAGAAGAAACCGTCGCAGGTCGCGCAGGCCGAAACGCCCTTGCCCATGAACGCTTCTTCGGACGGCAGACCCAGGTAACGAGCGCTGGCGCCGGTGGCGATGATCAGCGCGTCGCAGGTGTAGGTGCCGTTGTCGCCTTTGAGGCTGAACGGTTTGCCGGCCAGATCGACAGCATTGATGTGGTCGAAAATGATCTCGGTTTCAAAACGCTCTGCGTGTTCGCGCATGCGCTCCATCAGCACCGGGCCGGTCAGGCCATGGGGGTCGCCCGGCCAGTTGTCGACTTCGGTGGTGGTGGTCAGTTGACCGCCGGCCTGCATGCCGGTGATCAGCAGTGGCTTGAGGTTGGCGCGAGCCGCATAGACCGCGGCGCTGTAACCGGCAGGGCCGGAGCCGAGAATAATCACTCGGGAATGACGTACATCGGACATGTGACACTCCTATCGACCGGCCAACGTGACGCGTGGTCGGAGTTACTGTTTGCTAACCGGCGCACCGGTACAGATAAAAAGGATCGGCGAAGAACACTTGGGGAAGGCTCGCTCGCCCATCCTGAAAACGGGATGCTGCGACCGCGGTCGCAGCAAGGGTGTTACAGGCTCTTGGCGTTTTCAGCCAGGTAGTCGGCAACGCCAGCAGCGTCAGCCTTCATGCCTTTCTGGCCTGGACGCCAGCCAGCCGGGCAGACTTCACCGTGCTCTTCGGTGAACTGCAGGGCTTCGACCAGACGGACCATCTCGTCAACGTCACGGCCCAGCGGCAGGTTGTTGACCACTTGGGCCTGAACCACGCCAGCCTTGTCGATCAGGAACGAACCGCGCAGCGCAACGCCGTCTTCGTGTTCGATGCCGTAGGCGCGGGTGATTTCGTGCTTGATGTCGGCAACCATGGTGAACTGAACCTGGCCGATGCCGCCCTTTTCAACCGGGGTGTTGCGCCATGCAGCGTGGGTGAAGTGCGAGTCGACGGAGACGCCAACCACTTCGACGCCCAGGTCGCGGAATTTGGCGACACGGTTGTCGTGGGCAATGATTTCCGACGGGCACACGAACGTGAAGTCCAGTGGCCAGAAGAACAGCACGACGTATTTGCCGCGCAGGGAAGACAGCTGGAAGCTGTCGACGATCGAACCGTCACCCAGGACGGCCGCTGCGTTGAAATCAGGGGCCTGTTTGTTTACCAGAACGCTCATCAAAACTCCTTGGAGGTTCACAGTGAATGGGAAGAGGTCTAAAAGTTGCCCGCAAGCTTATCGGGGCGGCAGAGATTAAGGAAATATCGTTTCACAATCCAGCTCATAGACCATCCCTATTCCGACAGGCTGCGCGGTAGACGCCTGCGTCCATACTGTCGATAGACTTTACCCCCGCCAGATTGTTTCGGCGAATGTCACGGCGCCGTTCCCGCTTCCGCGTCGTGGGCAAAGCCGGTAAGGTCGGCCCGTTTTCAACGTCTGGAGGCCCTCATGCCTGCACCCGCTCTGTCCGGCCCGCAATACCTGCGCGAAGGCCTGAAACTGATCCTCAGCCCCGGTCTGCGCCTGTTCGTGCTGCTGCCGCTGGCGATCAACCTGCTGCTGTTCGGCGGCCTGATCTATTTCGCCGGTCACGAATTCAGCCTGTGGGTCGACTCGTTCATGCCGACCCTGCCCGAGTGGCTGAGCTTCCTCAATTACATCCTCTGGCCGCTGTTCGTGGTGCTTGTAGCGCTGATGGTGTTCTTCACCTTCACCATGATCGCCAACGTCATCGCCGCACCGTTCAACGGCTTCCTTGCGGAAAAAGTCGAAGTGGTGGTCCGTGGCCGCGACGATTTCCCCGAGTTCAGCTGGGGCGAACTGGTTGCAATGGTGCCGCGCACCTTCAGCCGCGAGATGCGCAAACTGGGCTACTTCCTGCCACGGGCCATCGGCCTGTTCATCCTGTCGTGGATTCCGGTGGTCAACCTGGTGGCCGCACCGCTGTGGCTGCTGTTCGGCGTGTGGATGATGGCGATCCAGTACATCGACTACCCGGCGGACAACCACAAGATGAGCTGGCAAGACATGCTCGCCTGGCTGCGCCAGAAGCGCTGGCAGAGCATGAGCTTCGGCGGCAGCGTTTACCTGGTGCTGCTGATTCCGGTGGTCAACATCCTGATGATGCCGGCGGCGGTGGCCGGGGCGACGTTGTTCTGGGTGCGTGAACAGGGCGCGGAGAGCCATCCGGCGACCGTGTGATTTCTTCTGTCGCAACATTTATTTATGCACAAGCCTGTTCGGCAGGGCTTTTAAATAGGCCCTGTCGTATCTCTCCATGCTTTTGAAATCCCGGCAGGACGCCCGGATGGGCATGAAGATGAACACAGGAACCCTGACATGGACACTTCTGCAAAACTCGTTGATCAAAGCGGCCGCGCCGCAATTCGCGAAGCGGTACTGCCACTGCTGACACGCGAACTCCAGGACTGGAACATCGATCCCGACGCGGTCTACTTGAACGCCCTCGACAACCTGGAAAGCCGCGTCGTCATCAGCTCGGAAAGTCTGACCGACCTGACCGTGCAGCTCATTCTGGACAATGAAGAAATCGACTTCATCACCGACTGGGAAGGCCGTGGCCTGTTCACTCGGCCCTGGTCTTTCGCCGACGAGCACCGCGTGACCAACGCCCCCTCCGTGAGAGGGGCTGCAAACATAATTGCCACCGTGATGCATCTGTACAAGTAATCATCGGATCGGTTGCGTGTACGTAGCAGGCTTGCGTGGGCCCACTCTGTCGGTTTGAGGAGTGGGTGCACGAACTCTCCAGCAACTTTCACCCGTCACAAATCCATCACCCAACCGCCACACAAGCGCAACGCAGGCCTTTGAAACTGGCGGTCATGAGCAAAGCCCTGCATATCACCCTGATCACCGAAACCTACGCACCCGAGATCAACGGCGTGGCCAACACGCTGAGTCGTTTGTGCGACGGTCTGCGTTTGCGCGGGCATCGGGTGGAGGTGATCCGGCCTCGGCAGAATGACGATGAATGGCGGGCTGTCGGGGATGATCTGATGCTGTGCCGGGGCTGGCCGATTCCGGGGTATCCGGGGTTGCAGTGGGGGCAGTCGTCGATGCACAAGCTGTTGCGCCGCTGGCAGCGGCAGCGCCCGGATGTGCTGTATATCGCCACCGAAGGTCCGCTGGGGCTATCGGCGTTGCGGGCGGCGCGGCGTCTGGGTATCGCCATTGTCAGCGGCTTTCACACCAATTTTCAGCAATACACGCGGCAGTACGGGCTGGGCTTTATCAGTCGTCTGCTGACGTCGTATCTGCGCTGGTTCCACAATCGCTCCAGCGCCACGCTGGTGCCGAGCGTCAGCCAGAAGACCGAGCTGGAACGACGCGGTTTCGAGCGGCTGGAGTTGCTGTCTCGCGGCGTGGACTGCCAGCTGTTTCATCCTTCGAAGCGCTCGGCCTTTCTTCGCGAAAGCTGGGGCCTGGAACCGGATGACATTGCCGTGCTGCATGTCGGGCGGCTGGCGCCGGAGAAGAATCTCGGCTTGCTGAAAACCAGCTTCGACGCGCTGGTGGCGGCTTATCCACAGAAAAAGTTGAAGCTGGTCATTGTCGGCGACGGCCCGGTGCGCCCGGCGCTGGAACAGCAAATGCCGGACGCCGTGTTCTGCGGCGCGCAACGGGGCGAGGCGTTGGCGACTCATTACGCTTCGGGCGATCTGTTTCTGTTTCCCAGCCTGACCGAAACCTTCGGCAATGTGGTGCTGGAAGCGCTGGCATCGGGATTGGGTGTCGTCGCCTATGACGAAGCGGCAGCGGCGCAGCATATTCGCCACGGTCACAATGGCGCGGTGGCGATGCCGGGGGATGAGGAAGGGTTCGTCGATGCCGCACGCTGGATGCTGGAGGACAACGAGACCTTGCGCCGCGTGCGTCTGAATGCGCGTCAGCATGCCAGCCGGCAGGGTTGGTCAGGGATTATCGAAGCCTTTGAAACCCACTTGCGCGCGGCCAGCCAGACTCGGGACGGGATTGTGTTGGGGATGTGAGTCGGCAGGACGGCAGGCAACCATTGTGGGAGCCGGCTTGCTGGCGAATGCGCGGCATCAGTCAACAGCAACGTTGCTGACCCGCCGGGTTCGCCAGCAAGCCGGCTCCTACAGGTGTGGAACCGACCGCCACGGCGTTGCGGCTTATTCCAGCTTGCCCAAGGCATCCCGGCTGAATGGCAGGATGTCTTCTTCGCGACCGTCGCGCACTTTCACTGCCCAGTCCGGGTCGACCAGCAAGGCACGGCCCACGGCCACCAGATCGAACTCGTCGTTGCCCAGGCGTTTGAGCAGGTTTTCCAGGCTCGCCGGCTGCGCAACCTTGTCGGTCTTGACCATGAATTGCAGGAATTCGCCGTCCAAGCCGACGCTGCCAACGGTGATGGTCGGTTTGCCAGTGAGTTTGCGCGTCCAGCCGGCCAGATTGAGGTCGGAACCTTCAAACTCCGGCTCCCAGAAACGTCGTGTCGAGCAGTGGAAGATATCCACACCGGCATCCGCCAGCGGTTTGAGGAATGCCTCCAGCGCTTCCGGGGTCTGCACCAGACGCGCGGTGTAATCCTGCTGTTTCCACTGCGAGTAACGGAAGATGATCGGGAAGTCCGGGCCGACGGCCGCACGCACCGCCTGGATCAGCTCGATGGCGAAACGCGAACGCTGGGCCAGGTCGCCGCCGTATTCATCGGTGCGCTGGTTGGTCCCTTCCCAGAAGAACTGGTCGACGATGTAACCGTGAGCGCCGTGGATCTCCACGCCGTCCATGCCGATCGCCTTGGCATCGCGGGCGGCCTGGGCGAAAGCTTCGATGACTTCGGCGATGTCCTGCTTGCTCATGCCGTGAACGACGACATTACCGTCCTTGAGTTTCTCGGTCGGGCCGTATGCCGGCACGCTGCCATCCGGCTCTGTACCCAAGCGACGCACCGCGCCCACATGCCAGAGTTGCGGAACGATCTTGCCGCCTTCGGCGTGAACCGCATCCACCACTTTTTTCCAGCCAGCCAGTGCGTCGTCACCGAAGAACTGCGGCACGTGGGGATAACCGTTGGAGGCTTTATGGCCGACGGTGGTGCCTTCGGTGATGATCAGGCCCACACCCGCCGCGGCACGGCGACGGTAGTACTCGACGACGTTGTCGTTCGGCACGCCACCGGGCGAGAAAGAGCGGGTCATCGGCGCCATCACCACGCGGGTCGGCAACTCCAGGCTGCCCAGATGGAAGGGTTTGAACAAGGCTTTGACGGGCATGCAGAAGTCCTCGGCTGTCAGTAAATATTACGGAAGTAATACAGAATGCCGCGAAGAAGGCGCAGTGCAAAGCACTATTGATTTGAGTGATTAAGGTAAAGAAGGGAGCGGCGGAACCTGATGACGATAAACACTTGTGGGAGGGAGCCCTGCTCGCGAAAGCGTCATGTCAGCCGATATCGCAGTGTCTGGCCGGACGCCTTCGCGAGTAGGGCTCCCTCAGGTCACGCGCCCGGCAAGCCGGCTATGACGTTCGTGAAATCAGTGCAGCGCCTTTTCGATCGCCTGGATCACGGCAGGGTCATCCGGCGTGGTGCGTGGCGAGAAACGTGCCAGAACACGACCGTCCTGACCGACGAGAAATTTTTCGAAGTTCCAGGTGATGTCGCCAGGAAACTCGGCACCTTCGCCCGCCAGCATCTGATACAGACGGTGACGGTGAGGGCCGTTGACTTCCAGTTTGTCGCCCAGCGGAAAGGTCACGCCGTAGTTCAGCGAGCAGAACGACTGGATCTCTTCCTGAGTGCCGGGTTCCTGTCCGGCGAACTGATTGCAGGGCAGCCCCAGAACACTGAAGCCCCGGTCCTTGTACTTCTGATAGAGGTTTTCCAGCGCAGCGTACTGCGGCGTGAGGCCACATTTGGAAGCCACGTTGACCACCAGAACCACTTTGCCCTTCAACGGCGCGAGAGGCAGTTCCTGGCCATCCAGAGCTTTTAATTTCAGGTCGTGAAATATACTCATGACGAACTCCCCTGCTCACAAAACAAAACCATCGACAGAAAAAGGCGCCCTGTCAGGCTGCGAGAGCACAAGGCTTTCGCAGAACCCGGGAGGACGCCTGGCCAGCTAACTTGAGCTTAGCAGGACAAATCAGTGGTGATGGCCACCTTCGCCATGCACGTGACCGTGGGCGATTTCTTCCTGGCTGGCATCACGCACGGCAACGATCTTGACCTGGAAATTCAGGCGCTGACCGGCCAGCGGGTGGTTGCCGTCGACAGTCACGTCGTCGCCGTCCAGATCACGGATGGTGACGATCTGCATCTGGCCGTCCGGCGCCGAAGCGTGGAACTGCATGCCGACTTCCAGTTCGTCGACACCTTCGAACATGCTGCGGTTCAGGGTGCTGACCAGCTCGGCCGAGTATTCGCCGTAGGCGTCTTCCGGCTCGATGGAGACTTTCAGCTCGTCGCCGACGTCCTTGCCTTCCAGAGCCTTCTCCAGACCCGGGATGATGTTACCTGCGCCTTGCAGGTAAACCAGCGGCGCGCCGCCGGACGAACTGTCGATGACCTCACCAGCGTCATTGGTCAGGGTATAGTCAATGGAGACAGCCTTGTTGGCGGCGATCGGCATGGGGCAAGACCTTTTGCAAATAGAGATATGAGCGAACAAGTCTAACCAAGCCCTCGCGCGAAAGCGAACGCAACTCAGACGGACGGCCCCGATTGCGCGACCCCGAATTAACCGGCAGCGACACCACCATCACAGGCTTCCGCCAGGACGAGGATGGCCACTGGATTGTCGAGCTTGCCTGCGGCCATACCCAACACCTGCGCCACCAGCCGCCGTGGCAGTTGCGGGCCTGGGTGCTGGACGCCGAAAAGCGTCAGGAAAAAATAGGCCGGTCCTTTCGCTGCGGCTGGTGCGCACAGGGGGCGGATAACGATAATCTTGTGCCCCGTTGAGACGCTGCGACTGAACAGCGTCCGTCTCTTTTCGGTCCACTGGCCTGATCGCTGATGCCACGACCCTTGCATTGCTTACTGTCGAGAAGCCCGCATGCAGACTTTCTTTATCGCGCCCACTGATTTCGGTGTGGGTCTGACGTCCATCAGCCTGGGGCTGGTGAGAACCCTGGAGCGCGCCGGACTCAAAGTCGGCTTCTTCAAACCGATTGCCCAGCCGCATCCGGGTGATCTGGGGCCTGAGCGCTCGACCGAACTGATCGCCCGCACCCACGGCCTCAAGCCACCCAAGCCGCTGGCCCTGGCCCATGTCGAGCGCATGCTCGGCGAAGGCCAGCTGGACGAGCTGCTCGAAGAAATCATCAATCTGTACCAGGAAGCGGCCGTCGGTCGCGACGTGCTGATCGTCGAAGGCATGGTGCCGACCCGCAGCGCCAGTTACGCCGCGCGGGTCAACCTGCACATGGCCAAGGCGCTGGACGCCGAGGTGATTCTGGTCTCGGCACCGGAAAACGAAGTACTGACCGAACTGTCCGGCCGCGTCGAATTGCAGGCGCAGATGTTCGGCGGGCCGAAGGACCCGAAAGTGCTCGGCGTGATCCTCAACAAGGTGCGCACCGACGAAAGCATGGAAGCCTTTTCGGCACGTCTGAAAGAACATTCGCCGTTGCTGCGCAGTGGCGACTTCCGCCTGCTCGGCTGTATTCCGTTCCAGGCCGATCTGAACGCCCCGCGCACCCGTGACGTCGCCGAACTGCTCGGCGCCCAGGTGATCAACGCCGGCGATTACGAACAGCGGCGCATGTCGAAGATCATCATCTGCGCGCGCACCGTGCTCAACACCCTGCAACTGCTCAAGCCGGGCGTGCTGGTGGTGACCCCCGGCGACCGTGACGACATCATCCTCGCGGTGAGCTTGGCGACCCTCAACGGCGTGCCGCTGGCCGGCCTGCTGCTGACCAGCGACACCCTGCCCGACCCGCGCATCATGGACCTCTGCCGTGGCGCCCTGCAGGCCGGTCTGCCGGTGTTGTCGGTGAGCACAGGCTCGTACGACACCGCCAACCAGCTCAATCAGTTGAACAAGGAAATCCCGATCGACGACCGCGAGCGCGCGGAGATCATCACCGATTTCGTTGCCAGCCACCTCGACGCCAACTGGCTGCACCAGCGTTGCGGTACGCCGCGGGAAATGCGCCTGTCGCCGGCGGTGTTCCGTTATCAGTTGATCCAGCGCGCCCAAGCGGCGAACAAACGCATCGTGCTGCCGGAAGGCGCCGAGCCGCTGACCGTGCAGGCGGCGGCGATCTGTCAGGCCCGTGGCATCGCCCGCTGTGTGCTGCTGGCCAAGCCGGACGACGTGCAAGCCGTGGCCCGTGCCCAAGGCATCGAATTGCCGCCGGGGCTGGAAATCATCGACCCGGAGCTGATCCGCCAGCAGTACGTGGCGCCGATGGTCGAACTGCGCAAGAGCAAGAGCCTCAATGCGCCTATGGCCGAACAGCAGCTGGAAGACCCGGTGGTGGTCGGCACCATGATGCTGGCACTGGACGAGGTCGACGGGCTGGTCTCCGGGCTGGTGCATTCCACCGCCAACACCATCCGCCCGGCCCTGCAACTGATCAAGACCGCGCCGGGCTGCACGCTGGTGTCGTCGGTGTTCTTCATGCTGTTCCCGGAACAGGTGCTGGTCTACGGCGACTGCATCATGAACCCGCACCCGAGCGCCGCCGAGCTGGCGGAAATCGCCGTGCAGAGCGCCGACTCGTCGGTAGCGTTCGGCCTGTCGCCACGGGTGGCGATGATCAGCTATTCCAGCGGCAATTCGGCCAGCGGCGAAGAGGTCGAGAAGGTCCGCGAAGCAACGCTGCTGGCGCGGGAAACCCGCCGTGAGCTGTTGATCGACGGCCCGCTGCAGTACGACGCCGCCGCCAACGAGAACGTCGCCCGGCAACTGGCGCCGGACAGCCAGGTCGCCGGCCGTGCCAACGTGTTCGTGTTCCCTGACCTGAACACCGGCAACACCACCTACAAGGCGGTGCAGCGCAGTGCCGACTGCGTCAGCCTCGGGCCAATGCTGCAAGGCCTGCGCAAGCCGGTGAACGATCTGCCACGCGGTGCGCAGGTCGACGACATCGTCTACACCATCGCCCTCACCGCGATTCAGGCGGCCACATTGCCCCAATAACACGGGGCACGCGTCGCACTGCAATATCCGCCACTCACAATAAAGCCGCCGGGCATGCATCGGCGGCCGTTTCACTTCTGGAGCCCGTAATACCATGGATTTTCTGCCCGCCCCCTTGCGCGGCGTCATCGCCTCGCTGCTGTTGGCGCTCAACACGATTGTCTGTTGCACGCCGCTGTTCATCGTGGCGATCTTCAAACTGTGCCTGCCCTTCCCGGCGGCGCAAAAAGTCACCGACTGGCTGATGAGCCACATCCATGAGGCGTGGATCAGCAACAACAACGCCTGGATGAACCTGCTCGGCCACACCCGCTGGCACCTGAGCGGGCTGGAAGGCCTGGACTATCAGCACTCGTACCTGGTGACCAGCAACCACCAGAGCTGGGTCGACATCATGGTTCTGCAATACGTGCTCAACCGGCGCATTCGCCCGCTGAAGTTCTTCCTCAAGCAGGAATTGATCTGGGTGCCGGTGATCGGTCTGGCGTGGTGGGCGCTGGGCTTCCCGTTCATGAAGCGCTACAGCAAGGCGTATCTGGAAAAACACCCGGAGAAAAAAGGCAAGGACCTGGAGACCACGCGGAAAACCTGCGCGAAATTCCGCAACAACCCGGTGGGTATTTTCAACTTCGCCGAAGGCACCCGTTTCACCCCGGGCAAACATGCGCAACAGGCGTCGCCGTTCCGTTACCTGCTCAAGCCCAAGGCCGGTGGCATCGCCTTCGTGCTGGACGCCATGGGTGAGCAATTGCAGTCGATCGTCAACGTGACCATCCACTACCCGGCAGGCCGCCCCGGCTACTGGGACCTGCTCTGCGGGCGGGTGCGCGAGGTGGTGGCGCATTTCGAGGAAGTGCAGATTCCGCCGCAGTTCATCGGCAAGAGCTATGACCAGGACGACGCCTATCGCCTGGAATTCCAGCAGTGGATCAACCGGCTGTGGGAAGACAAGGATGCGCTGTTGCAGCGGATGCATGAGCAGTATCCGGGATGAAATGCGCATTTCTGACGTCTTGAACTGGCTGCACTTTGTGGGAGCGAATTCATTCGCGATGCGATGTTACGGCTGATACATCGCCGTCGACTGAACTGGCCAATCGCGAATGAATTCGCTCCCACACATTCACGTGATTCCGCGCAGCGTGGCAGTCGCTCAAAACCCTACATCCAGAATCACGTTGTCCAGGTATGTCCCCGCCGGCGGGGTGGTCTGGTCGGTGTAGACCTTGGCGTTGTAGTTGAACACCTGGCTGCCGGTTCCCGTGCCATTGCCGGGGTTGATCTCAGCATCGCTGCTGGAGCGCCGTGCTGCGCCGACGCTGCCCCACACCGTGGTTCCGGCGCTTTTGAAGATGTCGTAGGCCAGGTAGTTGGTCCCGGACTGCATCCGCCGCCGCCCACCGCTGGAGTATTTGCCGGCATCCAGGCCAACGGTGTAGGCACTGCCCTTGGTGCAGGAAATATTCACTGTCTGACTGATCGTGCTGAACGCGCTGACCACCGGCACGCCGCCGAAACTGATGTTCGGCGCAGTAATCGTGCAGTCGTTGTTGACCGTCATGCTCACCGTCAGCGTGACGGTGCCGCTGTTGATATCACGTCCCAGGCAGGCACCCAGTGCGCCGATGCCCGAGCAATAGTTCCAGTTCCAGAAAATGCTCAGGGTCTCGGTGTACGTACCCGCCGCCACATTGCTGCCGATGATCGTGTTGACCCAGATCGGCACCGTCTTTGGCGTGATGCTGCCAAGCAGGCCGAGGGCATCGATGATGCCGTTACGGGCAAAGTCGTACGCCGTGCCACGGGTGATCAGGTAGGTCGAGTTGAAGGTGTTGGTGGCGTACAGGTTGTAGCTGATGACATCGCCCGTGGGCCCGACCATGCCGGTGGTCGAACCACTCGCGGTCACCGTGGCCCAGATATGGTCATTGGTGGTCAGCAACGACAGCAGCGAACCCGTGCAGCTCAGGCCGGCATTGCCCGTGGACGTGGATTGCAACGTGGTACGTACCAGCACCGAACTGACCGCGCCGAAACCGGCCGCCGTGGTCGCCGCCGTGGTACACAAGGCATGGGCCTGCGATGCCAACAGGCAGATCAGCAGCAGTAACCCCCGGCAGCATCCCTTCACACGGCATCTCCTGTGTTCGTCATCGACACACCAGCGGACCGATCAACGGCACCTGCTCGGCCGATTCGTCCATGGCGAACTGCACATGGCAGGTACTGCCATCGGCCAATGTCACGTTCAGGCTGTTTTGCGCCGCCAGGTTTTCCAGGTAGACCAGCCCGTCCCAGCCGACCACCGCCGTGGCGCCAGTCTGCTCATGGACGACTTGCGAACCCAGCGTCAGCGGCGTGTTCTGCGCATCGACCAGCGCGACGCTGGCGGCGACGATGCGCTTCAACGGAAACTCCAGCAGGTAACCGCTGCCCCGGCGCACGGCAACGCGCTGCTCGACGTTCGGGCTCTGGATGTTCGACGGCAGGTTCAGCGGGTCGATTTCGTACTTGCCGCGGTAGTAGGCGCTGCTCCACGGCACCAGCAGGTGGCCGTTCTTGTCAGTGTTGCCCACCGGCTGGTTTTCGTAGCGCACCGGAACATTGCCGAAGCCATCGGTGCTGATGACCACAAAGGCGTCGTCGATACGGTTGGCGGCGAACACTTGCCGGTCCATCCACACCAGTGAGCCACTGGCGTCGGCCCAGCGGGTTTCGGCGTCGCTGCTGCCGTAAACACCGGCCTGCAACTGCACCGACTGCAAGCGCCAGGTCAGGTCGGCCTGACGATAATCCGCACCCTGACCATGGGCATAGCCGAGGTTGTAACCCACCCCGCCCTGAGTCGGCACCGCCCGACTGTAGTTGACCCGCTCGCGATTCTTGCCGGCCTGATCGCGCTCCACGCTCATGCTCAGGCTGCCGCCCAGGTCAAAGGGAATCACCACCTGCGCCTGCACCGCCCAATTGCTATCGCCGATTTCGCGGTTGGCCGACAGATAAAAGCTGCTGCCGCCCCACAAGGTGCGGCTCCAGGTCAGGTTGAGCAGTTGCGTGCGCGAATCGTCGGCGGCGCGGATGTCGAAATACCCGGCGCCCAGGCTGCCCCAACTGTTCAGGTTCAGGCTGGCGGTCAGTTGCTGGCTGCGCTTGCTCAGGCTGACGAAGGGGCTGTCGACCACCGTCAGGTCGGCGTACTGATCGTGCCGCTCAAGGCGCTGATAGGACAGGCTGTAACGCTGGCTGTTGTACTGATACCCGAGGCTGGTCTGACGGCCCTGACGACCGTCGAAGCGGCTCTGGCTGATCGCGCTGTTGAGTACGCCGAACTGGCCCAGACGCAGGTTGCCGCCAAGTCCACCAAGGGTCAGGTCGCTGGCCGCTTCGGCGTGGCTTTCGAGGGTGAAACTGTCGCTCACGCCGTAACGCAGACTGCCCGACGTCACGCCCTGGCCGTAGCCGAAATCTCGTCGGGTGTAGTCGCGGCGCAGGTTGCCGGCGCTCACCGAAAAATCGGTCAGGCCTTTTTGCAGCAGGTTGCTGGTCACGTAGAACGGCACGCTGGTCGACACCTGGCGACCGAGCACGTCGGTGGTCACCACCACCGCCTCGCCCGCGCCGTTGATGAACGGAATGTTGGTCAGGGTGTACGGACCGGGCTGGACGTTATCGCTGGAGGACTTGAAACCGTTGATGAACAGGTCCACCGACGAAGGCACGGCGGCCTCGCCGGCGAACTGCGGCAGCGGGTAGGTCACCAGGTCAGGCCGCACACCAAAGTCCCGGGAGATCTGCACACCGCCCAACCGCACCGAACTGCTCCATGGCAGCGCACCGCTGATCACGTCACCGGCTTCGTAGGTCAGCAGGCGCTCGTCGTCGGAGTAGCGCCAGGTGGTGTCGTAGCGACGGAAACCGTCGTTGACGCCGCTGCCCGCCGCCGCGCCGTAGCTACGACGGTATTGCCCGGTGCTGGACAGCGTGCCCCAACTGTCGAACAGCCGCGCCTCGTTCCACGCCGCCAGATAGGTGCCGCTGTTATCGGTGTCGTTGAGGTACAGGTCGTAGTTGAGCAGCGCGCCAAAGCTGGTCATCGCCTGGGTGCGCGGGTAGGCCTGACGGTTGCCGAGCCATTGCGCCGGCAGCCAGGTCGGCGGCACGTCGATCAACAGGCGCTGGCCCTGGGCATCGTATTCACTGTGCAGGCCGGTCACGCTGTCCAGCGCCAGACTGGCAGCGGTGCCGGCGGGCAGCTTCACACCGACCGCCTGCAGATCGGCCGCAGGCATGAACAGCTGCCCGGCGCGCTGATCGACAGCCACGACTTTTCCGGTATTCATGTGATTGACCACCAGTTCCAGATACAGCTGCGCATCGGGAATCGCCTCGAATCCCGAGGGCGGTGGCGGCAGCTCACCGGCCGCCGCCAGCGGCATGAACACCCACCAACAGCAACCTATGGCCATCCCTGACAGACGCTGGATACCACGAGCCCACACGCAGCTCACTCCCGACATACATCCTTGAATATCGTTCGACGCAGCGGCGGCTTCCTGCCGGCGCCACCGTCACCTCGACCGGCCCCTCTAGCGCTTGCGCTTACTGACTGGCCTTGACGCTGACCGGCTGCGCTGCGCCGTTGATGCGCATCTGCAATTCCTGCCCGGAGGCCAGCGCCTCGGGCATCGGCCAGCGCATGGTTGCACCCGGCAGCACATAGCCCATCAGCCCTTCGGCCAGCGGTCGGCTCTGGGTGCCTTGGCGCACCGCGACGTCGGTCAGCCGCGCGTGTACGGCGCCACGGTTACGGACCTCAAGAAAAGTCCGGCCGCCTTCGCTGACCTTGCGCCAGCTCAGGTCGGGCGTGCCCGCGCCTTTCGGGTCGCGCTGGCGAGTCGGGTCTTCCTTGCTCCACAACCCGCTGCCATAGGCGAACAGCGGCACCGAGTAACGCATCTGGAAATGGATCGCGGCCTGGGTCTTGCCGTCGCTGCCCGCCGGCGGATTCGGCGCCGGGATTTCATCGATGATGATGCGGTAGGCCAATTCCTGCCCCGGCGGCACATCGCGGGTACGGGTCAGGCGGACCAGTTGTTTCTGGCCGGGTTCCAGACGGGCCACCGGGGGACTGCCGATCACGTCACGCTGATTCTGGTACTGGTCGTCGAAATTGCTCTGCGCCCAGCCGAACACACGGATCTGCAGGTTGGCGGTTTCATTGCCGCGATTTTCCAGCCACAGCGCGCTGGCCTGCTGGTCGGCTTCCAGCACCGGATCGATCGGCCAGATCAGCACCGAACTGGCCGCCTGTGCCGGCACCGCGCCCAGCATCGCCAGGGTCAACAGGCCGATATGCACGCCCCGTGACCGCCAGAAAAACGCCCCCATGCCCCACTCCTTATTCCTTGGAAAACACCCCTGATCGCTGGATCGCTACCAGGTCAATTGCACTTGCACGGTGTCGCTGTAGGTGCCCACCGGCTGATTGCCCGGCAACACCACCCGGCCATAGATCGGCAGGCGGATATTGTTGGCGTCGCTGTAGGTCACGCTGACGCTCTGCCCCACCCCCAGGGTCTGGCTCAGCCCGGCGTCGCGATACAGTTGATAAGCCACCACTGCGCTACCGCTGCCAATTTTCATGAACCGGCCGCTGTTGTTGTTCTGCCCGCCATCGACACTCATGGTCAACGTCGTTCCCGGCGTGCATTGCAACTGCACGCCGCTGGCGAGCGAGGCCGAAACCGTGCTGGTCGACAGCACCGAAAACGTGCCGTAGTTCAGGCTGCCGTAATTCGATCCGCCGCCCACCACCAGACAACCCGGCACGATGCTGGCGCTGACCTGAAACGTGGTGCTGGTGGCCGCCGTCAGCGGCAAGGGTAGGCCCAGCGCGCACAGCAGCAGGCATGCGGCACGTCCATGGCCGGCCATGGCATCAGAACGTCAGTTCGACAGCGATGGTGTCGGTGTACGTCCCCGCCGGCAGCCCTGGACGGCCCACCGCCCTGCCATAGAGATTGACGGTCTGCGCCGCGCCGGTACTGGCCCCCAGCGCGACCGTGCCGTCGATCGGCAGCAGCGTGCTGAAACCGGCATCGGTGTACAGGTCGTACGGCACAAAGTTGCTGGACGCATCAGCCAGCGCCCGGCTGCCGCCGGCAATCTGGCCGTCGTGGGCACCGGCACGCACCTTCAGCACCGGCGTGCTGCCGGCCGAACACTGGATCGACATCGCACCGCCGCCACCGGCCAGCACTTGCCCGGTGGCCGTGGTGAACAGGCTGCCGGTGGTGCCGAAATTCAACGTACCGAAATTCAGCCCCGACGTGGCAGCGCTGCCGTTGACCAGGCAGGCGCTGGTCAAGATCAGGCTGGAGGTGATCTGTCCGGTCACCGTGGTGGCCGCCTGAGCGCCGCCGACCAACCCCAGAGCCAGCGCCGTTACGGCAAGACGTGAGACAACTGCTTGCATGATCCTCATCCTCTGTTGAGTTACCAATCCAGCGTGACGGTCAGGGTGTCGCTGTAGACGCCCGCCGGCAGCGCGCTGGTATTCGCCACCACGACGCCATAGACCGGGATCGGTCGTTGCGTGCCGTCGCTGACTGCGAAAGTCCTTTGCTGGCCGATGCTGTAAGTGTCCAGGCCGGCGGCATCGACACTCAGTCGGTAGGGTATGGTCTGACGACCGTTGCTCAGGCGCCGGATCGAGCCGTCGCCGTGGGTACCGCCGTCGATGGTCACGGTGAAGCCTTTCACCGACGGGTTGCAGGTGACGTTCAACGCGCCGTCGCCACTGCTCAGGCGGCTGCTCAAGGGGGCGTTCCAGGTCGGCCCCTGATTGCCGAAATCGAGTTCGCCGAGACTGCCCGGCAGTTCACCGCCACCAGCACTGACTTCGCAGGCGGCGGTGATGATCAGCCGTGCGTCGATGTGCCCGGTGATCGCGCCGTGGGCGCTGTCGGCCAGCGGCAGCAGCGACGCCAGGGCAACGACCGTGTGTTGCAGATGTTTCATCGGCGATGACCTCCCTTGGCCGCGCTTCACCAACTGACCGTGACTTTCACCACGTCGCTGTACTGGCTGACCTGCGGAATCTGTTTGAACGGCTCGATCCGCGCATACAGCGGCAGCGTCACCGAGCCGGTGTCGGGCACGATGCCGCTCACCGGTTGATTGACCGGCAGGGCGATGCGTCGCGCCGGGTCGCGATAGAGGCGATAGGGAATGGGTGTGCTGCGGCCGTTGCCAGCCAGATAGCGCACATCGCCGGTGCCGCCGTGCAGGCCGCCGTCGATGCTGACTTGATAAGGGGTGTCGGGGTTGCATTCCAGCCGTGGCAGGCGCGCGGCATCCAGCGCCGCGCCGAGCGCTTCGCCACGGTCATCGAGCCTTGAAGTGTTGCCGAAGTCCAGCACACCCAGCTGTTCGATACCGGCGTCGCGGGTCGTACCGACCAACTGACAGCCGCGCATCACATTGACCCGCACCTCAACCTGGAGTTGTGCGGCCCACAGCGGAGCGCTGAACAAAATGGCCATGACAGCCACCACCAGAAATCCATTCACTGCCTCAGTTCCTTTTGAGGAATGGCTTGCTGACATCAGGTTAGCAGTGCGGGACGAAGCTGCCAGTGACGCAGGAAATATGCGAATGAACGGTAGGATGAAGCCGAATGGGTGGGCTGAACACCGCTGGCTCAGACACACGTCTGCCCCTGTGGGAGGGAGCCCTGCTCGCGAATGCAATGTCTCAGTCAACATCGTGTTGGCTGACATGGCGCATTCGCGAGCAGGGCTCCCTCCCACAGGTTGTGCCGTGCTTGGTGAATCCCGTTACATCCTTGGCCCGCAACAGCCGTTTCCACAGCGACGCGGTGTGTCGCGAACCATCAAGCAGCCCGCCATCCCCGCCCTACACTCGCCCCTACCGACAGGGGGAATCCACATGCACACCGATCATCAGACCCTGCGCAGCGAACTGGCCTGCGCTTTCCGTTGGGCGGCACGGCTGGGCCTGCACGAGGCCATCGCCAACCATTTCAGCGTCGCCACCCGCGCCGACGGCCACGAGTTTCTGATCAATCCGTATGGTCGGCATTTCTCGCGCATCCGCGCCAGCGATCTGCTGCTGATCGACGCCGACAACCCCACCAGCCTGGACCGTCCGGACGCCCCGGACATCACCGCGTCGGCCCTGCACAGCGCGCTGCATCGCAACCAGCCCCATGCGCGCTGCATCCTTCATACCCATTCGAAATACGCCACCGCGCTGGCCTGCCTGGCCGACTCGCGCCTGCCGCCGATCGAACAGAATTCCATGCGTTTTTTCGAACGGGTGGTGATCGACGAAGGTTTCGACGGCATGGGCCTGGGCGACGAGGCCGAGCGGGTCAGCCGGTTGCTCGGCGACAAGCCGATCCTGTTGATGGGCAATCACGGCCTGTTGGTGGCGGCATCCAGCGTGGCCCAGGCGTTCGATGATCTGTATTACTTCGAGCGCGCCTGCGAGGTGTACATCACTGCTCTCGCCACCGGCCGGCCGCTGCGCGTCGCCAGCGATGAAGTGGCCCGCAAGACTGCTCGGCAATGGCTGGAATATCCCGGTTTCGCCGAAAAGCATTTCAGTGCGTTGATGGGGATACTGGACGAAGAAGAGCCCGGTTTTCGGGATTGAGCCCGCGCCTGCCGGAACACGACACTCATCGCATCACCGGTCTCACTGATGGCACTGGCATTCTTTTTGTGGGAGCGAATTCATTCGCGATGCGGTATTGCAATCGACACATGTGTATCGACTGCACCGGCCTATCGCGAATGAATTCGCTCCCACAGAGAATCCCGTTTACCGCACGACAGCGCATTCACCAGCAAGCCGGCTACAGGATCAAAAGCGCTCGGCATCGGTTTCCGGCACCTTGCCCAACGGCTGACGCATCACCGGGGCGCTCCACACCTGGCTGCGGTCTTCGCTCGGCGCGCAGCCGAATTTCGCCCGGTAGGTGCGGGAGAAATGCTCCAGCGAACCGAACCCGGCACTGGCCGCCACCTGCGCCACGCTCAGGCCCGTCTGCTGCAACAGACTATGCGCGCGGGCCAGGCGCAGGGTCATGTAGAACTTCAACGGCGACAGCCCGGTGTGCTGCTTGAACTGTCGCTCCAGCTGCCGCCGCGACAGCCCGACCTGCGCAGCGATCGCTTCGCAGTCCAGCGGCTCTTCCAGCGCCTGCTCCATCAACTGCACGGCCCTGCGCATCTTGCCGCCGTACAGCGCAGCATTGCTCAGGCTGCCTTCGTGCTGGCTCTCGCCCGGATCGCGCACCCGGCCGACCAACAGATGCAGGGCGATTTCCCGGGCCAGATCGCTGTCCACGCTCTGGCGGATCCAGCTCAACAGCATGTCCAGCGTCGCCGTGGCGCCCGCGCAGGTCAGGCGCTGACGCTCCAGCGTGTACAGCTGCGCCCGCGCCTTGACCCGTGGATAACTTTCCTGAAAACCCTGCAGGTTGTCCCAGTGCACCGCCGCTTCGAAACCGTCCAGCACCCCGGCGGCAGCCAGCAGCTCGGTGCCGGTTTCCACGCCCATCAGCACCGCGCCGAACAGCGCCTGACGACGCAGCCAGCTTTTCAGCGCCAGGTTGCGGCTGTGTTTGTGCACATCGAAACTGGCGACCAGCACGCACACGTCGAAGCCCTGCTCGCCGTCCATGGCCGCGCCGACTACCGTACTCAGACCGTTGCTGGCCTGCACCGGCGCGCCGTCGAGGGACAGCAGCGTCCACTCGAACAGGCTGCGCTGGCTCAGCCAGTTGGCGATGGCCAGCGGCTCGATCACCGCCGCCAAGCCGAAGTTGGAAAACGCCGGCAGCAGCACGATCGCCACCCGCAGCGGCGCGGCGTCAGTGCGCTGCCAGTCACGCAAGCCGCTGTGTAGCGGATCAGCCTTCATCTGCAACCCTCAGCGCTGTTTCAACTGCCAAAGCGGGTGCGTCCACACCGGCACGTCGGCCGCCGGCAATGGCGCTCGTCCACGAATCATGTCACTGGCCTTCTCGGCGATCATCACCGTCGGCGCGTTGGTGTTGCCGCTGACGATGACCGGCATGATCGAGGCATCGACCACGCGCAGCCCGTCCAGCCCCAGCACCCGCAATTCGGCGTCGACCACGGCTTGCGGATCGTCCGCCCGGCCCATCTTGCAGGTGCCGCTGGCATGGTAGCCGGTTTCGGTGACCTGTCGCGCCCAGGCGTCCAGTTGCTCATCGCTCTGCACACCGGGCCCCGGCACCAGTTCTTCACCGAGAAACGGCGCCATGGCCGGCTGCGCAAGAATCTCGCGGACCAGTCGCGCACCGGCGCGCATGTCGGCACGGTCCTGCTCGGTCTTCAGGTAGTTGAACAGGATGCGCGGAGGCTCGTAGGGACTGGCGCTGTTGAGGGTGACACTGCCCAGGCTGGTCGGACGCATCAGGTCGATATGCACTTGGAACGCATGGCCCGGCACCAGATCGACACTGCCCGGCTGCACCGCCAGCGGCATGAAGGTCAGTTGCAGATCGGGGTGCTCGACACCGGCGCGAGAACGAATGAACGCACCGGCTTCAAAATGATTGCTCGCCGCCAGACCGTCATGGGTGGCGAACCAGCGCGCGCCGATCCACCACTTGCCCGGCGCGGTGGTCCAGCGATAGATCGACACCGGCTGCTTGCAGCGGTACTGCACCACCGCGTCAGGGTGATCGTTGAGGCGTCGGCCAACGCCCGGCAGGTCGCGGATCACCTCGATACCCAGATCGCGCAGCTCCGCCGCCGGCCCGACGCCGGACAGCAACAGCAACTGCGGCGAATTGATCGCTCCCGCCGTCAGCAGCACTTCGCGACGGGCCCGCGCGGTGTGGGTCTGATCGTTGTGGGCGTATTCGATACCGATCGCCCGCTGCCCCTCGAACAGGATGCGCAGCACCCTCGCCTCGGTTATCACCGTCACGTTACCCCGCGCCAGCGCTTCGGCGAGATAGCCGCGTGCCGTGCTCCAGCGCCGGCCCTGGCGAGT
The DNA here is from genome assembly GCF_044746785.1 of Pseudomonas sp. NPDC090208. Taxonomy (NCBI): domain Bacteria; kingdom Pseudomonadati; phylum Pseudomonadota; class Gammaproteobacteria; order Pseudomonadales; family Pseudomonadaceae; genus Pseudomonas; species Pseudomonas sp. NPDC090208. The sequence goes on from NZ_JBIVCU010000018.1 coordinate 49,365, forward strand.
GGTGCGGTCCACCGGGCCGAAACCCTCCTGTTGATAACCGTTGAGGTCGCGGCTCTGTGGATAACCGGCCTGCTCACCTGCCTTGACGAATGCGGCGCACAGCGGCGTGCCGATGTCTCCGGGCGTGACATGCAGATGCCCGCCATCGCCTCGGTACGCATCCGCGCCCTCGGCATGCTTCTGTGCCCGCTTGAAATACGGCAGCACCTGTTGATAACTCCAGCCGCTGCAGCCCTGCTCGGCCCAGTTGTCGTAATCGCGAGCATGGCCACGGATGTAAACCATGCCGTTGATCGACGACGAACCGCCCAACGTGCGCCCGCGTGGCGTGCCGATACGGCGACCGTCGAGAAACGGTTCGGGTTCGGAGCGATAACTCCAGTTGTACTGCGTCCCGCCCACCACGATGCCCACCGCCGACGGCATGTCGATGGTCCAGCTTTTATCCACAGGCCCGGCTTCCAGCAGCAGGATCTGCACGTCCGGGTCTTCGCCCAGCCGGTTCGCCAGCACACAACCGGCAGATCCGGCACCCACGATCACATAATCAAACCCGTGCTCGGCCATGATGGTCGGTACTCCTTTCCAGTGCGAAGTTCGGGCGTCAGCGCGTGCCGTGAATGCCGTTGAACACCAGCCGGTGGAAGTGATGCACCAAGTGTTCGCTCTCGTTGCTGCGCTGGGCGTCGATCATGTAGCGGCCCTGGTCGTAGCCGAGGGAATGCAGGCCCTTCTGCACCGAGATATTCAGGGCGATGTCTTCCGGCCCGAGGTCTTCGTTCATCCACTTCATGCAGGCCTTGGAGACCTCTGCCGTTTCCGGGTTGGAGGAGTAGTAACCGAAGCGCAGCAGCGAGCGCTCTTCGTCCAGCGGGATCATCATGAAGGTGCCGAGAAATTCGGAAAACGGGAAGGTATAGAAGGTGTTGTTCGGCCACATGCCGATGTTGAAGAAGCACTCGTCCGGATTGAGGTCATCGCGCAGCTTCACGCCGTAGGCTTCGCCGGCGGCAAGGTTGGCCGGAGCGATGTAGGTCCACCAGTTGTCGCGTTTGGTCAAACGGTAGCCCTTGAAGTCGATCAGTTTTGCCAGATCGATATGGCACGGGCCGGACAGTTTGAAGTGATAGCCCTCGATGGAGTTGTCCATGATCACTTTCCAGTTGGCCGGAACGATCACGTCCTGCTCCTCGATCAGGCGCATCTGCGCCAGGTCTGGAAACACCCGGTGCATTTCTTCGTCGGCACCGGGGAACAGTTCGCGCAGAGACGGTGCTTGCAGGTCGAAATTGAAGTAGATGAACCCGCCCATTTCTTCCGTGCGCAGCTGCGGAATGTTGAACTGCTGCAGCTCGAAATTCTTCATCCGCTCGCAACGCGGCGCGCCACGCAGGCTGCCGTCCATTTCGTAACACCAGGAGTGATAGGCGCAGCGCACCACCCCGCCCGTGGTGCCGCGCCGCGTCTCCAGCAGACGGTTGCCACGATGCTGGCAAACGTTGTGAAAGGCACGGATTTCGCCCTGCCGATTCCGGGCGATGACCACGCTCTGATCGAACAGATCCACCACCACATACTGCCCCGGCTCGGCGAACTCACTGACATGCCCCGCCACGTGCCAGGCGTGCATGAAGATATTGTCGCGCTCGGCCTCGAACAGCGTCCGGTCGAAGAAATACCGCGACGGCAGCGTGAACGCCTGCTCGGGGTCCTGCCGATCCCACGCATCGACCGGGCTTTGCTGTTTCAGGGTATGGACTGATTGCATGGACGATCTCCTCGACAGTGACACCGCTCGGCTCGGCGGCTTGTGTTGAAGGTTAATCTAGGGCTGGCGCGGGAGTGGCGATTGATGGAATGCGACGAGTTGGCTGCAGGATTGATCAACCCGCTCCGTAACGCTGTTGATTCTGGCTGCAGGCCGTGGGAGGGAGCTCTGCTCGCGAAGGCGGTGGGTCAGTCAATGCAGGGGGGGCTGATCCAGGCCATCGCGGGCAAGCCCGCTCCCACAGGGCCGGTGTCGCGTGATCTGTAGCAGTCTGGCTTGCCAGCGGCATTGACCTTGGGATCGCTGCCGCCGGCAAGCCGGGCTGCTACGGGGAAGCGGCGCGATGGGGCTTTTGATTCTGGCCGCAGGCCGTGGGAGGGAGCTCTGCTCGCGAAGGCGGTGGGTCAGTCAATGCAGGGGGGGGCTGATCCAGGCCATCGCGGGCAAGCCCGCTCCCACAGGCCGGTGTCGCTCCCCCGTAGCAGTCCGGCTTGCCGGCGGCATGGACCTTGGGATCGCTGCCGCCGGCAAGCCGGACTGCTTCGGGGGAGCGACGCAGATCGCTTTTGATTCTGGCCGCAGGCCGTGGGAGGGAGCTCTGCTCGCGAAGGCGGCGGGTCAGTCGACGCAGGTGTATTTGATCCGACGCCTTCGCGGGCAAGCGGGCTCCCATAAAAATCAGGTGGCGGGCGCCATAAAAAACCCCGGCGCATGGCCGGGGTTTTGGTTGCAGCGTGTGGCTTATTGCTGCTGGTATTGCTGGCCAGGAATCGGCTTGAGGTTGACCTCGACACGGCGGTTCTGGGCGCGGCCGTTGACGTCGGCGTTGCTGGCGATCGGTTGATCCGGGCCTGCGCCACGGACCGACAGGTGCGATGCATCCACACCTTGCGACGTCAGGTAGGTCGCCACGCTCTGGGCGCGCTGTTGCGACAGGTCCATGTTGTGCTGGCGGCTGCCGGTGCTGTCGGTGTAGCCGACGATTTCGATGACGTTCTGGTTGTACTGCTTCAGCGAGCCGGCCAGGTTGTTCAGCGGCGCGTAGAAGCTGCTGGCGATGGCCGAAGAGTCGGTGGCAAAGGTGATATTGCCCGGCATGACCAGTTTGATGTTGTCGCCTTCACGCTGTACCTGCACGCCGGTGTTGGCCATGCTTGCACGCAGTGCGGCTTCCTGTTTGTCGGCGTAGTAGCCATAACCGGCGGAGGCAGCGCCTACCACGGCAGCGCCGATCAGCGCACCCTTGCCACGGTTGTTGTGGTCGATGGCGGCACCGGCGACGGCACCGGCCAGCGCACCCAGGCCACCGTATTTGGCGGTCTTGCTCATGCCGCCGGAATTCTGTGCCTGGCCCTGATTGTCGTAGGGGTTCTGCGACGCGCAGCCGGACAGCACGGCAAGTGCGGTGGCAGCGATGATCAAACGGCGGAAGGTCAACATTTGAGGAACGCTCCTGTTTTGCTTTTCTATGGCCCGGAAAAAGCCGGGCAATGTGCGCGATTAGAGCACGACAACGGTAAAAAATTCCTTAACGCGGCCTGAACGGTCCTCAGGCGCGGACAAAAGGGTTTTCCCGCATCTCGTCGCCCAGACGAGTGTCTGGCCCGTGACCGGTCACCACCGTCGCATCCTCGTCCAGCGTGTAAAGGCGCTGCTTGATCGAACGCACGATGGTCGCCTGATCGCCGCCCCACAAATCGGTGCGCCCGACCCCGCGTTTGAACAGCGTGTCACCGGCAATCAGCAACTTCGCGTCCTCGAACCAGAAACTCATCGACCCCGGTGTATGCCCCGGCGTATGCAACGCCACACCACAACCGCAGGCCAGCTCTTCATCGTGCTCCAGCCAGCGGTCCGGCGATGGCACCGGCACATACGGCACGCGAAACACCTGACACTGGGTTTCGAGGTTGTCCCACAGGAACTGATCTTCCTTGTGCAAATGCAGCGTCGCCCCGGTCTTTTCCTTCAACTGCCCGGAGGCGAGGAAATGGTCCAGATGCGCATGGGTGTGGATGATGCTGACCACCTTCAAGCCGTAAGCCTCCAGCTTCGCCAGGATCAGCTCATGATTGCCACCGGGATCGACCACGATGGCTTTTTTCGTCACAGGATCACCGATGATCGTGCAATTGCACTGCAACGGGCCGACAGGGAAGGTTTCGCGGATGAGCGTGGGTTTGGTGTTTTGCATGGCAGCCTGCGTCTGAAAAACGGCGGCCGGGAACAGTCCGGCGCTAACGATGCGCCAAGGTTCCCCCGAAAACCGCCGTCGTTCAACCCGCCGGCGGACTACCCTGCCAGCCGCGACTTCAACAACGCCTTCACCGTCTGCATCACCGTGACGTTGGCCGCCTCCATTTTGCTCACATGTTCCAGGGTCTTTTTCAGTTCGCCCTGGGCGTGGGCATCGATGGCGGCCTGACCGCTGCTGTGGACCAATTGGTGGGGGACTTCCAGACGGCGGAATTCGGCACTGCGGTGTGGATCGGCGTCTTGCTGCTCGTAATACCACTTGCCGAACAGGCATTCGGTTTCGTCCGGCAGAATCAGTGGTTCGGGGCGCGGGTTGAGCAAGCGGTCGTACACCGCGACCTTGAGGGTGAGTTCTTCCATGTTCGCCAGTTCGACCCGCGACAGCAGGTGCGACTGGTCGATTTCCCGCTGCATGGTCTGCGCTTCGTCGAACATGCCGGCCATGGCCTGAGCGGTCTTGTCGATCACCGTGGCGAAGGCCGCCGACGCCTGGCTTTGCTCGGAAATGGCCTGTTTGGCGACGCTGATGTCCTGCTGGATCGCCGAGGTTTCCTTGACGATTTCCTGGGTGGCCTGGGCGGTTTTCTCAGCCAGGTGACGAACCTCCCCGGCCACCACGGCAAACCCGCGCCCGGACTCTCCCGCCCGCGCCGCTTCGATGGCGGCGTTGAGTGCCAGCAGGTTGGTCTGACGGGCGATGTCGCTGATCAGGTCGACGATTCGGTCGATCTCGCCCGCGCGGCCGACCAGATGATTGATCACCGCTTCCAGCGCATCGACGCCAGCTTCCATGACCCGCGACTGTTCCTGCAAATGAGTGATCTGCTCGCGGTTGTCCACCGCCGAGCGGGCCACGTTGTCGGCGCGCTGGTGGTTGATCTTGAGCTGACGATTGAGCGTCGAGAAGGATTCGCTGACGTGGGACAGCGAATTGCCGCAGGTCAGCAGGTTCTCCGACAGGCCCCGATAAAAATCGCGCTGAAGCTGGTCGTCTGCGCGTAACTGGCGCAACTCGCCAAGCGACGCCTCGATCTCGGCCACGGTCGGCCCGTTGGGCATGGGCTGGGTCACCGGTGCTGTGGGCACGACTGTTTTCTTGCGCCAAACGAACTGCATCCCCGCTCCCCCGGCCCGGCCGATCCGGGCAAATGCGCGGAAATTACGGGCCGGGACTGCCCCGGAAAAGAGCCAATTGCGCGAAAAAACCCAAGACCATCCCCCCATGGTGCCTGGGTGATGGCCTTTCGTCGCCGGTCGCACCGTCGGTTTGTCGGGCTAAGCCCTTGTTTGTACTGGGAAAGCCGAACCCCGTCACACCATCGGTCTTTGTCGGGATGCTTTTTGCAAAAAACCATTCATATACTGGCTCTACGCAACCATCGGAATGCGCAGGCATCGGGCTCGACACGACGTCGCTCCCCGGCCGGCAAAACAGAGCAGCCTTGTTCCCGTGTCGTAAGAGAATGCTCCATGATAAGAAAGATCGCCGCCTCCGATCTCCGGCTCGGTATGTACATCCATGAGCTGGGGCGCCCACGGGCCAACGACGCCTTCTGGACCGCGCACATCGAGCGTGAACTGCGCGATGAAGCCGTGCTGCACCGCATTCAACAGTCGACCCGCGAAGTGTGGATCGACACCCGCCTGGGCATCAGCCCCGAAGAAACCTCCACGCCACTGCCGAACACCCCGCCCCCCATCGAGCGCTTCACCGATACCCGCCCGGCCAGCATGGAAGAGGAACTGGCTCGCGCGCGGCTGATCTGCGGGCGAGCCAAGAAGGCGGTGATGAACATGTTCAGCGACGCGCGCATGGGCCGCTCGATGAATGTCGCCGACGTCGACCTGCTGGTCGAAGAGATCTCCACTTCGGTGATGCGCCACCCCCATGCGCTGATCAGCCTGTCGCGCCTGAAAGTCTCCGACGAATACACCTACATGCACTCGGTGGCGGTGTGCGCGCTGATGGTGGCCACTGCGCGGCAGATGAAGCTTGACGAAGAACAGGTGCGCGAAGCGGGTGTGGCCGGGCTGATGCACGACGTCGGCAAGATGGCGATTCCGCACAAGATCCTCAACAAGCCGGATCGCCTGACTATCGATGAGTACGAGGCAATGAAAAACCACCCGCAGGCCGGCTTCGAGATTCTGCGCGGCAGCGAACAGATCACCGAAGCGGTGATGGACGTCTGCCTGCATCATCACGAGAAAGTCGACGGCACGGGTTATCCCCACGGCCTGAAGGGCGAGGAAATCAGCCTGTTGGCACGGATGGCGGCGATCTGCGACGTGTACGACGCCGTCACCTCCGAGCGCTGCTACAAAAAGGCCTGGGACGCGGCCCGCTCGCTGCGGGAAATGGCGTCATGGAAAGGCCACTTCGATGAAACGATTTTCCAGCACTTCGTCAAAACCGTCGGCATTTACCCCGTCGGCACGCTGGTGCGCATGAAGAGTGAGCGCTTGGGCGTGGTGATCGAACAGGGCGACAAGTCCCTGCTGCACCCCAAGGTGAAGGTGTTCATGTCGACCCGCACCCGCACCGCTTTCAGGCCAAAAATCATCGACCTCGGCCACCCCGGCGAAGAAGATGCGATTGTCCGTTTCGAACAGGTCGACGACTGGATGGTCGGCGATATCAACATGATGTGGCTTGATCTGCCGAGCTGACGCCGTCGCCGGTCAGCCCAGCAAACCCAGCTCCTGCGCCCGGGCCACCGCCTGGGTGCGTCGCTCCACGCCCAGTTTGCTGTTGATGTGGCTGGCGTGGGTCTTGACCGTGTGCAGCGAGATGAACAGCCGTTCGCTGATTTCCTGATTGGAACAACCTTCGGCGATCAGCTGCAGCACACCCATTTCACGGGCACTCAGGTAGTCGTTGATCGGGCACGCCGTGGACTCATTGCTATCGCGCACTGCCGGCATTTCCCTGCCGGGCTCGGCGGGCCGCAGGTGCTTGAACAGATAATCGACCAGACGGCAGCGCGGCCGCTTGTGCAGTTGCTCGCGCAGCCAGTCAGGGTGCTGACGCATCAACCCGAGCAGTGGCAACACGGCGCCACCGGTCGCGCCGAGCAGACAACCGTTGAGCAGGCCCTGCGCCTGGCTCTGGCTGCCCGTGTCGAGCAACAACAGAATCCGCTGACTTGTCGCATTCAACCCCAGCAGACCGGCGCCGATGCGCTGCGCGTGGTCTTCCAGGCGCTGCAGACGCTCGTTCGCCTGCGTCGTGCGGCCTTGAGTGCGGTCGAGCATGGCCTGGAGCAATTCGATGTGCTGCGGCATCTGCGGCAGGCATTCCGGCGCGGCGGCCGGTTGCTCGCCGCCATAGGTCTGGCCCAGGCGCAGCAGCCAGGCGTCGGCCAGATCGATACGCCCTTGCGCCAGCCACAACTCGCATTTGGCGAGGGTGATCATCGCCAGGTAATACACCGGCGGCACGTCCCAGATATGCATCAGCCGCTCGGCTTCAGCCAGTTCGGCGAAGGCCTCGGCAAAACGCCCTTCGCGCCCTTCCAACCCGGCGATGACGCAATGGCCGATCAGCACGCTGATGTCGCGACAGGCGCGTGCCTCGATGAGACCGGCTTCCAGGCGTGTACGGCCTTTCTCCGGTTGCAGGCATTGCACGTACAAATAGCCTTCATACAGCGTCAGCCGCGCACGCACGGCGTACAGCCGTTGCGAGGACAGGCCGTCGAGGCGTTGCAGGCCCAGACGCACTTCGTCCAGCGAGCGCAGCGCCTCGCCCCTGGCCAGCAACGTGCGGGCGCGGTCGTAATGGGCCAACGCTTCAAACAGCGGATTGGCGACCCGCTGCGCCAGCTCCAGTGCCTCGCGGTTCAGCGCCCGCGCCCGCCACAGATCGCCGTCGGTGATTGCCAGATTGGCCAGCGTCGACAGGCACAGCAGACGTTGGCCGTAGCGTTTCTGCGGCAGGCTGACCAGCGCTTCGCTGCAGTAGCGGTGGGCGGTTTCGCGGTCGCCACGCCCACGGGCAATGATGCCGCTGAGCGCCAGCCACTGCGCCAGCATGGACTTCTGCGCCGTGGCCGACGGTGCCGGCAGAAAGCGGCTGAGGTGGTTGCCCAGTTCTTCAGCGGCGTCTAGCTGGCAGGCCAGACCCAATGCCCAGGCGTACAGCACGATCAACCGGGGCGTGCTGATCAGCAGGCTGTCGGGCAGGTCCATTTTCCAGCGCAGCAACATGCCGACGTTCTGTTCGGCCAGCAACTGCTCCTCGGAAAGGTTCTGCACCAGGTTGGCCGCCACATCCAGATGCCCGGCCCGCAGCGCCTGTTCGATGGCTTCGTCGAGCAAGCCCTGGTCGCTGAACCAGCGGCAGGCATTCAGGTGCAATCGCCGTTGCTGCGGCGCCATGGTGCTGCCAGCGCGGGCGCGGAGCAGATCGGAAAACAGATGGTGATAACGGAACCAGCGCCCGGTTTCGTCCAGCGGCACCAGGAAAACCTGATGCGCTTGCAGGTACGCGAGCATGTCGGCGCTGTCATGACTGTCGCGGGCGGCGTTGCACAACGAGGTGCAGAAACGTTCAAGGCACGCGGTTTCATAGAGAAACGCCTGCACCTCGGCGGGCAGGCAATCAATGACCTCTTCCAGCAGGTAATCGCGGATCAACCCTTCGCCGCCGTTGAGCTCCTGGGTCAGCGTGTTATTGCCCGCTTCACTGGCAGCCAGCAACCAGAAACGCAGGCCGGCAACCCAGCCTTCACTGCGCTGCAACAGGGTGTGCAGGGTCTGCTCGCTGAGGCCGTCGCTGTGCCGGTCGAGCACGGCCAGGGATTCGTCGCGGGTCATCCGCAAGTCCTGTTCGGACAGTTCCAGCAACTGCCGCGACAGACGCAGACGCGCCAGATGCCAGTCCGGACGCTGACGGCTGGTGACCAGCACCACCAGCCCCGCCGGCAGATGATTGAGGAGAAATTGCAGGCAGCGGTCGAGCACCGGCCCTTGCACCAGGTGATAGTCATCAAGCACCAGCAGCAGCGGCTTGCTCAACATCAGGTGCATCGCCAGCTCGTCGAGCAGACCGTCGAGCCATTCTTCGAAGGCGAACGGCTGATGACGCTGGCGCATTTTCAACAGACCAAGCGCTTGATTGCCCAGTTGCGGGAAAAACTGTTGCAGACCGGAGAGCAGCCGTTCGAGAAAGCGGCCGGGGTCGCTGTCACGCTGGCTCAAGCCCAGCCACAGGTTTTGCCACTGATCCGGCAGGCTCTGACAGAACTCCACCGCCAGCGAACTCTTGCCGAACCCCGCCGGCGCGCTGACCAGCAACAGACGCCCGGACAGCCCTGCACTCAAGCGCTGACACAATCGCGGCCGACGCACGTACCCTTCGGGCAGTGGCGGGCGGAAGAAACGTCCTTCCAACGCAGTGACTGCGTGATTTGCGATTCCTTGCAAACGCGACAGATCAGTCATGGCCGGCTCTTGTTAGAAGTGCTTGTTATACGGCGTTCAGATTGGGGGAGACTAGCGGCTCAGTCGGGCCTTTTGAAGGCGGTTCATCGAAAGACTGTAAGAAAATGTATTCAATCAATACCGCGAATGTTGCTTTATAGGTACAGAGCGAAAAACCACAACCTCGGTACACCGGCCTGTTGGCGGGGGTGCTCGCAGGGCCAGCGTCATGTCAAAACTCAACAGGCACCCTAAAAACCTGAGGGAGGGAGCTCTGCTCGCGAAAGCGGTGGATCTGCGTTGTCTGGACTGACGCCTTCGCGGGCAGGCGCGCTCCTACAATTTTCCAGCGTCATACCGAAATTCAACAGGCACCCTGAAAACCTGTGGGAGGGAGCTCTGCTCGCGAAAGCGGGAGATCAGCCAGCACAGCATTGACTGGACTGACGCCTTCGCGGGCAAGCGCGCTCCTACAATTTTCCAGCGTCATACCGAAATTCAACAGGCACCCTCCCACGGCCTTCGGCCAGAATCAAAAGCAGATGGTGTTCACCCACCTGCAGCAGTCCGGCTTTCCGACAGTGGTGTCCGTAAGATCGCCATCGCGAGCAAGCTCACTCCTACAAGGTGAGTGTTCTCACAGAGCCAGGTCGGACGTTAGTCCGCCTCGGCGAGATTTTGATCTGGGGCCCCGTCCCAGAAGGCCGAACGCAGGCGATGTGGAGTGGGCCGAGCGACAGGATGTCGCGAGAGCCGCGTGGGCCATGGATGGCCCATTCGCGGCGGGCCCACGGAGCATTGCCGGAGTGAGGGAACACCGAGCATTAGCGAGGTGCCGTATGGTGGGGTAAGAAGCCCTTGGTTACTTGGGGCTTTTCCAAGTAACTCGCCGTCAGGCGAAACAGGGCTGCGTTAGCAGATCAGCAATCCATCAGACACTCCGCGTGCACAGGTTTTACGACGACTTCGTCGCCGGTCGCAGGGCAAGCCAGCTCCTACATAAATCCGCGAAACGTGCCACAGGCGAAACAGGGCTGCGTTAGCAGCTAATGCAAAAGACCAGAAACACCGCAGACACAGGTTTTACGACGACTTCGGTCGGACGCGACCCCGGCGCGCTCGCGGGGCAAGCCAGCTCCTACAGAAATCCGCATTCCTACAGGGTCTGGTACTGCCAGACAAAAAAATACCCCGACAAATCGGGGTATTTTTCTTCCACACCTCTGGGGTTCAGCCACAGGGTAAAACCGGCGAAGCGCAATGCGTGGTAGCTGTGATCAACGTTGCATCAGCCTCGCCAAATCACTTGCACGATCAACGCACGCCTTCCTGACGCAGGGCGTTAGGCTGGAAGTCGCTGATGGTGGCGCTGAAGCCGAAGTCGTAAGCACGCTTCTCTTCGTTCTTCATGCCCAGCGCCAGGTAACGGCCCGATTGCAGGTCGTACAGGGTTTCCAGGGCGTACCACGGGACTTGTTTGTCGTAGTAGTTCTCGGCGTGGGCCTCGGCCACGCGCCACAGCTGACCACGACCGTCGTAGTGGTCGATCACCGCCGCTTGCCAGGTGTCTTCGTCAATGAAGAAGTCACGTTTGGCGTAGATGTGGCGCTGACCTTCCTTGAGGGCCGCGGTCACGTGCCAGACGCGGCGCAGCTCGTAACGCGCCAGGTCCTGGTTGATGTGGCCGGCCTTGATGATGTCGGTGTACTTGAGCTTCGGATCGTCGAGCTTGTAGCTGTTCGAGGCGATGTACATCTCCTGCTTGCCGATCAGCTTCCAGTCGTAACGGTCCGGCGCGCCGTTGTACATGTCCAGGTTGTCGGAGGTGCGCAGGCCATCGGCCGCAGTACCCGGGCCGTCATAAGACACTTGCGGTGCACGACGCACGCGACGTTGACCGGCGTTGTAGACCCACGCGGCGCGCGGCTCTTTCACCTGATCGAGGGTTTCGTGAACCAGCAGCACGGAACCGGCCAGACGCGCCGGAGCGGTCACTTCCTGCTTGAAGTAGAACAGGATGTTGCCAGGGTTCTTCGGATCGAAATCCTTCATCTTGTCGCGGAACACGAACTCGTCGTGGAAGTACACCGGGTTGAACGAGCCGTTGGTCTGCGGCGTGGCCTGGGTCACCAGACGCTGCACGCTGCCGCCACGGTAGCGGGTGATGTGGTTCCAGATCACTTCCAGGCCGCTCTGCGGAATCGGGAACGGTACGGCGGTTTCGAAGTTCTCCAGGCCGTTGCCGCCGGAAACCAGCTTGGTGTTGGTGGCGTTGCGCTTGATCGCCGCCGACACGTCCGCCGGCACGGCAGCGCCGCGATGGGTCGGGTAGACCGGCATCTTGAAGGTGTCAGGGTAGCGCTTGAACATCGCGTATTGGCCCGGCGCCAGCTTGTCCTTGTACTGCTCCACGTTCTGCGCGGTGATGGTGAACAGCGGTTTTTCATTGGCGTACGGGTTGGCGAGGAAGCCCTTGTCATCCACCGCGCCGGCGTTGGTCGGCATCGGGCTCCAGGCAGTGATGGTGTTGGCGGCGTTACCGGCCTTCTCCCCACCCATCGGGGTCAGGCTGGCGCCCAGCTTGGCGGCTTCAGAGTCGGACACTGCGGCCATCACGCCGGTCGCCAGCAACGACAGACCCAGCACGCCGACCTGCAACAGCCCCTTGGTTACTTTCATGTTCATGGTCGTTCCTTAGAAGTTCATACCGAAGCTGAGGGCCACGAAGTCGCGGTCATCCACTGTGGTGTACTTGCCGTCGAAGAAGTTGGTGTAGGAAAGGTTGGCGGTGTAGGTGTTCTGATATTCCGCTTCCAGACCCAGACTGATGGCCTTGCGGCCTTCTTCGAAGTTGCCGCCAGGACCTGGCGAGTAGCCGTCGACGTCGTGGGACCAGGCCACGCTCGGCTTGAGGTTCACCCCGGCGAACACGTTGTTGTAGTCCCAGATGGCGCGGGCGCGATAACCCCACGAGTCGGTGGTGGTGAAACCATCGTTTTCGCAGTAACGGCTGACGTTGTTCAGCGGCGCACCGGCCAGGGTGCTGGTGTTGAGCGCGACGCACTGACCGTTCGGCAGCGGGCCCGGACCGTAGCTCGGGTCACGGCCATAGCGCAGTTTCGAGGTGCTTTCCAGACCGCCGACGTGGGTCCAGCCGACCTCGCCGACCACGGTCAGACGTTCGGCGCCCATGACCTGATCGAAGAAGTGGGTGAAGGTGGTCTGGGCCTGGCTGATTTCCTTGCGGCGATAGCCTTTCTGGTCCGCACCGGGCGTGCCCTGCAGCAAGGCTACGCTGGGGTTCAGCGGCGTCAGGCCGGAGTACAGGATGTCGGTGGTGTTCAGCTGCACCGGTGCATTCGGCCGGTAGCTGATCTCGCCGCTCCACGCGGTGCCGGTGGGCAGCGTGGTGGAGAAGCTCAGACCGAACAGGTGAATGTCTTCCGGGTATTCGACGTAGTAGCTGGAGTTGGCCGCCACCACCACTGGCAGCAGGGTCGGCGCCAGCGCGGTGGCAACGTTCAGCGGAACGCCGTTGCCGACCAGTTGCCCCACCAGGCCCGCGCCGCTGTAGGCGCTGGCCGGACCGCCTTTGCCGCTGAAGATCGGCAGACGGCTGTGGTAGTTCATGTAATAGGCGCCGAATTCGGTGTCCAGCGGCTCGAAGTTGTAGTGCATGGCCAGGCCGTACTGGCCGCTGTCGCGGGCATCACGGTCAGGGCCACGACGCACAATGGCGCCCTCGTCCGGGTTGCCGAACACCACGCCGCGCTGCGACAGGGCGTTCTGCACCGGATTGCGCAGCGCCGCCGGCAAGGCCGAGTTCAGGCTGTTGCGGGTGCGCAGCACCGCCAGGTTGTTGGAGCAACCGTCGGCGATCACGTCAGGCTGGGAGAAGAAAGTGCCGCAGTTGTCGACCACGGTCTGGTCCCACTCCAGCTGATAGAAACCTTCGGCGGAGAGGTTTTCGGTCAGGCTCTGGGACAGGTAGAACATGTTGACCGGAATCAGGCCTTCCTTGATTTCCGAGCCAGGACGGCGGAATGCCGAAACGTCGATAGGGTTGATGCTGTTGATGCCGCCGCCGATGAAGGTACTTTCACCCCAGCTGACCACCTGCTTACCGAAGCGCACGGAGCCCGGTTCGTCGCCAATGGAATAGTTGTGATAAACGAATGCGTCGAGCAGTTCATAACCTGACGACTTGGCGCCTTCCTTGCGGCCCGAGTCGCTGATGTCCTTGAACTCGCGGCCTTCATCCTTGAGTTCGAAGTCATACCAGTACTTGCCTCGCAGAAACACGCCGGTATCGCCGTACTTCAGCTCCAGATCGTGGATGCCCTTGAAGATCTTCGAGAAGGTTTCACCGCTCTTGAAGTTCAGGTGGCCGTCGTCGGAGGTCTGGGACAGACCATGGCCGCCGTTGTTGGAGCCGATCAGGTTCTTGTTGGCGTTCTCGGTCGACCAGCTGGCGCCGATGGACAGCGACGAGTCGAAATTACCTTCGATTTCACCGATGTTGAAGCTGACGGCGAATGCCGGGCCGGCGAGCGTGGAAGCGAGACTGACGGCCAGGGGCAGTCTTGCCCGGCGCCAGAACAGGTTTGCTGATGTCATCGACGCTACTCCATGTGCTTTTATTTTTATGGCAGTGGGTGCTTCCAGAAACGACTCAGGGGAACTGATCCGCAGTGCCTGGGTGTCAACGCGTTCCGGGCAGCCCATGTAAAGCTGCGAAACGAAACAGCGTTTTTCTCCGGTTCCTACCTACTGCCGACTATAGCCAGCAGGTGCTATCGCTTGATCCCTCTAAAGTGTGATTTACAGCGTCGAAGCCTCTGGCACGCCGATTTCGACGGGCCGACAGACGCGGCAGAGGGAGGATGGCTCAATTTGGCGATTTGGCAAGGCAGACGCCGGGCGAGAGCGGTCGCGGCACATTGCCACGGCGAAAAACCGTGGCAATGTTCACGAAACGGGCGGGGTCAGAGGGTGGAGAGGAAAGCGCTGTTAGTGCTCTGCCATTCGATGATGTCCTGGCGGATGCGCTTCTTGTCGAGCTTGCCGACGCTGGTCTTGGGAATTTCGGTAACAAGGGCGATCTGACACGGAATCGCCCACTTGTTGATGTGCCCCTGCTCCACGAACGGCTTGAGATGCTCCTTCAATCCCTTGGCGTCGATGGCGTGCCCTTCATGGGCCACCAGCAAGGCAAAAGGCCGCTCGCCCCACTGCGGATCGGCAACACCGACCACCGCGACTTCGCGCACGCCCGGATGACGGCTGCACAGATCCTCCAGCGCCAGCGAGGAAATCCACTCGCCACCGGTCTTGATCACATCCTTGATGCGGTCGCGAATGTCGATGCCGCCCATGCTGTCCAGGGTCGCCACGTCACCGGTGTGCAGCCAGCCGCCAGCCCACAGTTCGGCGCCCTTCTGCGGTTCGTTGAAATAGCCCTCGGTCAGCCACGGCGCGCGCAGCACCAACTCGCCCTGGGTTTCGCCGTCGTTGGGCAGGAAGTTGCCGTCGCCGTCGACAATCGCCGCCTCGACCAGCACCCCCGGCGTACCGGCCTTGATCCGGTAGGTGGTGCGCTCGTCCTCGCTGCCGGCCATCAGTTCGTCGTTGAGGTGAGCCACCGACACCAGCGGGCCGGTCTCCGACATGCCGTAAGCGGCTGTCAACTGAATGCCCCGGGCCTTGGCCGCTTCATACAGCGAGCGGTTCAGCGAACTGCCGCCGATGATGATGTTCCAGCCACTGAAATCGACGTCTTTCGCGGCCTTGGCGTTGAGCACCATCTGCATGATGGTCGGCACGCAGTGAGAGAAATTGACCTTCTCCTTGCGCCACAGCTCCACCAGCAGTTCCGGGTCGTAACGGCCGGGATAGACCTGCTTCACCCCGAGCATGGTCGCCGCGTACGGCACACCCCAGGCGTGAACGTGGAACATCGGCGTGATCGGCATGTAGACCTTGTCGGTGCCGAGCAGGCCTTCGACGCTGCCCATGATCGTCGCCACGGCCATGGTGTGCAGCACCAACTGCCGGTGAGTGAAGTACACGCCCTTGGGGTTGCCGGTGGTGCCGGTGGTGTAGAAGGTGGTCGCCACCGAGTTCTCGTCGAAGTCCTCGAAGCGATAGTGCGGGTTGGCCGCCGCCAGCAGGCTCTCGTACTCGCCGATCAGGTTGGGCAGTTCGGCGGTCTTGTCCTGGGTGTCGGTCAGCAGAATGGTCTTTTCGACCGTGGTGAGTTTGTCGGCAAAACACTTGTAGAGCGGCACGAATTCACTGTTGACCAGCACGAACTTGTCTTCGGCATGGTTCATGGTGAACAGGATCTGCTCTGGTGAAAGGCGCACGTTGATGGTGTGGATCACCGCACCGATCATGGGAATGGCAAACATGCATTCCAGATAGCGATGACTGTCCCAATCCATGACAGCCACCGTATCACCCGCTTTCACACCCGCCTCGGTCAACACATTCGCCAGCCTGCAGATCCGCTCGTTGAGCGTCAGGTAGGAATAGCGTGACTGGTCCCGGTAGACAATTTCCCGCGTTTTTTCGTAGCGACTGCCCGACATCAGCAGACGTTTGATCAACAGTGGGTACTGGTACGCGCCATCGGCTGGCGCTATCACGCGAGTCTGCAGCATAGGAATCCCTTTTCAAGATGCATGGGCGGTGCGGAAAATATGCACTTTAGAGCCTTCACTCGCCACCCCAATCAGCCAAAGGGATGATTCGAATGACGAGTGACCATGCAGGCGTTACGCCATTTGAAAGGGCAAATCGGCCTTAGGCGAGTTGGGCGACACTGTTTTGCGCCGGCGTGCGCGGGAAGATCAACGCAGCGGCAAACGTCAGCGCGGCGAACCCGGCGAGCACCAGATACAGGCCCGCAAGCCCCTGACGCGGCTCGATAAAGGCAATCAGCGGGATGGCTGTGGCGCTGGCGCCGAACGAGAGGAAATAGCGCAGGGCGAAGACCCGCGACTGCCATTGCGGCGCGACGAAATTGGCGACCATGGCGTCATTCACCGTGACCTGCCCGAACACCACGAACATGAACGCCGCGCCGAGCAACATCACCGGCCAGCTGTCCGCATAGGCGAGCGCCAACAGAAACGGCGCCTGGCACAGGGTCAGCACCACGAACGGCCATTTCAGGCTGAAGCGGTCGAGAAAGCGGCCGATGGTCAATTGCGCGACCGCGCCGAAGGCGTAGGCCAGGCTGACGATCAGGCCGAGGATCTGCGGCGAGGCAAACAGTTCGTGCAGGCGGTCCTGAAACAGTTTCGGGTAGGTCATGGTCGTGGCGTTGAACACCACGCCGCCGGTGGCCGTGGCAATCGCCAGCACGCTGAACACCATGACCATCGAGATGCGCTGCCCGGAGTGCCCCTTCGGCAGGCTGTGGGCGCGCTGCGGAATGGGTTCGTCACGGACCTGCACGGCGAACCACAAACCGATCAGGATCGACACGCTGCCCGGCAGAATGAACGCCGAGCGCCAGCCGAACTGTGCCACCAGAAAGCCGGTCAGCAGCGCGGAAAACGCCACGCCGAGGTTGCCCCACATGCCGTTGACGCCGATTTCGCGTCCGCGATTCTGCGCGTAGGCCACCAGCATTGCCGTGCCCACCGGGTGATAGATCGCGGCGAATACGCCGATCAGGGTCATGCCCAGCGCCAGCATCGTGGAGCTGGTGCTCAGCCCGGTCAGGATCGACGCCGCACCGATGCCGAGAAAGAACAGCAGCATCATGTGCCGACGACTCCAGCGATCGCCCAGCCAGCCGGCCGGCAACGAACAGGCGCCAAACGCAATGAAACCGCCCAGCGACAGGCCGATCAGCTGCGCGTAATCCAGCGCGAAGGCCTGGGTCATCCCCAGCACGGCGGCGGGGAAAATCAGCATGAACATGTGGTCGATGACGTGGGCGGCGTTGATGAAATGAATCACCGTTCGCGGTGAGTTGGGTCGTATCGCTTGACTCATGGCGGCGCATCCTGGGCTTGCAGTGAGGGTGGACGCCCATGCTAAGTTGGCGACAATTCGCATTTCAGACAACAAAGTCATCGAACCGGACATGTTGATCAGCCTGCTCAGCCACAGCCCCGTCACCGCCCATCCCCGTGATTACCCGGACGGCGCCCACCAGCCACGGCATATCCATGCCGAAGCGCAGTTGCTGTATGCGGTGAGCGGCGTGATGCGGGTGATCACCGAACGCGGCGCCTGGGTGATCCCGCCG
This sequence comes from Pseudomonas sp. NPDC090208, assembly GCF_044746785.1. Classification (NCBI taxonomy): domain Bacteria; kingdom Pseudomonadati; phylum Pseudomonadota; class Gammaproteobacteria; order Pseudomonadales; family Pseudomonadaceae; genus Pseudomonas; species Pseudomonas sp. NPDC090208. Next base: position 67,076 of record NZ_JBIVCU010000018.1, read on the forward strand.
AGTCGCGCGGTGTGGATTCCACCAAGGATCGAGCATGAGATTTTCATGTCCGGCGACGTGCAGATGCGTTCGTTGTTCATTGCCGCCGAGCATTGCCCGACGACGCTGGACAGTTGCTGTGTACTGGCCGTGACGCCCTTGCTGCGCGAACTGATCGTGCGCGCCGCGCAAAGCGCCGCCCATGCCGGCAATCCGCTGATTCAGCAGTTGATGCTGGAAGAAATCGCCACGCTGGAAAACCTGCCGCTGCACATCCCCATGCCCCGCGACCGGCGTCTGCAGGGCATCTGCATGGCCTTGCTCAAAGCTCCGGACCATCGCAACACCCTGGAAGACTGGGCGCAGGCGGTCGGCGCCAGTTCACGGACGCTGGCGCGTCTGTTCAATCAGGAAACCGCCATGAGCTTCAACGCCTGGCGCCAGCAGGTGCGACTGATGGAAGCCCTGCCGAGGTTGCTTGGCGGCGAAAGCGTGCAGCGAGTGGCGACGGATCTGGGCTACGGCAGCGCCCGGGCGTTCAGCGCGATGTTCAGCCGGCTATTGGGAGAAAGCCCGCGGGAGTATCTGGGGGCATTGAGGCAGTTGAGCGGGTTGAAGCGGTAAACGGATTTGCAATGTCGGACCCGCAGGAGCGCGCTTGCCCGCGAAGGCATCAAGTCAGACACCTCAGCGTCGACTGACAGCACGCATTCGCGAGCAGGGCTCCCTCCCACGGGACTTGTGTTGGCCGACTCAAACCCTTGTGGGAGCGAATTCATTCGCGAGAGGCCAGTCCTGACGACACGGATGTATCGCCAGCCATACCGCATCGCGAATGAATTCGCTCCCACAGAAAATCAATGCATCTCGGTGAATGCCAGTTTCACGCCCAACGCCACCAGCACGCCGCCCATGGCGCGGTCGAACCAGTGGCCCATGCGGGCGAAACCGGCGCGTACGCGAGGCTGGCTGAACAGGCGCGCCACCAGACAGAACCAGATGCCGGTCGCCAGTGCCAGATAAACGCCATAACCGGCCTGCACCAGCAGCGGCGTGTGCGGGTTGATCACCACGGTAAACAGCGACAGGAAAAACAGCGTGGCCTTGGGGTTCAGGCCGTTGGTGACAAAACCGGCCACGTACGCGCCCTTGGCAGTGCGTTCGGTTTTGGCGAGGTCCATCGGCGCTTCGGTCGTGCTGGCCGGTTTCGCGCGCAGGGCCTTGAAGCCGATGTACAGCAGGTAGGCCGCCGCCGCCCATTTCAGCGCATTGAACAGCACGATCGATTGCGAAACGATCAGGCCGATGCCCAGCAGCGAATAGCCGACATGCAGGAAAATGGCGGTGCCCACGCCCATCGCGGTGTAGGTGCCGGCCTTGCGGCCATGGGTCACGCTTTCACGCACGACCACGGCGAAATCCGGACCGGGGCTGGCAACGGCGAGCAAGTGAATCAGGGCAACGGTAAGAAATTCCGTCCAGTACATCGGGGGTCTCCGGCATTTTTGCGAGCGGCAGGCTCTGGTAGGCTCGCTACCTTACGCCTCCCCCTTAGCGAGCAAAAGGTACAGCTGATGTCGAGTTCCCGCAGAGCAGTTTTCCTTGATCACACCTCCCTGGATCTGGGCGATCTGGACCTCGATCCCTGGCGTGAAACCTTCAGCGAACTGGTGCTGCACGCCAGCACCACGGCCGATCAGGTGATCGAACGGCTGCAAGGCGCAAACGTAGCCATTTCCAACAAGATCATGATCGATGCCGCCACGTTCGCTGCCTGCCCTGACCTGAAACTGGTGCTGCTGACTGCCACCGGCACCAATAACGTCGACCTGGCGGCGGCACGCAAACACGGCGTGGTCGTCAGCAACTGTCAGGGTTACGGCACACCGTCGGTGGCGCAGCACACGCTGATGTTGCTGCTGGCGATGGCTACCCGTCTGCCGGACTACCAACAGGCCATCCATCAGGGACAATGGCAGAAGTCGAAGCAGTTCTGCCTGCTGGATTTTCCGATTGTCGAACTGGAAGGCAAAACCCTCGGCCTGCTGGGTCATGGCGAGCTGGGCGGTGCGGTGGCGAAACTGGCCGAAGCCTTCGGCATGCGCGTGGTGTTGGGGCAGATCCCGGGCCGCCCTGCCCGTCCAGACCGCGTGCCTTTGCATGAGCTGCTGCCGCAAGTGGACGCGCTGACCCTGCACTGCCCGCTCAACGAACACACCAAAGACATGATCGGCGCCCATGAACTGAGCCTGCTCAAGCCTCAGGCGTTCATCGTCAACACGGCCCGTGGTGGCCTGATCAATGAACAGGCACTGGCCGATGCCTTGCGCAACGGTCATCTGGGCGGCGCCGCCACCGACGTGCTGACCGTGGAGCCACCCGTGAACGGCAACCCGCTGTTGTCCGGCGACATCCCGCGCCTGATCATCACCCCGCACAGCGCCTGGGGCAGCCAGGAAGCGCGGCAGCGGATTGTCGGACAAGTCAATGACAATGCCCGGGCGTTTTATGCAGGGCAGCCGATTCGGGTGGTGAGTTGAGACCGCGCCGCCTGAAATGATCGCGAGCAAGCTCACTCCTACAAAGAGTCGCGCAAACCTGTAGGAGTGAGCTTGCTCGCGATGGCGTCGGTGCAGTCCCAACGTCGTTTCACGCCAAGCGCAGAGGTTCATTCCCCTGTTAAACTCCGCGCTTTTTTCAGGAGCCGAAGATGGACCCGCGCAGTGAAGTGTTACTCCGTCAGGCCGAGCTGTTTCAGGGCTCGCTGCTGCTGACCGGCCTGCCGGCCGACGATCTGCTCGGGACCTTGCCCAAGGCGCGGGGCTGGAGCTGGCATGCCGGAGATTTCGCCGCGCTGGATGCGCGTTTCAACGGCCGCACCCACTTCGGCACCGAAGCCCCTGACCACGAGTTCGACGCCGCCGTGCTCTTCCTGCCCAAGGCCAAGGACCTCAGCGAATACCTGATCAACGCCCTGGCGTCCCGTCTGGCCGGGCGCGAGTTGTTTCTGGTCGGTGAAAAACGCGGGGGCATCGAAGCCGCTGCCCGCCAGCTCAGCCCGCTGGGTCGGGCCCGCAAGCTCGACAGCGCGCGCCATTGTCAGCTGTGGCAGGTGACCGTGGAAAATGCGCCGCAAGCTGTCGAACTGAACAGTCTGGCCAAACACTTCGAAATCCCCCTGGCCGACGGCCCATTGAAGGTCATCAGCCTGCCCGGCGTGTTCAGCCATGGTCGCCTGGACCGCGGTTCGGCCCTGCTGCTGGACAACCTCGACAAGCTGCCTGCAGGCCATCTGCTCGATTTCGGCTGCGGCGCCGGCGTGCTCGGCGCTGCGGTCAAACGTCGCAGCCCGGCCAGCCAGGTCACCCTGCTCGATGTCGACGCCTTCGCCACCGCCAGCAGCCGTCTGACACTGGCGGCCAACGGCCTGGAAGGCGAGGTGCTGACCGGTGACGGCATCGACGCCGCGCCGAAGCATCTGGACGTGATTCTGACCAACCCACCGTTCCATACCGGGGTTCACACCGATTACGCCGCCACGGAAAATCTGCTGCGAAAAGCCAGCGAACATCTGAAAAAAGGCGGCGAACTGCGACTGGTCGCCAACAGCTTCCTGCGCTACCAGCCGATCATCGAACAGCATCTGGGCACCTGCACGACGCTGGCCGAGGGTCAAGGCTTCAAAATCTATCGGGCCAATCGGGGCTGAAAATTAACGCTTGCCGAAAGGATTCTCCCTAGGCAGAATCCGCACCGTCCTAGGGGAGTAGTCTCCCGCGAGCGCCCTGCTCGCATGGTACGCATCAACATACTTGGTCCTCAGACCATGGTGCGTGCGACCCCAGATCCGCACAGACGGATCGGTGGTTTGACAAGACCTATGACACGCACATCCTGACCCGGGGCGGGGAGGACGTACGTGTCATAGCCGTGTTGACCCGCCCCTTAGGAAATCCCTGATGCTGGAATCCCTGTTGGTCCCCACCGCTGTTGTCGCTCTGGCCGAAATCGGTGACAAGACCCAACTTCTCGCGCTCATTCTCGCTGCTCGCTTCCGCAAGCCCTGGCCGATCATCGCCGGTATTGTCGCAGCCACCCTCGCCAACCACGCCGCCGCCGGTGCCGTGGGGGCCTGGTTCAGCAGTTTCTTCTCCGACGCCATGCTGCACTGGGTCCTCGCTGCGAGCTTCACGGCCACTGCGCTGTGGACCCTGGTGCCGGACAAGATGGACGACGACGAAGCCAATACCGCACGCAAGTTCGGCCCGTTCATGACCACGCTGATTGCGTTCTTCCTTGCCGAAATCGGCGACAAGACGCAGATCGCCACGGTGATGCTGGCGGCGCAGTACTCCTACCTGTGGCTGGTGATTCTCGGCACGACGCTGGGCATGCTGCTGGCCAACGTGCCGGTGGTACTAGCGGGTAATTTCGCCGCGGAAAAACTGCCGTTGACGCTGATCCGTCGTCTGGCGGCGGGTGCGTTCTTCATCCTGGCCGTCGTTGCCGTGTACAAGGCGATGCAGGTCAGCGGCTGGGTTTAACTGCATAACCCGGTAATCGCACGTAAACACCTGCCCCCCGTAGGAGCGCGCTTGCCCGCGATTGCGGTGTGTCAGATAAAGCATCTGTCACAGCAATACCGCAATCGCGAGCAAGCTCACTCCTACAAGTGTTGCGATAGCGGCAGTTTGTGGGAGCGAATTCATTCGCGAGACGGCGGCACAGTCGATGTATCTCCGTCGCCCGAAACATCTTTCGCGAATGAATTCGCTCCCACAGTCATCCACTCGCTCAAGACTTGGGAGCCTGTTCGTACAGCGGCATGACCTTCGGAATCGCCGCCTGCAACGAGGCGATCCGGTTGGCCGAAGCCGGGTGGGTGCTCATGAATTCAGGCTGCGAGGCGCCAGCCTGGGCCTGCATCTTCTGCCACAGGGTGATCGCCGCATTGGGGTTGTAACCGGCTCGCGCCGACAGCTCCAGCCCCAGCAGGTCGGCTTCGTTTTCATTGGCGCGGCTGTTGGGCAGGGTCAGGCTGTAATTGACCACGGTGTCGGCCAACGCCAGGCTGTCCTGGCCCAGACCGAGCAGCGATCCCGCCCCCTGCTTGGCCATCTGGATACCGTAGGCCTTGGACATGGCTTCGCGGCCATGCTCGCGCAAGGCGTGAGCGATTTCATGCCCCATCACCGCTGCCAACTCGTCATCGCTGAGTTTCAGCGTGTCGATCAGCCCGCTATAAACGATGATCTTGCCGCCCGGACCGCAGTTGGCGTTCAACTCGTCGCTCTTGATCAGATTCACTTCCCACTGCCATTGCGCCGAGTCCGGACGCAGTTTCGGCGCCTGGGCGATCAGACGCTTCGCCACGGCCTGCACGCGCTTGGCTTCCGCGCTGCTGTTATCCAGCACGCCTTTGCCGGTGGCCTCGGTCACGGTCTGCTGATAGGACTGGGCGTACATCTGATTGACCTGATCGGTCGACAGCATGCTGAACATGTACTGCTTGCGCTCGACGCCTACCGAATCGCCGCTGGTGGTGTTGACGGCCTGACAGCCTGCGACCAGCAGGGCTGCGCCCATGGCGCAAAGAACAAAGCTCTGACGCATTTTGTATCTCCCTGGAAACAAACGGCAATCCTAGGCGCTACGCCAGCCAAGTGCCAGATGGCAGCGGTTTGCCACCCTCAAACCCGCTTCAAACACCCCTCGAACGAGGCGATCAGTAACAAACTTGAAACAGCGATCTTCTCCTTTTCGAGACCGTCGCACCGTTTGAATGCAGGCCCCACATAAGACATATCCAATAACGACAGAACTCGATCAAAAGCGGCCACTTCGTCGGCTTCCTGCTCATGGAAAATCGCCCCAAGGCGATATCCCATTCAGGCGTAATTCCACGTCCGGAGCCCCTATGAAGTTCAAGTCGATCCAGTTTTCCGTGGCTGCACTGGCGGGCGCTATCGTGCTCAGCGTGGTCGCGGCCCTTGTCATTTATGCGCTGTTTTCCGGTGCGCGCACTCAGGACCTGGTGGAGCAACGCACCACCGCGCAATTCGAACAAGCCATCGAACAGCGCCTGACCGCGATTGCCCGCACCCAGGCCAGCGAAATTCAGCGGGAACTGGAAGCTCCGCTCAACACGGCGGCAGGACTTGCCAACACCAACGCCCTGCTTGGCATGAAAGACAGCAAGGGCGAAGCACAACTGACCCTCAGCCGCGAGCAATTGCTCAACTTGCTGCACGAAACCGTGGTGCGCAACCCGAAGATTCTGGGCTCCTACATCGGCTGGGAACATAACGCACTGGACCACAATGACGCCGCCTACGCCGGCTCGTCGATGACCGGTGTCGATCCCAAGGACGGTCGCCTCATGGCCTGGTGGTATCGCAAGCCGGACGGCACCTACAACCTGGAAAAGCTCGCCAGCCTCGAAGACCAGAAAATCCTTTCCACCGGCATTCGCTCCAGCGAGTACTACCTGTGCTCGCGGGAAACCCGCAAAGCCTGCGTGATCGACCCGGCACCGTATAAGGTCGGCGACAAAATGGTCATGCTGTCATCGTTCATCCAACCGATCATGCTCGACGGCCAGTTCCAGGGCATCGTCGGCGCCGACCTGTCGGTGAACTTCATTCAGGACATGCTCGATAACGCCGACAAGAAGCTCTATGACGGCGCGGGCGAATTGGCCCTGATCGCCACCAATGGCCGTCTGGTCGCGTACACCAAAGACACCGCCAAGCTCGGCGAGAAAGCCAGCGACATCCTCAACAGCACTGAAGTGGCGGCACTGCAAAATCTGGTCAAAGGCGAAGTGCATTACGAGATCGACCGCCAGAACGGCCAGATCGAGCTGTTCCTGCCGTTCGGCCTGGGCAGTACCGATGCGCGCTGGACACTGATGATGCGCATGCCGGTGAGCGCCGTGATGGCCGACCTGCAAAAACTGCAGAAAGACCTGGGCGAACAGCGCCGCACCGACATTTTCGGCATGACCGTGGTCGGCCTGCTGATCGCTGCATTGGGCCTGCTGATCGTCTGGCTGGTGGGTCGCGGCATTGCCCGTCCGCTGAAGCAGATGGTTGCCATGCTCGACGACATCGCCAAGGGCGAAGGTGATCTGACTCGCCGCCTGACCAGCGACCGCGCCGATGAACTGGGCTCGATCGCCAGCGGTTTCAACACCTTCCTTGGCAAGTTGCAGGTGATGATCAGCCAGGTGGTGACCTCGGTGCAGAAGGTCAGCGACTCGTCGGAGCACACTGCCGACATCGCCATCCGCACCAACAAAGGCGTGCACAAGCAGATGGCCGAGATCGACCTGGTCGCCACCGCCGTACACGAAATGACCGCCACCGCCCAGGACGTGGCACGCAACGCCACCCAGGCCGCGCAAGCCGCCAACCATGCCGACGACGCGGCCAATCAGGGCATGCGCATCGTCCACAACACCTCGAACTCGATCAGCGCCCTGGCGGTGGAAATCGGTCGCGCGGTGGAAGTGGTGCAAACCCTGGCCAAAGACAGCGAGAACATCAACGCCATCCTCACCGCCATTCGCGGCATCGCCGAGCAGACCAACCTGCTGGCGCTCAACGCGGCCATCGAAGCGGCGCGGGCCGGTGAACAGGGCCGTGGTTTTGCCGTGGTCGCCGACGAAGTGCGCAATCTGGCGCAGAAGACCCAACAGGCCACCGAAGAAATCCAGAGCATGATCCAGCAGCTGCAGAACGGCACGCGGCAGGTGGTCAAGGTCATGGAAGACAGCCAGAGCAAGACCGACGAAAGCGTGGGCCATGCAGCGGAAGCGGCGCAAGCGCTGGAGAGCATTACCAAGGCGGTGTCGGTGATCAACGACATGAACACCCAGATCGCCAGCGCCGCGGAAGAGCAAAGCGCAGTGGCCGACGACATCAACCGCAACGTGATCAACATCGGTCAGGTGGCCAACGAAGTGGCCGGCGGCGCCGACGAATCGAGCCGCGCCAGCGCCGAACTGACCAGCCTGGCCGAGCAACAACGGCGGTTGATCAATCAGTTCAGGGTGTAAGCGTCAAGACGACACCTGTTCCCGTGGGAGGGAGCCCTGCTCGCGAAAGCGTTCGGCCTGTCACTATTGCAGTGTCTGGATTGACGCATTCGCGAGCAGGGCTCCCTCCCACAGGTCATTTATCGTCCCCAACCCCGCGTGACGACAAGCGAACGTTTACAACGGCGTCAGACACTCTGGCGCATTGAGCTTCGGATCGTTCACCAGATTCGCCAGCGGTCGCTCGCGCAGTTGCATTTGCGGGGCAGCGAGCAGGCTTTGCAGGGTAACCAGCGAGCTGTCGGCCGCCAGCCAGGCAGCCTGCCCTTCGGCGTCGAGAATCAGCGGGCGACGTTGATTCATCGCCGCTTGCGTCACTATCGCCACGCTCAGATACGTGTGCCCCTCCACCGGATACGCCTCCCAGATCGCCGCGAAATACAGCGACGAGCCCTCACCCGGCGTCAGCCAGAACGGCCGCTTGCGCACGCTGCCGCGCCATTCGTAGAAACCGTTGGCCGGCAACAGACAGCGGCGCTCGCGAAACGCCTGACGAAACATCGGCTGCTCGGCCAGGGTTTCCGCCCGTGCATGGGCCGGGGTACGCGACAGGTCGGTCAGCCAGGCCGGCGTCAGCCCCCAGCGCGCCCGCGCCACTTCCTGCCCGCCCTCTGCCGTGGCCCGGATCATCGGCACCGCATCGCCCGGAGAAATGTTCCACTGCGCCTGCTGGTCGGCCGGAAAACCCGGCAACGCAGCAAAGGCAGGAGTCCAGCGAAACAGCGCATAACGTCCACACATGGGCTTGAGACAACTCGTTCAGAAAGGCGGGTGAAACGGCGCCGGGCTCAGCACAGCAAGACGTCGGGATAGCTGTCGGGCTCGTCGCCCGCCAGAGGAAAGGCGCCATTGTACTCAGTGATCAACTGGCGCGCGCGTTCGGCCTGGTCGTCGTCCACCATCAGGCCCAGCAGGCCACTGACCGGCAGATCGCCGATGGCACCGAGCAGATGGCGACCGGTGATGTGCGCCTCGATGCCTTCGCTGGCGAGCATGCCCTTGAGCAGCTCGCCTTCCATCAGATTTTCCGGTTCATAGATCTTGCGCATCAATCGTTCTCGGTGCGGACGTCCAGGTCCCATTGTTCGCCGTCGGTGTGCAGGCTGAAGACGATGGGCCGGCAGCACACCGGGCAATCCTCGATATAGGTCTGGTCGCCACCTGACAGATCCAGCACGGCTTCCACCGGTTCGCCGCAATAGGGACAGTCATAATCCTGTATTTCCTGCATCACAGTCTCCGGGCGCACTTTTGCGTATAATCGCCGACTTGTTTGCCGGTCGGGCTTTTCATCTCACGTATCTGCACTCGACCTACTTTTACCCTAGCCGTTTCCAACAAGAGAGCATGATGGGCGAATTCGATGCCATCCGACCGTACGACGACACCGAAGTAAAAGCCGTACTCAACCGGCTGCTGGGTGACAAGGCGTTCCTCGCGATCCTCACGCATTTCCGTTTTCCACGTCTGGCCGGTTCTCTGGGCTGGATTCTGCAACCGGCGATTGCCCGCAAACTGCGTCGCCAGTTCGCCGGCATCGACTCGGTCGCAGCCTTGCAGGACAAGGTCGAGCACTATGTCGACCACACCATCGAACGCGCCACCGACGGTGTGACCTACACCGGCGTCGAGCAGTTCAAGTCCGGCGTGGCGTACCTGTTTCTGGCCAACCACCGGGACATCGTCATGGACCCGGCGTTCGTCAATTATGCGGTGTATCACGCCGGTCTGCCGACGCCGCGCATCGCCATCGGCGACAACCTGCTGCAAAAGCCGTTCGTCAGCGACCTGATGCGCCTGAACAAGAGCTTCATCGTGCACCGCTCGATCAGCGGCCGCCGGGAAAAGATGGCCGCCTACCAGCTGCTGTCGGCGTACATCAACCACTCGATCCGCAACGACTGCGCATCGATCTGGATCGCCCAGGCCGAAGGCCGGGCCAAGGACGGCGACGACCGCACCGAATCGGCGATCCTCAAGATGTTCCACATGAGCCGCAAGGACGAGCCGTTCGGTGAAGTGATCCAGTCGCTGAACCTGACCCCGGTGTCGATCAGCTACGAATACGACCCGTGCGACCACGCCAAGGCCCGCGAGCTGTACATCCGCGCCACCACCGGCAGCTACACCAAGGCGCCGGGCGAGGACGATGTCAGCATCGCGCTGGGCATTACCGGCTACAAGGGCCGCGTACACGTCAACTTCGCCGCGCCGGTCAGTGAACAGTTCGAAGACACCAAACAACTGGCGACCGAGCTGGACAAGCAGATTCTCGGCGGCTATCGGCTGTTCCCGGTGCATTACCTGGCGTATGCGCAATGGGCCGATGCCGATCCGGCGCTGAACGTGCCGAGCGCTGCCGAGCTGTTCCCGGCCGACGAGCTGGAACGTGCCCGTGACGAATGGCAACGCCGTCTGGACGGCTGCCCGCAGGAGCACCGTCCGTATCTGGTGCTGCAATACGCGACGCCAGTGCGCAATCAGTATCGGGTCAAGGCGGGGTTACCGCTGTAAGACCAAAAGACGCACGCCAATGTAGGAGTGAGCTTGCTCGCGATCACGTTTCTTCAGCCACTACGATTGCGGCTGACCCCACGCTATCGCGAGCAAGCTCACTCCTACAGGTGGCTGCGGCAGATCAGTAAGTGTTGAAGTGTCTGATCTGAAGTCTTCGCGAGCAGGGCTCCCTCCCACACAGGCCCTGGGGTCGTCAGGACGATATCCAGACCCTGAGCGTTTCTAGATCTTGGTACTCACCCACGACAACAGCAGCGCAAACGCCAGACAGCCCGCGCCGATGCGGTAACTGAGGCGAATCAGGCGCAGCGTCGGCACGTCCATCAGGTGCATCGGTTCGTCAATGGGGGCCTGCTCGGTCAATTCTTGCAGGTGAGCCGTTTCCCGCTGCTCGCGGTTACGGGTGGTGTACAGCAACCAGGCGCCGGGACCTGCGGCCAGCAATGCCAGTAGGTTGATGATCATCCCGGGGGATTGCTGAATGAACGACATGGGGCCTCGATGGCGCCGGATCGATGGGGCGCCGCAGCTTCGGATGGATCTGAGGCTAACGGTACTGTGTGTCACCTTAACGTCACCTGAACCATTCACTGTGTAGCACCCCACCCGACACGGAGCCTGTCATGCTGCATGCCCACAATCAGGATCGCCTCTACCTCGTTGCCGAAAGCGACGAGCAACAAGCCTTGATCGACGCACTGTCTTTCAATGTTCAGGACCGGCACTGGCTGGTGTATTGCGCGCTGGGCGGGCACCAGCACCATGATCTGCCCGAAGTGGACACGGCGACCGGCTTCAGTTTTCTGGATCTGTATCAGGCCGCGTAGCAAACCTGTCCATGGGCAATGAATATCTGATGTGGGAGGGAGCCCTGCTCGCGAAAGCATCCGTTCAGACACTACAAGGCTGACCGGTCTACCGCATTCGCGAGCAGGGCTCCCTCCCACATTTGACCTGACACGCGCCCAACAAAAAGCCCCGGCTTCTCACGAAACCGGGGCTTTTTTTGCAGCAATCTGGCGGGTTACTGACCCAGCACGCGGCCGATGGTCTGATCCTGGAACAGACGGGTCAGGGCATCGCTGAGGACGTCACCGATCAGCTTGGTGTTGGTTTCCTCGTTCGGCGCCATGCCGAAGCGTTGATCCAGCGAAGCGGCGTAACGACCGCTGTAGCTGCGACCGTTGTTCTGCACATCAGCGCGGAAGGTCGAGCTGATGGTGGCTTCGGTCACGTACAGGCCTTCTTTCGGCGACTGGTACTTGAGCTCGGCCAGGGTGACGGTCAGTTGCGGGCCATTGCCGCCCGGAACCGGGGTGAAGCCCAGCAGGCGCACGGCAGCTTCAGCCTGGGCCTGCAGTTGCGGAACCAGTTGCTGGCCATTGACGGTGATCGAACTGGTTTCCGGGTACAGACCGCCACGGGTGCCGAGGGTCTGCGACTGACGACCGTCGACCACGCGCACCACGACCTGCTGACCGTGCCCGACCGGCGCCAGCTGGCTGTTCAGCTTCGGTTGCGGGTTCAGGGATTGCGGGCTGTGGGCACACCCCACCAGTGTCAGACTGCCGACGGCAAGCAAACCGAACAAAACGCGACGCAACATGCTCATCTCTCCATGGGGCCAAGGCACAAATTGTGCCGCAGTATAGCGACCTCCAAAGGTCACTCACTAGCGCAAACATAAGACAAAGTGCCATCGCCGCAGTTCCACAATGTGACAAGGGCCTGTCAACGTCCAGACACGGTTACGCAACGCCAGCGTCATGCAGGTGTCATCGCACCACGACATACTTTTCACATCCACCCGCAAAGGAGTTCACGCCATGGACTTTCTCTGGTCTTTGTTCTCGCTGCGCCGCCGTCATCGTCACTACGCCCGCCTGGACCAGCATGGCGTTTGCCTGGCGTTCAAACACTGCGCGACGCCGCCACAGGGCCACGACTGGGTGGAAATCAGCGAGCCGCACCTGAGCTGGCTGCACCGCCCGCTGCCCGCCAGCGCCCGCATCAGCCGCCCGGAGCGTGCGATTACCGCCCGGCGATTGCTCAGTATCTGACCGAACGGCGATTAAAAGTCGTTTTTCTGGATCAATTCTGTACGTTTCATCGCTATAATCCTCCCCCGATTATAAGGACGTCTCCTGATCGGGCCTCGCAGCATCCTGATACTCGCTATCAGCTCCCCGCCTCGACCCACAGAGAGCCTTCCACACAGACAGGTACAGACCCGGTGCCAACGCCTGTGCGACGCGCGAAGCCTGACGCTTCTACCCGTTGCCGGAGCCGGTACACGGCTGACCCGATCTGTCGGAGCTGCCATTGCGCAGCCCCCTTTTTGAGGTTCGCGTCTCCAAAAGAGCGTGAAAAAAACGGGTTTTCACAACTTCACAAGAGTGTGGCGAGCAAATGAATAGTTACGCGTGTGTACATGCACCATCAGCGTCTGATCCAGCCCCCTTGCACGGGATTGATCGCAGCGCCGTCTTCACCACAGGAGTCTGAAGCCGTCCACCACGGATTTGCTTGAATGACCGGATGCCTTGACGATAGTCGAATGGCTGTTCGGGCCGAAAAATGAGTTCATGTCTACCAGTAGGCAGCAACCCAGGCTCGATCGGCAGCGTCCGCTGAAGATGCGAAAAAATTGCGAAGAATCGGACATGACGATCCCGGCCGGGTTGTACGAGGCCCTGCGCGAACATCGCGCCGCCCGCACCTGGCAACTGACCTCGGGAACGCATGCCGTCAATTTGGTGCTGCAGATTTTGGAGACGCGTTAAATGGCGCAAAACGAAGCGGTTGATGTGGTATTGGTCGGGGCGGGCATCATGAGTGCCACCCTCGCGGTACTGCTGAAGGAGCTCGACCCCAGCCTTAAGGTTGAAGTGGTCGAACTGATGGATTCCGGCGCGGCGGAGAGTTCCAACCCGTGGAATAACGCCGGTACCGGCCACGCCGGCCTGTGCGAGCTGAACTACACGCCGCAACTGGCCGATGGCTCCATCGACACCAAAAAAGCGATACACATCAACACCCAGTTCGAAGTCTCGAAACAGTTCTGGGCGTATCTGGCCCGCAAGGGTGCATTCGGCTCGGCCCGCTCGTTCATCACGCCGGTTCCGCACCTGAGCTATGTCGAGGGTGAGAAAGGCGTTGCCTATCTGAAGAAACGCTACGAGGCGCTGCACAAGCACCACGCGTTCTCTTCGATGGAATACACCGAAGACAAGGCCAAGCTCGCCGAGTGGATGCCGCTGATGATGCCGGGCCGCCCCGCCGACCAGCACATCGCCGCCACCCGCGTCATGCACGGCACCGACGTCAACTTCGGCAACCTGACCAACAAACTGCTCAAGCACCTGGCCAGCGAACCCGATGCACAGGTCAAGTACTGCAAGCGCGTCACCGGCCTGACCCGCAAGGGTGATGGCTGGAGCGTGACCATCAAGGACGTCAACAGCGGCGGTACCCGCGAGATCGACGCCAAGTTCGTGTTCCTCGGCGCCGGCGGCGCGGCTCTGCCGCTGCTGCAACTGTCCGGCATCGAAGAAGGCAAGGGCTACGGCGGCTTCCCGGTCAGCGGCCAATGGCTGCGTTGCGATAACCCGGAAGTGGTCAAGCGTCACTCGGCCAAGGTTTACAGCCAGGCAGCCGTGGGTTCGCCACCGATGTCGGTGCCGCACCTGGACACCCGTGTCGTCGACGGCAAGACCTCCCTGCTGTTCGGCCCGTACGCCGGTTTCACCACCAAATTCCTCAAGCACGGTTCTCTGATGGACCTGCCGCTGTCGATCCGCGCCGCCAACATCGCGCCGATGCTGGCCGTGGCCCGCGACAACATGGACCTGACCAAGTACCTGATCAGCGAAGTGCGTCAGTCGATGGAACAGCGTCTGGAGTCTCTGCGTCGCTTCTATCCGGAAGCCAAGGCCGAAGACTGGCGCCTGGAAGTGGCCGGTCAGCGCGTGCAGATCATCAAGAAGGACAAGAAAAAAGGCGGCGTTCTGCAGTTCGGTACCGAACTGGTCGCTGCCCAGGACGGCTCGCTGGCCGCACTGCTCGGCGCCTCGCCGGGTGCTTCGGTGACGGTATCGATCATGCTGGAACTGATCGAGCGCTGCTTCCCTGAGAAAGCCCGTACCGAATGGGCTGCCAAGCTGAATGAAATCTTCCCGGCCCGGGAAAAAGCCCTGGAATCCGATGCGCAGCTGTATCAGCGCATCAGCGCCCAGAGCGACGCGAGCCTGGACCTGGTTTCCAACAGCGAGGCGGCAAGCTTCGCCTGATTCAGGGTCTTCCTGAGTCGGTGATCACTGAAAGCCCCGCCCACGCAGCGGGGCTTTCAGTTCCGGCCGGTGCCATCAGGCTACCGGCCACCCTCACCCTCCCGGCAATCAGCCCCGGGCTTTCTCGATCAGTTCGATATAGTCCTGCGCGTTGCGCTGATCCTTGATCAACGCCACGAAGTCATTGCCCTGTGCGTCCTTGCCATCGAGGTCGTAACCCGCCTCTTTGAAGAACCCCAGAAACCGCTCGAAGTCGTCGATCCGCAGGCCGCGATAGGCCTTGATCAGCTTGTGCAGCGACGGCGAAGTGGCGTCGGCCGGTTCGAAATCCAGGAACAATTTGATCTGGGCGTCGCCGATTTCATCGCCAATCACCTGCTTCTTATCTTTACGCATTGCTGACTCCAACTGACTTGCGGGACATTTCACGGGCGGGCAGTTTACCCCCCGCCCGGTCGGCGGCTCAACGCGCGCGTACGCTACCGGTGTGCAGGTCGGCCCAGACGTGGCCGTTGGCGTAGCTGAGGAACTGCACGTAGAGCTTCTCGTTGCGCAGCAGATCCATCAACGTGCGGTACTGGTTCGCCGGGTAATACAGCGTCAGCGTGCGGCTGGCTGCGTCATAACCGGGCTTTTTCAGGCTTTTGCTTTCGCCGTCGAAGTGGATCAGCACTTCAGAGATGGTTGCGCCCTTGTTCATCGGCTTGCCCTTGAGGCGCACCAACACAGGCGAAGTCACCGGAATGGGTTGCTGATTGGACAGACGTTGACTGCCCACCACCACCGAGTATTCGGTGATCTGCAGCAATTGCTGCTGCTCGGGCTCGCCGTCGCGCACCGACATCTCGTCGGGCGGCAGGTATTGGGCGTGCATGGGTTCGGCAAGTGCGGGAAGCGGCAGGGTCAACAGCAACATCAGCGCCGCTTTACTACGAAACGGTAACGTCATGGAGGCCTCCCGGGAAAAGTGGGAGGCACTCTAGCATGCAAAGCACACACAAACCGCAGGAGCGCGCTTGCCCGCGATGGGGATCTGCCCGCCATCTTCGCGGTGTCTGACACGGCGCCTCGCGAGCAAGCTCACTCCTACAAGGACCCGCGCAATATCCGTAGGAGTGAGCTTGCTCGCGATGGCGGTAGTCCGGTCACTCTCGCGGCGTCTGGTCTGGCGCATTCGCGGGCAAGCGCGCTCCTACAAGGACCCGCGCAATATCTGTAGGAGTGAGCTTGCTCGCGATGGCGGTAGTCCAGTCACTCTCGCGGCGTCTGGTCTGGCGCATTCGCGGGCAAGCTCACGCCTGCAAGGACCCGCGCAATATCTGTAGGAGTGAGCTTGCTCGCGATGGCGGTAGTCCGGTCACTCTCGCGGCGTCTGGACTGGTGCATTCGCGGGCAAGCGCGCTCCTACAAAGATCCGTGCGCGTCTGGTTTACATGCCTTTTACGGCAAAAATCCCGGCAGCGTTGCGCCAGTAGCCTTTGTAGTCCATGCCGTAGCCGAAGATGTAACGGTCGATGCATGGCAGGCCGACGAAGTCGGCTTTCAGATCAGGACGCGCCTTGCGGTTGTGGTCCTTGTCGATCAGCACGGCGGTGTGCACCGCGCGGGCGCCGGCGTGGCGGCAGAAGTCGATGATCGCGCCCAGGGTGTGACCTTCGTCGAGGATGTCGTCGATGATCAGCACGTCACGGTCGATGAACGACACCTCCGGCTTGGCTTTCCAGAACAGCTCGCCACCGCTGGTTTCGTTGCGGTAGCGGGTGGCGTGCAGATAAGACGCTTCCAGCGGGAAGTTCAGGTGGGTCAGCAGCTTGCCAGCGAAGATCAGACCACCGTTCATCACGCAGAAAACCACCGGGTTGCGGTCGGCCAGCACGCTGTTGATCTGCTCTCCGACACGGGCGATGGACGCCTCGACTTCCTCATTCGTGTACAGGCAGTCAGCCTCGTCCATGACTTGACGGATATGTGCGAGATCAGCGGACATGACGCTCTCCAAGGGGGGCTGGGTAAGGAAAAGCGGGCAAAGGTACGCATCCGCATTCCTCAGGGCAAGCTTTTCTGGACTAACGTTGCACTGGCGTCCCATTGCTACGCTTTCGTCCCAAAGATGTAAGAAAGCCGAACTTAACCCGTAGGACAAATTACAGCTGAATAGATTAATCTAGGCCGTTTTTTTTGCCCGCCCGCTGGAGCCCTCCCCCTATGTCCATTCGTGAGATCCGCCATCCGCTGATCCGTCACAAACTCGGCCTCATGCGCCGAGCCGATATCAGCACCAAGAATTTCCGTGAACTGGCGCAGGAAGTCGGTGCACTGCTGACCTACGAAGCGACCAAGGATCTGCCGCTGGAAACCTACGACATCCAGGGCTGGGCCGGTACCGTCGCGGTCGAGAAGATCGCCGGCAAGAAGATCACCGTGGTGCCGATCCTGCGCGCCGGCATCGGCATGCTCGAAGGCGTGCTCAGCCTGATTCCGGGCGCCAAGGTCAGCGCCGTCGGCGTGGCCCGCAACGAGGAAACCCTCGAAGCGCACACTTACCTGGAAAAACTCGCACCGGAGATCGACCAGCGCCTGGCCCTGATCATCGACCCGATGCTGGCCACCGGCGGCTCGATGGTCGCCACCATCGACCTGCTGAAGAAAGCCGGTTGCCGCGACATCCGCGCCATGGTCCTGGTGGCCGCGCCGGAAGGCATCGCGGTGGTCGAGAAGGCGCACCCGGACGTGCAGCTGTACACCGCCTCCGTCGATCAGCGCCTGAACGAACACGGCTACATCATTCCGGGCCTGGGCGATGCCGGTGACAAAATCTTCGGCACCAAGCAAAAGGACGCCTGATGAAGCAGGATGAGTTCAACGATCCGCTGTGGCGGACGGTGCTGTCGGGCGCGCAGATGCTCTTCGTGGCCTTCGGCGCGCTGGTGCTGATGCCGCTGATCACCGGGCTCGATCCCAACGTCGCGCTGTTCACCGCAGGCCTGGGCACGCTGTGCTTCCAAGTGGTGACCGGCCGTCAGGTACCCGTGTTTCTGGCCTCCAGCTTCGCGTTCATTACCCCGATCATTCTCGCCAAGGGCCAGTTCGGCCTGGCCGCGACCATGGGCGGGGTCATGGCGGCAGGCTTCGTCTACACCTTCCTCGGCCTTGCGGTGAAGATCAAAGGCACCGGTTTCATCGACCGTCTGCTGCCGCCTGTAGTGATCGGCCCGGTGGTGATTTCCATCGGTCTGGCCATGGCGCCGATTGCCGCCAACATGGCGATGGGCAGAACCGGTGACGGCGCGGCCGAGCTGCTGCCGTACCACACGGCTATCACCATCTCGATGGCGGCGCTGCTGACCACGCTGATCGTTGCAGTGTTCGGCAAAGGCATCTTCCGCCTGGTGCCGATCATCTCCGGCGTGCTGGTGGGCTTTGCGCTGTCGTTCTGGTTCGGCGCGGTCGACACCGCGAAGATCGCTGCAGCGCCATGGCTGGAGTTGCCGAAATTCACCGCGCCGGAGTTCAACTGGCAAGCGATCCTGTTCATCGTGCCGGTTGCACTGGCCCCGGCCATCGAGCACATCGGCGGCGTGATCGCCGTGGGCAGCGTGACCGGTCGCGACTACCTGAAGAAGCCCGGCCTGCACCGCACCCTGCTCGGTGACGGCATCGCCACCACGGTGGCTGGCGCCTTCGGTGGCCCGCCCAACACCACCTACGCCGAAGTGACCGGCGCGGTAATGCTGACCAAGAACTACAACCCGAAAATCATGACCTGGGCGGCGGTCTTCGCCATTACCCTGGCCTTCATCGGCAAGTTCGGCGCGCTGCTGCAAAGCATTCCGGTGCCGGTGATGGGCGGCATTCTGTGCCTGCTGTTCGGCTCCATCGCTGCGGTGGGCCTGAACACCATGATCCGTCACAAGGTCGATCTGGCCGAAGCGCGTAACCTGGTGATCGTTTCGGTGACCCTGGTGTTCGGTATCGGCGGCGTGCTGATCGGCACCGGCAACGGTCCGGACGATTTCGGCATGAAGGGCATCGCCCTGTGCGCGGTGACCGCGATCCTGCTGAACCTGATCCTGCCGGGCAATGACGGCTGGAAGAACAAGCACCTGGATGATCAGTTGCCGTAAGCCGTTATCGTAGGAGCGCTTGCCCGCGATGGACATTCTTCAGTCACCATCGCAGTCTCTGAACTGACGCAATCGCGAGCAAGCTCACTCCTACAAAGACCAACGCCATACCTGTAGGAGTGAGCTTGCTCGCGATGAGGCCATGTCAGCCAGCCTCATTGAGATTGACACACCGTCGTTCGCGGGCAAGCGCACTCCTACAAACCTCACATCGCCATTGCAGGCGCCCGCTCGCACAAGATGTTCAATGCCTTCGCCCAGTTCGGGTCGTCGTTGAGGCACGGAATCAGCACCAGCTCCTCGCCCCCCGCTTCCTTGAACTGCTCGGCGCCGCGGTCGCCGATTTCTTCCAGCGTCTCGATGCAGTCGGCGACAAACGCCGGGCACATCACCAGCAGGCGCTTCACGCCCTGCCCCGCCAGTTCGGCCAGATGCGCCTCGGTGTAGGGCTCGATCCACTTGTTGCGACCCAACCGCGACTGGAACGACACCGACCACTTGCCATCCGGAATGCCCATGCGCTCGGCGAACAGTGCCGAGGAGTACATGCACTGCGCGCGGTAACAGAAGGCCATGGACTCGGGCGTGGTGTGATCGCAGCAATTGCCGTTCTTGTCGAAGCGATGCTGTTTCGTCGGGTCGAGCTTGTTGATGTGGCTTTCCGGCAGTCCGTGGAAACTCAGCAGCACATGGTCGTAGTCCTGCGCCAGATGCGGCCGCACGCTTTCCACCAGCGCCTCCAGGTACTCCGGCTGATCGTAGAACGGCGGCAGCAGGGCAAATTCGAACGACAGGTTTTTCTCCCGCACCACTCGCCGAGCCTCTTCGATGACCGTGGTCACGGTGCTGTCGGCGAACTGCGGGTACAACGGCGCCAGCGTGACCTTGCGAATGCCCTGCGCAGCCAGGCGGGTCAGCACCGTTTCAATCGACGGCTCGCCGTAACGCATCGCCAGTTCCACCGGGCCCTGCGTCCATTCCTTGCGCATGGCCTCTTGCAGGCGCTTGCTCAGCACGACCAACGGCGAGCCTTCATCCCACCAAATCGACGCATAGGCATGGGCCGACTGCTCCGGGCGCTTGATCAGAATCAGCGACACCAGCAGGCGCCGCAGCGGCCAAGGCAGGTCGATGACATAAGGGTCCATCAGAAACTGATTGAGGTAACGCCGGACGTCGGCGACCTCGGTGGACGCCGGGGAACCCAGATTAACCAGCAGCAACGCGTGATCGGTCATGCAACACCTTGATGTCAGGGGCGGCGCAGAATATCCCTCAGCGCCGCCTGCAGATCAGTGAATCGGAACGTGAAACCGGCTTCTTGCAGCCGGGCCGGGCGAGCACGCTGGCCGCCCAACAGCAAAATAGACAACTCGCCCATGAGCACGCGCAAGGCCAGGGCCGGCATCGGCATGAACGCCGGGCGATGCAGCAGAGCGCCGAGCGTTCTGGCGAAGTCGCGGTTACGAACCGGTGATGGCGCGCAGGCATTATAGGGACCTCTGGCCTCTTCCCGGTTCAACAGAAAATCAATCGCCGCGATTTGATCGTCGATGTGAATCCACGGCATCCATTGCCGGCCGTTGCCAAGCGGCCCGCCCATGCCCAGCCTGAACGGCGGCAACAGGCGCTGCAGGAAACCACCCTCGCGCGCCAGCACCAGGCCGGTACGCAGCAACACCACGCGGATGCCCAGGGTTTCGGCACGCTGGGCAGTTTCCTCCCAGGCGATGCACAGCTGGCTGGCGAAATCCTCGCTCACCGGCCCGGCCTGTTCATCCAGCTCGCGCTCACCGCCATCGCCGTACCAGCCCACCGCAGAACCGGAGATCAGCACGGCGGGTTTCTGTTCGCGGCGCTCCAGCCAAGTGATCAGCTGTTCGGTCAGCGTGATGCGGCTGTCCCACAGCAGCATCCGCCGTTTGCGCGTCCACGGACGGTCGGCGATCGGCGCCCCCGCCAGGTTGATCACCGCATCGACGTGCAGGTTGCCAAGGTCGTCCGGATGCGCAATGCCGCGCACGCCGGTACCGCACAAACGGCCCACCTGCTCGGGTCGCCGGCTCCAGACGGTGAGTTGATGGCCCTGATCGAGCCAGTGTCGACACAGGCGACGTCCTATCAAGCCTGTACCGCCGGTCAGCAAGATATGCATGGCTGAATTCCTCGCGTGGCGTTCGTCGCAAATCGGTAGTCTATTTCTTCACAAACAATCTGCTTGTGAACGAAGCGAATAGTTGAACCATAGGCCACGCTATAGAGAACGACGGACGCCGTGGCGTTCGATTTATCCGTTCGAACAGTTGAACGATTCGGCCGAGGCGTCAGACTCATTAAATGAGCCCACAGGCATCGCCAGCGTCCTGAACGTCGAAGGACGGCAAGTTATACCGAAAAACAGAATTGTACAGGTTTAAACGACGACGTAGTCTGTGCAGACAAGGTAACGAGGCCCCCATGACTGTCCCCATCGCAATCATCGGTACCGGTATCGCCGGACTCTCAGCTGCCCAGGCACTGCACGCCGCCGGGCATAGCATCCACCTTTTCGACAAGAGCCGCGGCAGTGGCGGCAGAATGTCCAGCAAACGCAGCGACGCAGGCGCGCTGGACATGGGCGCGCAGTATTTCACCACCCGCGACCGCCGTTTCGCCAACGTCGTACAGCAGTGGCAGGCCGCAGGCCATGTCGCCGAGTGGGCACCGCTGCTGTACAACTTCCACGGCGGCCAGTTGAGCCTGTCGCCGGACGAGCAAGTGCGCTGGGTCGGCACACCGCGCATGAGCGCCATCACCCGGGCCATGCTCGGCGATTTGCCGGTGACGTTCTCCTGCCGCATCACCGAAGTCTTCCGTGGTGAAGAACACTGGAACCTGCTGGACGCCGACGGTCGCAGCCATGGCCCGTTCAGCCAGGTGGTGATCGCCATTCCAGCGCCGCAGGCAAGCACGCTGCTGGCCGCCGCGCCGAAGCTGGCCAGCGTCGTTGCCGGGGTGAAAATGGAGCCGACCTGGGCCGTCGCGCTGGCATTCGACACACCGCTGGAAACCGAACTGGAAGGCTGCTTCGTGCAGGACAGCGCCCTCGACTGGCTCGCTCGCAACCGCAGCAAGCCGGGGCGCAACAGTACGCTGGACACCTGGGTGCTGCACGCCACCAGCGCCTGGAGCCGCCAACACCTGGATATGCCCAAGGAACAGGTGATCGATCACCTGCACGGCGCATTTGCCGAACTGATCAACTGCGCCATGCCAGCGCCGACCTTCACCCTCGCCCATCGCTGGCTCTACGCACGGCCTGCCGGCGGGCGTGAAGTGGGCGCGCTGTCCGATCCGGATCTGGGGCTGTACGTGTGTGGCGACTGGTGCCTGTCCGGCCGGGTTGAAGGTGCGTGGTTGAGTGGTCAGGAGGCGGCGCGGCGGTTGCTTGAGCATCTCAAGTGATTTCACGGTGGGCCTTGCGTAGCGAATTGACCGGTCCCCGGACAACGCCAGACCTGTAGGAGCTGGCTTGTCCTGCGACCGGCTGCGAAGCAGTCGTAAAACCTGCACACGCGATATTTCTGATACGCCCAATGCGTACGGGCCTACGACTGCTTCGCAGCCGCTCGCGGGACAAGCCACGCTCCTACAGGACAAGCTGCGGCCAAACCTTGTACAAAATATTTGTACTTGCACAAGCGCAAACCTATGATGAACGAAATATTGTACAGGCCATCAAAACTGTACAAGTAGTTCATTGAGGCTTTGCCATGTCTCCCCTCTTCGATCCGGTTCAACCTTCCGCCCCACGGCCCAGGCTCGGTGTCAGCGCCTGCCTGATGGGGGTTGAGGTCCGCTACAACGGCGGCCACAAGGAATCGCACCTGCTCACCCGCTCACTCAATGATTATTTCGATTTCGTCCCCGCCTGTCCGGAAGTGGCGATCGGCATGGGGGTTCCCCGTGAGCCGATCCGCCTGGTCGGCGACCCCGAACACCCCCAGGCGGTGGGCACCGTGCGCGAAGACCTCAACGTCACCGAGGCGCTGGCCGACTACGGCGTGCACATGGCTGAGGCCATGGATGACATCTGTGGCTACATCTTCATGCAGAAGTCGCCGTCCTGCGGCCTGGAGCGGGTCAAGGTCTATCGCGACAACGGCGCGCTGTTCGATGCCGGCGCACGCGGCATCTATGCCCAGGCTTTCTGCGTGCGCCAGCCCGATCTGCCGGTGGAAGAAGCCGGACGCTTGTGCGACCCGGTGCTGCGGGAAAACTTCATCACCCGGGTCTACGCCTACGCCGCCTGGCAGGATTTGCTGAAAAGCGGCATCAGCCGCCGCGCGCTGACCGAATTTCACGCCCGCTACAAATACCAGCTGATGGCCAACGACCCCATGCAATACAAGGTGCTGGGCAGTCTGCTGGGGCACATGGGCAACAGCGATCCTGTTGAAATCGCCCCGCGCTACTTCAGTCAGTTGATGACCGCCCTGAAAAAACCGGCGACCCGTCGCACCCACACCAATGTCCTGCAACACCTGTGCGGCTATCTGCGCGACACCCTCAGCGCGCCGGACAAGAAGGAAATCCAGAGCGTCATCAATCAGTACCACCAGGGCATCGTGCCGCTGGTGGTGCCGCTGACCCTGCTCAAGCACCACTTCCGCCGCCATCCAGACCCGTACATTGCCTTGCAGGTGTACCTGCAACCGCATCCGGAAAACCTCAGCCTGCGTAATGCGATCTGACCATGAACACACCCCGCCCAGAAGCCGATGATGACGATCCGCAGGCCTACGCCGACGCCCTTGAAGAAGGCTGGCTGCCGATTCGTGAAGTCGCCCGCCTGACCGGCGTCAACGCCGTGACCCTGCGCGCCTGGGAGCGCCGCTACGGGCTGATCGTGCCGCACCGCACGCCCAAGGGGCATCGCCTGTACACCACCGCCCATGTCGAACGCGTTCAGGCCATCCTGACCTGGCTCAACCGCGGCGTTTCCGTCAGCCAGGTCAAACAATTGCTCGACACCCAGAACAGCCCGCCGCCCAACGTCGAAAACGACTGGGACCGCCTGCAGCAAAGCCTGCTGCAAGCCATCACCGGCCTCGCCGAGCGGCGCCTGGACGACACGCTCAATCAGGCCATGTCGCTGTACCCGCCGCGCACCCTCTGCGAGCAACTGCTGCTGCCGCTGCTGGCCACCCTGGAGCAGCGCTGGCAGGGCCAGTTCGGCGCACAACTGGAGCGGGTATTCTTGTATTCCTGGCTGCGCAGCAAGTTCGGCGCGCGGCTGTACCACAACAACCGTCAGGCCAGTGGGGCACCGCTGCTGCTGATCAACCAGTCCGACGCACCGATGGAGCCGCATCTGTGGCTGACCGCGTGGCTGGTGAGCGGTGCCGACTGCCCTGTCGAAGTCTTCGACTGGCCGCTGCCGCCGGGCGAACTGTCTCTGGCCTGCGACCAGCTCAAGCCACGGGCAGTGATTCTGTACTCCAGCAAGTCTCTGAACCTGTCCCAATTGCCACGCCTGCTGCACAGCACCGCCTGCCCCAAGGTGCTCGCAGGCGCAGCGGTGCGCATTCATGCAGGCGACTGGCCGGCGGCCGTCGATGACGCCGACAGCCTGACCCTGGCCGATGACCCGCTGGCGGCACTGACCGCGCTGCAGCGGCTCGGGCTTATCTGAGGAGTGAACATGCAACTGATCTGGTTCCGCTGCGACCTGCGGGTCCACGACAACACCGCCCTGAGTGCCGCCATGCAGCAGGGGCCGACGCTGGCGGTCTATCTGCTCAGCCCGGCGCAATGGAAAAGCCATGACGACGCCCCCTGCAAGGTCGACTTCTGGCTGCGCAACCTGGCCGAACTGAAAAAAGCCCTGGCCGCGCTGAATGTGCCGCTGCTGATCGCCCATGCCGACACCTGGGACAAAGCACCCAAGGCCCTGCTGCAACTGTGCGAGGCACATGGCGTCGAGCAGGTTCACGTCAACGATGAGTACGGCGTCAACGAGTGCGCACGGGACCGCGACGTTGAAACCGCGCTGGACCAAAAAGGCATCGGCTTTCGTCGTCATCTCGATCAGTTGTTCTTCAAGCCCGGCAGCGTGCTGACCAAGAGCGGCGGCTACTTCAAGGTCTTCACCCAGTTCCGCAAGGTCTGTTACGAGCATCTGCATCATTCGGTGCCGGCATTGGTGCGGCTGCCGCACAAGCAGTCGCCGGTGCAAGTGAAAGCCGACGCGGTGCCCGAACATGTGCCCGGCTTCCGGACGCCGGCTCAGGCATTGCGAGATCTCTGGCCCGCCGGTGAGGACGAAGCCCGCCAGCGTCTGGCGCAATTCACCGACGAACAGGTGCATTACTACGACGAGGAACGCGATTTCCCGGCCAAACAGGGCACCAGCCAGCTCTCGGCCTACCTCGCTGCCGGGGTGATCTCGCCCCGCCAGTGCCTGCACGCGGCACTGAGCAGCAACCACGGCGAGTTCGAAACCGGTAATTCCGGCTCGGTCACCTGGATCAACGAACTGCTCTGGCGCGAGTTCTACAAGCACGTGCTGACAGGCTTCCCGCGCGTATCACGGCATCGGGCATTCCGGCCGGAAACCGAAGCGGTGAAATGGCGCCACGCGCCGAAGGATCTGGAAGCCTGGCAACAGGGCCGCACCGGCCTGCCGATTGTCGACGCCGCCATGCGCCAGTTGCTGGACACCGGCTGGATGCACAACCGCCTGCGCATGGTCGTGGCGATGTTCCTGACCAAGAACCTGCTGATCGACTGGCGCGAAGGCGAACGTTTTTTCATGCAGCATTTGATCGACGGCGACCTGGCGGCAAACAACGGCGGCTGGCAATGGAGCGCCTCGACCGGCACCGACGCCTCGCCGTATTTCCGCATCTTCAACCCGATCAGCCAGTCGGAACGTTTCGACCCGGAAGGCCGCTTTCTCAAGACCTGGCTTCCCGAGCTGGCCGATCTCAACAAGCGCGACGTACACAACCCGGCGGCGCTGGGCGGGCTGTTCGGCGTGGCTGGCTATCCGGCGCCCATCGTCGATCTCAAGTCCAGCCGCGAACGGGCGCTGACCGCGTTCAAATCCCTGCCACGACAGACCGCAGAGGCTCACGACCATGAGTGAGTTCCTTCGCGACTACGCTCGCCGCTTCTCCGCGCTGGACAAGGACAACCTGCACCGCCTCGGCGAACTGTACAGCGACGACATCGCCTTCACTGACCCGCTGCATGAAATCCATGGCCTGAGTGATTTGCACCGCTATTTCGTGCAGCTGTACGCCAACGTCAGCGAACTGTCCTTCGAGTTTCACGCCTTCGATCAGGTGCGCGAGGGCAAGGGTTATCTGCGCTGGACCATGACCTATCGCCACCCACGCCTGAAACAGGGCGAACCGGTGGTGGTGCAGGGTTGTTCGCACCTGCTGTGGACCGACAGCAAGGTCTTTCAGCACCGTGACTTCTTCGACGCCGGCGCCCTGTTGTACGAGCACCTGCCGGTGATGGGCCGGATGATCCGCTGGCTCAAAGGGCGGCTGACGTGAAACGGCGCATCTGGCTGACCGGCGCCAGCAGCGGCATTGGCCTGGCTCTGGCCGAATGCCTGTTGGCCGCCGGGCACCAGCTTGCCCTGACCGCCCGCAGCCTGCCGCCGTTGCAGGCGCTTGAACTGCGTTATCCACAGCAGGTACTGCTGGTGCCCGGCGATGTCAGCGACGCCGAGCAGGTCGAAGAAATCGGCAAACGTATCCTCCGGGTCTGGGGCGCACTGGACACGGCGATTCTCAACGCCGGCACCTGCGAATACATCGACGCCAGCCAGTTCGATGCTGCGATGGTGGAACGGGTGGTCAAGACCAACCTGATCGCCAGCGCTTATTGCATCGAACACGCACTGCCCCTGCTGCGTCAGGGCAAACGCCCCCATCTGGTCGGTGTCGCCAGCTCGGTGGCGTTCCTGCCGCTGACCCGCTCGGAAGCCTATGGCGGGTCGAAAGCCGGCTTGCGCTATCTGTTGCAGTCGCTGCGCATCGACCTGGCCGGTGAAGGCATCGACGTCACTGTGGTCAGCCCGGGTTTCGTCGACACGCCACTGACCCGCAAAAACGACTTCGCCATGCCCATGCGCTGGTCCGCCGACAAGGCCGCACGCTACATCGCCGAGCGCCTGGACAAGAAACGCCGCCCATTGGAAATCGCCTTTCCCCGCGTCTTCATCCTCGCCCTGAAAACCCTGGCTCTACTGCCCGAACGCGTGCAACTGGCGCTGGGCAAACGCATGGTCCGCGCCGCCGGCCAGAACGGGGGTACGCCATGAAAATCGCCATCATCGGCAGCGGCATTTCCGGGCTGACCTGCGCCCGCCTGCTCGACCGCGTGCACGACATCACCCTGTTCGAGGCCGACAGCTGGATCGGCGGACACACCCACACGGTCGATGTCACCGTCGACGGCAAACGCCACGCCATCGACACCGGTTTCATCGTGTTCAACGACTGGACTTACCCCAACTTCATCAAGCTGCTCAAACAGCTGGGCGTGGCGTACAAGCCCACCGAAATGAGCTTTTCGGTGTGCGACCCGCACAGTCGCACCGAATACAACGGCAACAACCTCAACAGCCTGTTCGCCCAGCGCAGCAACCTGCTGTCACCGAGTTTCTGGGGCATGTTGCGCGACATTCTGCGCTTCAACCGGCAGGCGCTGGTCGACCTGCAAAGCCAGCGCATCGCCGCCGACACCACCCTGGGCGCCTATCTGAAAGCCGAAGGCTATGGCCGGCGCTTTACCGAGCACTACATCGTGCCCATGGGCGCGGCGATCTGGTCGATGTCGCTGGCCGACATGCTGGCGTTTCCACTGCAGTTTTTCGTGCGGTTCTTCAAGAACCACGGCTTGCTCTCGGTCAGCAACCGGCCGCAGTGGTACGTCATCGAAGGCGGCTCCAGTGCCTATGTCGAGCCGTTGGTTGCGCCGTTTCGCCAGCGCATTCGCCTGCAATGCCCGGTGCAGCGGGTCGAGCGCGACAAGGACGGCGTGACGGTACACAGCGCGGCGGGGCGCGAACGCTTCGACAAGGTGGTGTTCGCCTGTCACAGCGACCAGGCGCTTGCGCTGCTGGCCGAACCCAGCCACGCCGAACGGCAGATCCTCGGCGCCCTGCCCTACGCCGACAACGACGTGGTGCTGCACACCGACACCCGCCTGCTGCCGCAACGACCACTGGCCTGGGCCAGCTGGAACTACCGTCTCGGCGGTGCCGGTGATCAGTCGGCGGCGGTGACCTACGCGATGAACATCCTGCAAGGCATCGACAGCGACACCACCTTTTGCGTGAGCCTCAACCAGACGCCCGCCATCGACCCGGACAAGATTCTTGCCCGCTACCGCTATGCCCATCCGCAATACAGCCTCGACGGCATGGCCGCCCAGGCGCGCTGGCAGGAGCTGTTCGGCGCACAACACAGCTATTTCTGCGGTGCCTACTGGGCCAGCGGCTTCCATGAAGACGGTGTGGTCAGCGCGCTGCGCGTGGCCTCGGCGTTCGGAGAGCAATTGTGAACAGCGCCCTGTACAGCGGCTGGGTGACCCACCGGCGTTTCTCGCCACGGGCCCATGCGTTCCGCTATCGGATCGGCATGCTGTACCTGGACCTCGACGAACAGGAACGCGTGATGGCCCTGTCGCCTCTGGCCGGGGCAAGTCGTCTGGCACCGTTTTCGTTCCGCCAGAGCGATTACCTGCGCGAGTACACCCGTCGCGGCATTTCCCTGATCGGCGCAGTGCGCGACATCCTGCGCCAGGCCCTGGGACGCGCGCCGCTGGGACGGGTCTGCCTGCTGACCCAGGCGCGCAGTTGGGGGCTGTCGTTCAACCCGGTGAGCTTTTTCTATTGCTTCGAGCAGGACGGCTCGCTGGCGGCGATTGTCTGCGAAGTGACCAACACGCCGTGGCGCGAACGCTATCACTACGTGCTGCCAGCCGGCAGCGAGGGTCATCAGCATTTCGCCGTGGCCAAAGCTTTTCATGTTTCGCCGTTTCTGCCCCGGGATCTGCAATACCGCATGAGTTTCAGCCAGCCGGACCAGCGCCTGGGCGTGCATATGGCCGACTGGCAGGGCGACCTGAAAGTCTTCGACGCCACGCTCAATCTGCACCGAGAAACCCTGGACCGCCCGGCTTTGCACCGGCACCTGCTGCGTTTTCCGTGGATGACCGCCAAGACCTGCGTGGCGATCTACTGGCAAGCGCTGCGCCTGTTCGTCAAACGTATACCGCTGGTTTCCCATCAAGCCGCCGAAGGCTCATACCGAACCGCTTCGGTTCAACAGGAGGAGCGACGTCATGAAGAGCCCTAGTGCGACCGCAGGCTTCAGCACCAACAGCCTCACCGCCAACCTGCTGCGCCGGGGTGTG
Source organism: Pseudomonas sp. NPDC090208 (assembly GCF_044746785.1). Taxonomy (NCBI): domain Bacteria; kingdom Pseudomonadati; phylum Pseudomonadota; class Gammaproteobacteria; order Pseudomonadales; family Pseudomonadaceae; genus Pseudomonas; species Pseudomonas sp. NPDC090208. The sequence continues at coordinate 96,502 of NZ_JBIVCU010000018.1, forward strand.
CTGCGTCAGCTGGCGCAGTTGCGTCATGGCCTGCTGGTGATTTTCGAGGGGGATGAGCGGCATGTATTCGGCGCCGCCGGGGCCAGGCTTCAGGGTGAAATCCATGTGCACGACGCGGCCGCCTGGGGCCTGGTCGCCAGCAACGGCTCGATCGGCGCGGGCGAAGCGTTCATCCACGGCTACTGGACCACGCCGGACCTGACGGCGGTGATCCGCGTGTTCGTCAGCAACCTGGACGTGCTCGACGCCATGGAAAGCGGCTTCGCCCGCTTCAGCCGACCGTTCGTCCACGGTCTGCACTGGCTGAACCGCAACACCCGCAAGGGCTCGCAGAAGAACATCGCCGCCCACTACGACCTCGGCAACGACCTGTTCGAGCACTTCCTCGACCCGACCATGATGTATTCGGCGGCGCAATTCCTCAGCCCCGACGACACGCTGGAACAGGCGCAACTGAACAAGCTGGAACGCATCTGCCAGAAACTGCGACTGCAACCCGGCGACCACCTGCTGGAAATCGGCACCGGCTGGGGCAGCATGGCGATCTACGCAGCGCAGAAATATGGCTGCCGCGTCACCACCACGACACTGTCCCGCGAACAGTTCGCCTGGACCGAGAAGCGCATCGCCGAGCTTGGCCTGCAAGACCGCATCACCCTGTTACTGCGCGACTACCGCGACCTGACCGGCGAATACGACAAGCTGGTGTCCATCGAGATGATCGAGGCCGTCGGCCATCGCTACTTGCCGACTTATTTCAAACAATGCACGCGGCTGCTCAAGGACAACGGCCTGATGCTGTTGCAGGCGATCACCATCCGCGAACAACGCTACCAACAGGCCAGACGCAGCGTCGATTTCATCCAACGCTACATCTTCCCCGGCGGCGCACTGCCGTCGGTGGCACGCCTGCTGGACGTGGTCGGTCGCGACACCGACATGAACCTGCTGCACATGGAAGACTTCGGCCTGCATTACGCCCGCACGCTGCGCCTGTGGCAGGCCAACTTCCGCCACGCCGCCGGTTATCTGCGGGAACAGGGTTATGACGATTACTTCCTGCGGCTGTGGGAGTTTTACCTGTGCTACTGCGAGGGCGGCTTCCTCGAACGCACCATCGGCACCGCGCAATTGCTGCTGGCCAAACCTGGTGCGATGCCGCAGCCGCTGCTGGGGCGATTCAATGCTTAGAAAGCTGGCAAACGCGGCGCTGTTCCAGCTCGGCTGGTTCACCTGCGTGCTCGGCGGCAACAGCGCCTGGCTGCTGATCCCGCTGGCGATCCTGTTGCTGCACCTGCGCCTGAGCGACCACCGCCATAGCGAAGGCCGCCTGCTGATGACCGTGTTCGCCCTCGGCTGCGTGCTGGACAGCGCGCTGATCAAACTTGGCGTCTTCGACTTCGGCGATGCCGGCCGCGTGATCCCGCTCTGGCTCGCCCTGCTCTGGCCACTCCTGGCCACCACCCTCAACCACTGCCTGGCCTGGACCGCCCGCCCCTGGTGGCTGGCCAGCCTCCTCGGCGCCATCGGCGGCCCGTTGTCCTACATCGCCGGCACCCGACTGACCCACGTCCAGTTGCCCCTGGGCCTGTGGACCAGCGCACTGATCCTCGCCGTGATCTGGGCGGCCGTCTTCCCCCTGCTGCACTGGCTGGCCGCGTACTTCCGCCAGACCTGCTCGCGGCAGCTGTCGGTGTAAGAGCGCACCCGCTTTTCCGAAGCAGTCCGGCTTGCCGGCGGTAGCGATCTTGAGGACGCCGTCGCGGGCGAGCCGGACTGCTACGGGGATTTGGCGTCGTGCCTGCAGGAGCGTGCTTGGTCTGAGCCACATTCGGACGACCGCGCCCCGGCTGACGCCGCCACATTTCTGAATAAGCAAAGATCTACTGTAGGAGCGAATTCATTCGCGATGTCTGTCCAGTCAACACGCTCCTCTCATCAGAAATACCGCATCGCGAATAAATTCGCTCCCACAGTTATTTCGGGTGTCCCACAAGTTTCAGTACGCCGTGAAAGCCCGTAGCAGTCCGGCTTGCCGCCGGTGGCGATCTTGAGGACGCCCTCGCGGGCGAGCCCGCTCCCACAGGGAGTGTGTGTTTCGCCGGCTTTTGATCTGGTTTTGATCTGGCTTTTGATCTTGGGGCCCCGTTCCGGAAGGCCTAACGCAGGCGATGTGGAGTGGCGCCGAGCGGCATGGATGCCGCGAGAGCCGCGTGGGCCATGGATGGCCCATTCGCGGCGGGCCCACGGAGCATTGCCGGAGTGCGGGAACACCGAGCATTAGCGAGGTGCCGTATGGCGGGGTAAGAAGCCTTTGGTTACTTGGGGCTTTTCCAAGTAACTCGCCGTCAGGCGAAACCAAGCTGCGTTAGCAGCTACAGCGTCAGGCCAGACACACCGAGTGCACAGGATTTACGACGACTTCGTCGCCGGTCGCAGGGCAAGCCAGCTCCTACAGGGAGTGTGTGTTTCGCCGGCTTTTGATCTGGTTTTGATCTCGCTTTTGATCTTGGTGCCCCGTTCCAGAAGGCCGAACGCAGGCGATGCGCAGTGGCGCCGAGCGGCATGGATGCCGCGAGAGCCGCGTGGGCCATGGATGGCCCATTTGCGGCGTGCCCACGGAGCGTCGCCGGAGTGAGGGCATGCCGAGCCTGGGCGAGGCACCGTATGGCGGGGATAAGAGCCCTTGGTTACTTGGGGCTTTTCCAAGTAACTCGCCGTCAGGCGAAACAAGGCTGCGTTAGCAGACTCGGCGGAGTGTCAGACAGGCCAAGGACACAGGTTTTACGACGACTGCGTCGCCGCTCGCAGGACAAGCCAGCTCCTACAAGAGTTCGCGTAACGTGCCGGAGGCGAAACAGGCTGCGTTAGCAGACTAGGCGGAGTATCAGACAAGCCAAGGACACAGGATTTACGACGACTGCGTCGCCGCTCGCAGGGCAAGCCAGCTCCTACAAGGATCTGTGTAACGTGCCGGAGGCAAAACAGGGATAACGAAAATGCCCGGCAGAGCGCCGGGCATTCGGGACACGACTCAGAACGGCATCGTGTAATGGATGGCGTAACTTTCAATACCATCGTTGTTGCTGGTCAACCCACCATTGGAATAGTGAGTGGCACGCAGGCCAACTTCATGACCACCGGCAAAACGCAGACCGAAACCAATACGGTCTTCAAACTGGAAGGCACTGCCCAGTTTATTGCCTTCAACTTCAGTGTGCTGGAACACCGCAGCACCAATACCGGCTTCGATATAAGGCTTCACGCTGTCACCGGCGAATTCATAGACGAACACTGGCGAGAACGACAGGCTGTTATTGCTGGAACTCTTGTCACCTTCCCAGTAGGTGTAGGCGCCGCTCCAGTAGCCGGTCAGACGACCCACACTGGTTTGCCACCAACTTTGATCCCAATCAAATTGCGCGCCCAGACGATAGGTCATTGTCGACTCGCCGGTGTGCCCCACCGAAAACTCAACCCCATCAGCATGAGCAATCGCGCTTTGCCCCGTCAACGCAGCCGCAATCGCAGCCAAACAAAACAGTCGCTTCATCTGAAACATCCTATTTTCGTATGCAGTATTGGTCATTCTTATCTCAGCAGCTCTGCTGTAAAAATCTGCCCTTGGCCATCAGTCCAGGCAGAAACAGCGCTGATCACGTGTTTTTCACGAATCGAAGCTTCGCACACTGTCAGAATTTTTCCATAGCAACGGTAGGATGTTTCGGAAATTTTGCGGATCACCGCTCGTCCAGAACTGAGCGTCAAAGGAACCGCCACTGGCGAGCAGTCCGCGCTGATCGAGCAAACGCTGTAACTGCCGCGCTACAGCGGCGCCAGTGTCGATCAGGCTGATGGACGCCGGAATCATTTCCCGCAGCAGCGGTTTGAGGAAGGGATAGTGGGTGCATCCCAGGATAATCGTGTCGCAGCCCGCCGCCAGCAAGGGGTCGACGTAGCTTTTCAGCAACTGGCGAATGGCCGGGCTGACCAGATCACCGGTTTCGATCAACTCCACCAAGCCGGGGCACGGCTGGGTGATGACCTGCACGTCGGTGGCGAAACGATCCAGCAATGCCGCAAATTTGGCACTCTGCAAGGTGCCTGTGGTGGCCAGCACGCCGACCACGCCGCTGCGAGTCGCCGCTGCTGCCGGTTTTACCGCAGGCTCCATGCCGACGATCGGCCAGTCGGGGTAGCGTTCGCGCAATTCGGCGACGCCTGCGACGGTTGCGGTGTTGCAGGCCAGTACCAGCGCCTTGGCGCCTTTTTCGCGAAAAAACTCGGCGATGGCGATGCAACGCTGGCGAATGAACGCGGGAGTTTTCTCGCCGTAGGGGATATGCCCGCAATCGGCGACATAGAGCAGTGATTCGTGGGGCAGCAGCTGGTGAATCTCACCCAGCACCGACAACCCGCCGACGCCGGAATCGAACACCGCGACCGGGGCGTCCTTGTCTTTAGTCATGCTCGACCGTTCTACTCATTCGCGCTGCCGCACACGCTGCAGCCTGGATCACGTTTGACTTTCAACTCACGGAAGCGCGTGCCGAGGGCATCGATCAGCAATAGACGCCCCACCAGCGGCTCGCCAAAACCAGCCAGCAGCTTCAGCGCTTCGAGGGCCTGCAGGCTGCCGACCAATCCGACCAGCGGGCCGATCACGCCGGCTTCGCTGCAGGTCAGTTCGGCTTCGCTGCCGTGCCCATATAAACAGTGGTAGCACGGACTTTCCGTTCGGCGCGGGTCGAACACCGACAACTGCCCTTCCAGACGAATCGCCGCGCCACTGACCAGCGGCTTGCCGGCAGCGACGCAGGCGGCGTTGACCGCCTCACGAGTGCCGAAATTGTCGGAACAATCGAGCACCAGATCTACCGCCGCCACAGCAGCGGCCAGTGAATCGACGTCCAGCGCGGTGCGATGGGGCACGAGCCTGACTTCAGGGTTGATCGCACTCAGCCGAGCCATGGCCGAATCGACCTTGCTCTGCCCGACGCTGTGGCTGTCGTGAATGATCTGGCGTTGCAGGTTGGTCAGGTCGACGCTGTCGAAGTCGGCCAGATGCAGCTCACCGACACCGGCAGCCGCCAGATACAGCGCCACCGGCGAGCCCAGACCGCCGACGCCGACGATCAGTGCGCGACTCTGCTTCAGACGCAACTGGCCGTCGATATCGACCTGTCGCAGCAGAATCTGGCGGCTATAGCGCAGCAGTTCTTCGTCGGTCAGCACGGTACGCGCCCGAAGGTAATGCGTTCATGGTCGCCCAGGTCGCGACGGGTCTGGATCTGCTCGAAACCATGACGGTCCAGCAACTCACGGACCGCCGGGCCCTGATCGTAGCCATGCTCCAGCAGCAGCCAGCCGCCGGCTTCCAGATGGGCCGGGGCCTGGGACACGATCAGTCGCAGATCGTCCAGACCGTCAGCACCGGAGGTCAGCGCGCTGCTCGGTTCAAAGCGTACGTCGCCTTGCACCAGATGCGGATCATTGTCGGCAATGTACGGCGGGTTGCTCAGGATCAGGTCGAAACGCTGCCCTTCGACGGCGCCGAACCAGTGGCTCTGCAGCACCCGCGCGTTGTCCAGATAGAGCCGCTGACGGTTGCGCTCGGCCAGCGCCACGGCTTCTTCTACCCGGTCGACCGCAGTGACCGTCCACTGCGGGCGGTCCTTGGCCAGCGACAGGGCAATGGCGCCCGTGCCGGTGCCCAGATCGAGCAGGCGATGAGGGATCGTGCCTGGCAACAGCTCCAGCGCGGTTTCCACCAGCATCTCGGTTTCCGGTCGCGGAATCAGGGTGTGGGTGGCGACTTCGAGGTCGATGTTCCAGAACCCTTGCTGACCGAGAATGTAGGCCACCGGCTCGCCGGTGCGGCGACGCTTCAGGTAAGCGTCGAAGGTCTGCGCCGCTTCGCTGCTGACGATGCGCTCGGGCCAGGTGTGCAAAAAGCTGCGCGGCTTGCCCAGGGCGGCGGCCAACAGCAGCTCGGCATCCAGGCGAGCGGTAGGAGAATCCGGCAGTTCGGCACTTCTTAACAAGCTGGCGATGATCGTCATTTACTCACCCAGTGCCGCAAGTTGGTCTGCCTGATACTCGGCAAGTAACGGTTCTATCACTGCATCGACTCCACCGGCCAAAACTTCATCCAGGGAATACAGGGTCAGGTTGACGCGGTGATCGGTCACCCGGCCCTGCGGAAAGTTGTACGTGCGAATACGTTCGGAACGGTCACCCGACCCCACCAGCAGCTTGCGTTCGCTGGCGATGGCGTTGGCGGCGGCGGCCGTTTGCTGATCGTTGAGCTTGGCCGACAGCCAGGCCATGGCCCGGGCGCGGTTCTTGTGCTGCGAACGTTCTTCCTGACACTCGACGACGATACCGGTCGGCAAGTGCGTGATGCGGATCGCCGAGTCGGTCTTGTTGACGTGCTGACCACCGGCGCCGGACGAGCGATAGGTGTCGATGCGCAAGTCCGCCGGGTTGATCTCGATGGCCTGCTGCTCATCGGGCTCCGGCAACACCGCCACGGTGCAGGCGGACGTGTGAATGCGGCCCTGGGATTCGGTTTCGGGCACGCGCTGCACGCGGTGGGCGCCGGATTCGAACTTCAGCTTGCCGTAGACGTTTTCACCTTCGACCCGGGCGATGACTTCCTTGAAGCCGCCATGCTCGCCTTCGTTCTCCGACAGGATCTCGACCCGCCAGCCGCGACGTTCGGCATAGCGCGAGTACATGCGGAACAGGTCGCCGGAGAAGATCGCCGCCTCGTCGCCGCCGGTGCCGGCACGGATTTCCAGAAACACGTTGCGACCGTCGTTGGGGTCCTTGGGCAGCAGCATTTTCTGCAGCTCGCTCTCCAGCACCACCAGTTGCTCCTTGGCCTCGCGCACTTCTTCCACGGCCATTTCGCGCATGTCCGGGTCGCTGTCCTTGAGCAGGGCCTGAGCGCCTTCCAGACCAGTCTGCACTTTCAGCAGTTGCTGGTAGGCCTGGATGACGGGCTCGACTTCCGCGTACTCACGGGAATACGCGCGGAATTTGGTCTGATCGGAAATGACCTCGGCGTCGCCAAGCAGAGCGGTCAATTCCTCGAAGCGGTCGCTGAGCACGTCCAGCTTGTTGAGCAGTGAAGCTTTCATTGCGGGGGTTTATCCGTGGAGCCCTCGTTGAGGGCAAAGAGTTCCTGAGCCATGGCCAGCGCATCGACGCGGCCCTCAGCGGAAAGTTTTTTCAGTTGCACGCTCGGTGCATGCATCAATTTGTTGGTCAGACCACGGGCCAGTGCCGCCAGTACGTCTTCGGCGTTGCCGCCGTTGGCGAGCAGGCGTTGGGCCTTTTGCAGCTCTTCGTCGCGCAGCCGCTCGCTCTGCTGGCGGTAGGCCTTGAGCACATCCACCGCGGCCAGCTCGCGCAGGCGCGACATGAAATCGTCGACACCGTGCGTGACCAGTTCCTCAGCTGCCTGGGCCGCACCTTGGCGACTCTTGAGGTTTTCCGCGACGACTTCGTGCAGATCGTCGACGGTGTACAGGTAAACGTCGTCCAGCTCGCCGACTTCCGGCTCGATGTCGCGGGGCACCGCGATGTCGACCATGAAAATCGGCTTGTGCTTGCGCAGTTTCAGCGCGCTTTCCACTGCGCCCTTGCCGAGGATAGGCAACTGGCTGGCGGTAGAACTGATGACGATGTCGCTGTTGACCAGCTCGGCAGGGATATCGGCCAAGAGCACCGCGTGGGCGCCGAACTCTTCGGCCAGAATGCTCGCCCGCTCCAGCGTGCGGTTGGCGACCACGATACGCTTGACTCCGAGATCATGCAGGTGCCGGGCGACCAGCGTGATGGTTTCACCCGCGCCGATCAGCAAAGCCTGACTGCGCTGCAGATCGCTGAAGATCTGCTTGGCCAGGCTGACGGCGGCAAACGCCACCGATACCGGGTTTTCGCCGATGGCCGTGTCCGTGCGTACCTGCTTGGCGGCGCTGAACGTCGCCTGAAACAGGCGCCCGAGCAGAGGTCCGATGGTGCCGGCCTCACGCGCCACGGCGTAGGCGGACTTCATCTGGCCGAGAATCTGCGGCTCGCCCAGCACCAGCGAATCCAGCCCGGAGGCCACGCGCATCATGTGGCGCACGGCTGCGTCGTCCTCGTGCACGTAGGCACTGGCGCGCAGCTCATCGACATTCAACTGGTGGTAGTCGGCCAGCCAGCGCAGCACCACGTCGGCGGTCAGCTGGTCCTGCTCTATATAAAGCTCACTGCGGTTGCAGGTCGACAGGATGGCGGCTTCGCGGCTCTGGGTCAGCCGGCACAGCTGCTGCAATGCCTCAACCAACTGCTCAGGCGTAAATGCCACGCGCTCGCGGACATCCACGGATGCAGTCTTATGGTTGATACCCAGAGCAAGAAAGGCCATGCAAGGTCGCTGGTGATGACGAGAAGCCGGCAATTGTCCTCTTTCAATAGATTCAGGACAACCACTGCAATACATTCAGAACGTCCGGAACAGGCTATTGTCCCTATAGAGATCCGCTTCACCGCCCTGCACCTGCGACAAATTGTCCATGAGCGGGCCGTGGTTGACGGGTTTGCAGTTTTCACCCGGGCTGTGGGTTTGCACCCGGCCTTGTGTCATGATGCTTCCAAACCGCAGGTAAGCCGCCTTTCTTCTATATGAATAAATCCTCCGCGTTGTTCCTTGCCCTTGTCGTCCTAGGTGGCTGCCAGTCTACGGCCCCTGTTTCCACGGAGCCTGCCGCTCCGGCGAAAGAAGCGACACCCGCGCCTGCGCCCAAACCGCAGGTCTACGGATCGTTCACCCGGGAAACCGTGGTCAGCCTGCTGACCGCCGAGCTTGCCGGGCAGCGCAACCGGTTCGACATCGCGCTGGACAACTACGTGACCCAGGCGATCCAGACTCAGGACCCGGGGATTTCCGAGCGCGCGTTCCGCATCGCCGAATACCTGGGCGCCGATCAGGCCGCGCTGGACACTTCGATGATCTGGGCCCGCAACGACCCGGACAACCTCGAAGCACAACGGGCGGCCGCCATCCAGCTGGCCCGCGCCGGTCGCTACGACGATTCCATGCGTTATATGGAAAAAGTCCTGCAAGGCCAGGGCGACACCCATTTCGACTTCCTCGCCCTGTCGGCGGCGGAAACCGACTCCAGCACCCGCAAGGGCCTGCTCGCCAGCTTCGATCGCCTGCTGGCGAAATACCCGAAAAACGGCCAGTTGATCTTCGGCAAGGCCCTGCTGCTGCAACAGGAAGGCGACAACACCGCGTCGCTGAAACTGCTCGAAGACAACCCGCCGGGCGAAGGCGAAGTGGCACCGATCCTGTTGCGCGCACGCCTGCTGCAAAGCATGAACCGCGGCAAGGAAGCGTTGCCGCTGCTGGAAAAAAGCATCAAGAAATACCCGGACGACAAACGTCTGCGCCTGACCTACGCGCGCATGCTGGTGGAGCAGAACCGCATGGAGGACGCCAAGGTGCAGTTCTCCAGCCTGGTTCAGCAGTACCCGGACGATGACGAATTGCGTTATTCGCTGGCGCTGGTCTGCCTGGAAAACAAGGCCTGGGACGAAGCACAGGGCTATCTGGAAGACCTCGTCGCCCGTGGCAGTCATGTCGATTCGGCCCATGTGAACCTGGGTCGCATCCATGAAGAACGCAACGACCCGCAGGCTGCGCTCACCGAGTACGCCCAGGTCGGGCCGGGCAACGACTACCTGCCGGCACAACTGCGTCAGGCCGACATTCTGATGAGCAACGGCAACACCGCCGAAGCCTCGAAACGTCTGGCTCAGGCCCGTGCCGATCAGCCGGATTACGCGATTCAGCTGTACCTGATCGAAGCCGAAACCCTGACCAACAACAACCAGAGCGAGCGCGGCTGGCAGGTCTTGGGCCAGGCGCTGAAGCTGTATCCGGACGATCTGAATCTGCTGTACACCCGTGCGATGCTGGCGGAGAAACGCGACGATCTGAAACAGATGGAAACAGACCTGCGCGCCATTCTCAAACGCGAACCGGATAATGCCATGGCCCTGAACGCCCTCGGCTACACCCTGTCCGACCGCACCACGCGTTACGCCGAAGCCAAGGAACTGATCGAACGCGCGCATCAGCTCAACCCGGACGATCCGGCGGTGCTCGACAGCCTCGGCTGGGTCAATTATCGCCTGGGCAATCTGGATGAAGCCGAGCGCCTGCTGCGCGAAGCCCTGGAGCGTTACCCGGACCACGAAGTTGCCGCTCACCTGGGCGAAGTGCTCTGGGCCAAGGGGCAACAACGCGAAGCCCGCAAGATCTGGGGCAAAGCACTTGAACAGCAACCTGACAGCCCGGTCCTGCGCAGCACCCTCAAACGCCTGACCGGCTCCGAGACCCTTTGACGTTATGTTATTGCGCCACATCGCCGTATTCGGCCTGATCGCCCTGCTCGCCGGCTGTACCGGCCTCACCACCCGTGAAGCCGTGCAAGGCCAGGGCAACGCCAGCCAATGGCGAGTCAACAAAGAACAGCTCAGCAGCCTCGACGGCTGGCAAATCAACGGCAAGGTCGGGATCCGCGCACCCAAGGACTCCGGCAGCGGCACGCTGTTCTGGCTGCAACGCCAGGATTACTACGACATCCGCCTGTCCGGCCCGCTCGGTCGCGGCGCGGCACGCCTGACCGGCCGCCCTGGCGCGGTGTCGCTGGAAGTCGCCAACCAGGGTCGCTACGACGCGCAGGATCCGGAAAGCCTGCTCAAGGATCAGCTTGGCTGGCGACTGCCGGTGTCCAATCTGGTCTGGTGGGTCCGCGGCCTCCCTGCCCCCGACAGCAAGAGCAAGCTGACGCTGGACGGCGACAGTCGTCTGGCCGCTCTGGAGCAGGATGACTGGCAGATCGAATACCTGAGCTACACCCAACAGAACGGCTACTGGCTGCCGGAGCGGATGAAACTGCACGGCCAGGATCTGGACGTCACGCTGGTCATCAAGGACTGGCAACCGCGCAAGCTGGGGCAATGAACATGTCCCAGCCACTGTTGACCCTGCCCGCACCCGCCAAACTCAATCTGATGCTGCACATCACCGGTCGCCGTCCTGACGGCTACCACGAGCTGCAGACGATCTTTCAGTTTCTCGATTACGGCGATGAGCTGAGTTTCGCCCTGCGCGACGACGGCGAAGTGCGCCTGCAAACGGAAATTGCCAACGTGCCCCACGACAGCAATCTGATTGTCCGGGCCGCACGCGCATTGAAAGAACAATCCGGTTGTTCCCTCGGTGCGGACATCTGGCTGAAAAAGGTTCTGCCCATGGGCGGCGGTATCGGCGGCGGCAGTTCCGATGCCGCGACCACCCTGCTGGGTCTGAATCACCTCTGGCAACTGGGCTGGGACGAAGATCGTCTCGCCGCGCTGGGGCTCAAGCTCGGGGCTGACGTGCCGGTTTTCGTACGTGGACACGCGGCTTTTGCCGAGGGCGTCGGCGAAATCCTCACCCCTGTAGACCCCGAAGAACCGTGGTATCTGGTACTTGTTCCGCAAGTCTCTGTAAGTACAGCAGAAATTTTTTCAGATCCACTGTTGACACGCGACTCACCTCCCATTAAAGTGCGCCCCGTTCCCAAGGGAAACAGCAGAAATGACTGCTTACCGGTGGTGACAAGGCGTTATCCAGATGTTCTTAACGCTTTGAATTTGTTAGGTAATTTTACCGAAGCAAAACTAACCGGAACTGGAAGTTGTGTGTTTGGGGCCTTCCCAAACAAAGCTGAAGCTGATAAAGTCTCGGCCCTTCTTACAGAGACCCTTACAGGGTTTGTGGCAAAAGGCAGCAACATCTCGATGTTGCACCGGAAGTTACAGACACTGCTCTAAGAGAACCGAATGCCAGGCATTCGTTGCAACAGATACAGGGGCGTCGCCAAGCGGTAAGGCAGCAGGTTTTGATCCTGCCATGCGTTGGTTCGAATCCAGCCGCCCCTGCCATTTTCCTATAGCCATCCAGGCATACCCTAATCCTCCAGGTACTGCGCGTGTCCAAGATGATGGTCTTCACGGGGAACGCTAACCCCGATCTGGCTCGGCGTGTCGTACGTCAGCTGCATATCCCTCTCGGTGACATTTCTGTCGGTAAGTTCTCCGACGGCGAAATCACTGCCGAGATCAATGAAAACGTTCGCGGTAAAGACGTCTTCATTATTCAGCCGACCTGCGCTCCGACCAACGACAACCTGATGGAACTCGTCGTGATGGCTGATGCCTTCCGTCGTTCCTCGGCTACTCGTATCACTGCTGTTATCCCCTACTTTGGTTATGCCCGTCAGGATCGCCGTCCGCGTTCCGCACGTGTGGCAATCAGCGCCAAGGTCGTTGCGGACATGCTGACTGTTGTCGGCATCGACCGTGTGCTGACCGTTGACCTGCACGCCGACCAGATTCAGGGTTTCTTCGATATTCCGGTAGATAACATCTACGGCTCCCCAGTTCTGGTGGACGATATCGAAGACCAGCGTTTCGAAAACCTGATGATCGTTTCCCCGGACATCGGTGGCGTCGTGCGTGCACGTGCCGTTGCCAAGTCCCTGGGTGTCGATCTCGGGATCATCGACAAACGCCGTGAGAAGGCCAATCACTCTGAAGTGATGCACATCATCGGTGACGTCGAAGGTCGTACCTGCATTCTGGTCGACGACATGGTCGATACCGCCGGCACCCTGTGCCACGCGGCCAAGGCCCTGAAAGAGCACGGTGCTGCCAAGGTTTTCGCCTACTGCACCCACCCTGTTCTGTCCGGTCGTGCGATCGAGAACATCGAGAACTCCGTGCTCGACGAACTGGTGGTGACCAACACCATCCCGTTGTCTGCCGCAGCACAAGCCTGTGACCGTATCCGTCAACTGGATATCGCACCGGTTGTTGCAGAAGCGGTTCGCCGCATCAGCAACGAAGAATCGATCAGCGCGATGTTCCGCTAAGGGCGCTGCCCTTTCGAATCATCCGTTGACGAAAAGCGCCCCGCCCCAACACTTCCGTTGGGGCGGGGCTTTTTTGCCCACCCTGCTTTGACGCCGGTCGCAAGCGTCAGGCAGGCGGCCAATTTGGAGATACAAAATGACTGATTTCATCCTGAACGCCCAAGCGCGTACTGACCTGGGGAAAGGTGCGAGCCGCCGCCTGCGTCACTCCGCCAGCATCCCTGCCGTGGTTTACGGTGGTGGCAAAGCTGCCGAATCCCTGACCATCGTGGCCAAGGAAATCGCCAAACTGTTCGAAAACGAAGCGGCTTTCAGCCACGTTATCGAACTGAACGTTGACGGCAAAAAGCAAAACGTCATCGTCAAGGCCATGCAGCGCCACCCGGCCAAGCAGTTCATCATGCACGCTGACTTCGTTCGCGTTGTTGCCGGCCAGAAACTGACCGCCAAAGTACCGGTTCACTTCATCAACGAAGAAGCTCCGGTCAAGAAAGGCGGCGAGATCTCTCACGTAGAGAACGAAATCGAAGTTTCCTGCGAAGCCAAAGACCTGCCTGAGTTCATCGAAGTTGACCTGGCCAACGCCGAAGTCGGCACCATCATCCACCTGTCGGACCTGAAAGCTCCGAAAGGCGTTGAGTTCGTGGCTCTGGCTCACGGCGACGACAAGGCTGTTGCCAACGTTCACGCTCCACGCGTTGCTCCAGAAGCTGAAGAAGGCGCTGCCGAGTAATCTTTACTCGCACGCCGGTTGAACCGGTGACGGAGCCCTGCTTCGTCACCCTCGACCCAAGGAAGAGCCCCTGACGTGACCGCCATCCAACTGATCGTCGGCCTGGGAAACCCCGGCCCCGAATACGAACAGACCCGGCATAACGCAGGGGCTCTTTTCGTTGAACGCATTGCCAGCGCACAGCGGGTCAATCTGACTGCTGACCGCAAGTATTTCGGCCTGACGGCTAAATTCAGCCATCAGGGCCAGGACGTTCGTCTGCTGATTCCGACCACCTACATGAACCGCAGCGGCCAGTCCGTCGCGGCATTGGCCGGTTTCTTCCGGATTCCTCCTGCGGCCATTCTGGTGGCCCATGACGAACTCGACCTGCCGCCGGGTGTCGCCAAACTCAAACTGGGTGGCGGACACGGTGGGCACAACGGTCTGCGCGACATCATCGCGCAGCTCGGCAACCAGAACGGCTTCCATCGTCTGCGGTTGGGCATTGGCCACCCGGGCGACGCCAAATTGGTTTCCAACTTCGTTCTGGGTCGTGCGCCACGCGCCGAACAGGAGAAGCTGGACGCCAGCATCGACTTTGCCCTCGGCGTGCTGCCGGATGTCCTCGCCGGCGACTTCGCCAAGGCGATGCGCGTTCTGCACAGCCAGAAGGCCTGACATCACTCGAGGGGAAACACCATGGGATTCAATTGCGGCATCGTCGGCCTGCCCAACGTCGGCAAGTCCACCCTGTTCAACGCCCTGACCAAATCCGGTATCGCGGCGGAAAACTTTCCCTTCTGCACCATCGAGCCGAACAGCGGCATCGTGGCCATGCCCGATGCACGCCTGAACGCACTGGCGGAAATCGTCAATCCCAAGCGCATCCTGCCGACCACCATGGAGTTCGTCGACATCGCCGGCCTGGTGGCGGGCGCGTCCAAGGGTGAAGGCCTGGGCAACAAGTTCCTCGCCAACATCCGCGAGACCGACGCCATCGCTCACGTGGTCCGCTGCTTCGAAGACGAGAACGTGATTCACGTCTCCAACAGCGTCGACCCGAAACGCGACATCGAGATCATCGACCTGGAACTGATCTTCGCCGACCTCGACAGCTGCGAGAAGCAACTGCAGAAGGTCGCGCGCAACGCCAAGGGCGGCGACAAGGAAGCCGTGGTCCAGAAAGGCCTGCTGGAAAAACTCATCGCCCACTTCACCGAAGGCAAGCCTGCGCGCAGCCTGATGAAGACCATGGGTGCCGATGAGAAAGCCGTGATCAAGGGCTTCCACCTGCTGACCACCAAACCGGTCATGTACATCGCCAACGTCGCCGAAGACGGCTTCGACAACAACCCGCACCTGGACGTGGTCAAAGCCATCGCCGAAGAAGAAGGCGCGGTCGTGGTGCCGGTGTGCAACAAGATCGAAGCGGAAATCGCCGAGCTCGACGACGGTGAAGAGAAAGACATGTTCCTCGAAGCCCTGGGCCTCGAAGAGCCAGGCCTGAACCGCGTGATCCGCGCCGGCTACGAAATGCTCAACCTGCAGACCTACTTCACCGCAGGTGTCGAAGAAGTCCGCGCCTGGACCGTCCGTGTCGGTGCCACCGCACCACAAGCCGCTGGCGTGATCCACACCGACTTCGAAAAAGGCTTCATCCGCGCCGAGTGCGTCGCCTACAACGACTTCATCCAGTACAAGGGCGAAGCCGGTGCCAAGGAAGCTGGCAAATGGCGTCTGGAAGGCAAGGACTACATCGTCAAGGACGGTGACGTGCTGCACTTCCGCTTCAACGTCTGATCAGGATTGCCGTGATTTTCACGGCAGCTGATACCCACAAAGCCCCCGCACTCACCTGGTGATGCGGGGGTTTTGCGTTATGGCGTCTGCGCTTACAGCTGCGGCTGCGCCGCCTTGAACAACAGCACCTTGCCCTCCCGCTTCACCGTCACGTCGCGGAAGTGCTCGCGCAGGTGGCCTTCGAAGCCGAGCTGGTTGTCGTCGCGATTACCGAAAATGCCTTTCTTGTTGTAGACCTCCATCAGCTTGCGGCCGAAGCCGTTGTGGCCGACGTCATCGCCGAGGATGGTGGCGCCGAACAGCACGCCGCCGGGCTGAAGGTTGTGTTTGAGGTTGGCGAAGATCGCGGCCTTGGCGTCCAGCGGGCCTGGCAGGCAGTGCAACAGGTAGAACATCGAGATGGAGTCGAAGCGTTCTTCGCTGCTCAGCGGCTTGAACACATCGTGCTGGATCGTCCGGGTATTGGCGCGGCCGATGCGGCGTTTCGCGGCAGCAAGGCTGCTGGGATTGAGGTCGAGCAATGTGACCTGAGTGTCCTGCGGCAGCTGCGCCTTGGCCAGGTAATAGCCGGTGCCGACGCCGATATCGAGGTGCCGGCTGCGTACATTGGCGCGAAAGAACGGCAGCAGGACTTCGTCGGTCCGACACTGCCAGGCGAAGCGGTTGGAGATGCCCAGCACCCAAGCGTCGTACAAGGCCAGGGTCAAAGGAGAATAAACCGCCGCACCGGCGGCACTGCTATCGGTCATGGGAACGCTCTAGACAGAGGGAAAACGACCCATGGTTATACGTTGCCTCTGTTTCGCCGGGCAACCTGTATCAAGGTATAAGAGCAAACAGCACCCTGAACTGTAGGAGCGTGGCTTGTCCCGCGACCGGCTGCGCAGCAGTCGTAAAACCCGTGCACACGGTGTGTCAGGTAATGCCAGTGCGCATGGTTTTACGACGGGTTCCCCGCCGGTCGCGGGACAAGCCACGCTCCTGCAGATGTGCGTGCGCCAGTCATCACCCCAGATTGAACCGCGCCGTGTTGTCACTGAGTGCCCGGCTGCCCTTGCTCAGCGTATCCGCGGCACGATTCACCGCGCGCGCACCATCGAGCAGACGACCCGCGGCCTGATCGACCTGCTGGATATTGCCACTGACTTCGTCGGCGGTCGCAGCCTGTTCCTCTACCGCAGTCGCAATCTGCGCCAGGGTGTCGGTGACCCGTTGTACGGCACCGGCAATCTCGCCCAGACGCTGACCCAGGCCGGTCACCGACTGCGCATCGGTGACTGCCTGGCCGCAGGCGGCTTCCATCAGGCTCACGGCTTGGCTGACCGTCGTGCGCAGGCTGTCCACGGTGCCGGCGATCTGTGCGGTCGACGCCTGAGTACGTTGCGACAGGCTGCGCACTTCGTCAGCGACCACGGCAAAACCACGGCCCTGCTCGCCCGCCCGCGCGGCCTCGATCGCCGCGTTCAGCGCCAGCAAGTTGGTCTGTTCGGCGATGCCGCGAATGGTGTCGACCACCGACTGGATCTGCTGCCCCTGCTCACTGACGCGTCCCAGCGCATTGGCGGTGTCGCTGAGCTTGAGGTTGAGTTGTTGAATGCTCGCCGTGGTGCGCTGACTGTCGCGGCTGCTGTCCTCGGCGATACGACGGGTCTGTTGCGCGCTGCCGGAAGCGTCTTCGCAGCTCTTCGCCACACCCATGGAAGTGGCCGCCAGTTGCGTGGCCGCTGCGGCGATCTGGCTGATTTGCTGCTGTTGATCCTCGACTTCGTTGAGGGTGCTGCCGGACTGCGAATTGAGGGTCTGCACCGCCGAGCCAAGCTGCTGGGTTTCGTGATTGACGCCCAACAGGCTCGCCCGCAATTGAACCACCGCCACGTTGAGCGCCTTGCTGATCGCAGCCAGTTCGTCACGGCCGTCTACGGCCACTTCGACGCACAAGTTGCCGTCACGCAGCGACTCGGCCAGGGTGGTGATGCCTTGGGCGCTACGACGGATCGAGGCTTGCAGGCACATGAACAGATACAGCGCAGCCAGCGCCAGAATGCTGAATGTGGCCGCCACCGGCACGAAACGCGTGATCGCCTGCTCGTTGTAATAGTCCAGACGATTGTCCAGCGAGGTCAGCGACTGGTTACGCAACGCCGCGAGACTGTCGAGCATGGCGTCGACGCTGCGCTCGAAAGCGGCGGTGTCGAGTTTGATGGTGCCGCCGAAGACGCCGTCATCCAGCACCTTCAGCTCACTGTCCAGGCGCTGCAGGCTGTCTTCGTACTGTCGGCTCCAGGTTTCCATGCCGGGATAGGCCTTGGCCTTCAGCGACGCCACTGCCTTGACCAGTTGATCGCGAGCATCGCCGATGCGGCTGCGCAGGTCGCGCATCTGCAGGCGGCTTTGCAGAGAAAACTGCCCGGAAGCCACCGACGACTGGCCGATACTGGCCATGCGTCCGACACGTTCGAGAAGGTCCGGCGTCTGCTGGGTGGCGACTTGCATCAGCAAGTAGGTTTCCAGCCATGGGTCGAGGATCAGGCCGCTGTCCATGGCGATCTGCTCACGCAGGCTTTGCAGGGCAGTCAGCGCCGAGGTGAAACGGTCATAGCCATCGGGCCACCAGCCCACGGTGCGCAGCGACGCCGAATCCATGCCGGTGACCGCGGCTTGCAGGGTCTGGAAACGCGCCAGCGTGTCGGCGCTGGCATTGCGCGTCTTGAGCTCGTCGCCCAGCGCGGACAGGGTCTGGTTCAACTGCGGCGCGGCACTGTCGAGCGCGCCCATGGCCGCTTTTGCCGCCGGCGTAGGGTCGTGGAGGATATCGGCCGCCTTCCAGCGCGAAGCGCGGTTACGCTGGGCCGTCAGTTGCGCATCCAGCGCATCCAGTGCCAGCAATTGCCTGACGCCTGACTGCTCGGCAGAGATCACCGCCAGCTTGCTGCGATAGTCCTGCCCGATCATCCACAGGCTACCGGCGAGCGGCAGAATGAACAGAAAGAAAAGCACCTGAAACTTGCGCGCGAAGCCGAAACGCCCCAACAGGCGGATTCCCGGCGACAAAAGACTTTGCATGCCCGACTACTCCTCTGGACAACCCGCCACCGCAGCTTGTGACCACGGCGGATGTCGCCTCATCTTGTTACCGGCAAAATGCCATGTCTTTGTTTCGAAAACGATAGCCGCCCGTCCACTGTGGCGCAGATGCGCGGCATCCCGTCCATTTCGCGGTATGGCCCCGGAAGGGCAACACGTCTGGCAATGGCCCAAGCAAGAAGCGGACCGCTGGCACCAAGCCACTAAACAGGGCACGGGAAAGAAAGAGGTGCACGCAGAACGCACTGAAGTGGGGCAAAACCACTCAAGGTCTGCGACAAAGTTGTCACGGCGGTGACGGCGGGAACGTTTCGTCGGGCGCTCGCCCCGGGAAAAACCTAAGCGATTGATCACACGCAGAAAATTTTCAAAGAGATGCTTGACACATCTTCGATCCAGGGGAATAATGCGCGCCACTTGGCTACATAGCTCAGTTGGTTAGAGCATAGCATTCATAATGCTGGGGTCCGGGGTTCAAGTCCCTGTGTAGCCACCAAGTACCTCAACAAAGCCCGCCTTGTGCGGGCTTTGTTGTTTCTGGCCGTCAGGTTTTTGATGGCAGATTGCTGCGTTCACTCACGACATCACGTCACAACGCTGTCCTTATTTTTTTGAGGTCGAGTTCATGCGATTCACACTTCCTGCACTGGTTCTGGGTCTTCTGGTCACTCAAGGCGCAATGGCCGACACCACTGGCAGCGCGGTCGGCGGCGGTCTGGGCGGCGCGCTGGGTAACGTCCTTGGTCAGCAGATGGGTGGCAGCACCGGCGCAGCAGTCGGCGCTGGCGTAGCCGGCGCAGCCGGTGGCGCGATCGGCGCCAGCAAAGGCAACAAGACCCGCGCTGCCGTTGGCGGTGGCCTGGGCGGCGCAGCCGGCTCGCTGATCGGCAACAAGCTGGGCGGCAGCACCGGTTCGACCATCGGCGCCGGCCTGGGTGCCGCAGCTGGCGGTGCGCTGGGCAACAAGTCTGGCAAGAAGCACAAGCACGACTGAACCCTGTCCTGCGACATAGGTCAGTAGGATCTCGAAGCCCGGCCCAGCGCCGGGTTTTTCGTCTACAAAAATCCCGATTCACGAAGTAATGGATGCTCAATGTCTGATTTCTCTACCGATGCTGCTCCTGCCCTTTCCTCCCGGCAGGCCTACGAAGACGCCATCAACCTTTCCCAACATGTGCCACAGGCCAAGGCCATCAGCGAGATGGTGCTGGATGCCTTCCAGGGCGCCAAAGAAAGCGAACAGATTCGTGAACTTCGTGCAGCCATCCGTCAGGCACATGACCGCTTCGACGATGACCATGCTTACGAGTTGATGGGCCAGCTCAAGCAGCTCAAGGATGCCGAAGCCGCCGACATGGCCGCGCTGGCTGACCTGAGCACCAAATTCCCGATCAGCCGGATTCTTTCCAGCTACAAGGACGACCCGAGCTTCCAGGAACTGGTCTATGGCCTGGCCCTGAAAATCCTCAACCAGACTCACCAGGCCGTGAGCAACCCGAGCGGCGGCAAGAGCAAGGCCGCACGGGCGAAGAAAGACGCCGAAGTGTTCGTCATCAGCAAGGACGACGTCAGCGTCACCCTGCCCCTGCGCACTCCGCGCTCCAAGGCCAACGTCGACCGCCAGGCGTACGAGTTCCTCGGCTTCGTGTTTGTCGGTGAAGGTGACGAGGCGGAGTTGCAAAGCGAAGTGTTCATGGACAAGGACGGCAACGAACAACCGGCCACGCGCAAGAACATCGTGACCGCGATCCAGCAGCAGACTGCATTTGAAGGGTTCAGCGTCACGCAGCAGTAATTCGCTGTTACACGCCCAACTGTAGGAGCCGGCTTGCTGGCGAATGCGACAGACCAGACACTTGTTTGTCGACTGATCGAACCGGTTCGCCAGCAAGCCGGCTCCTACACAAAACCCTGCGTTTTCCCCGTCTGAACGTACTGCCCATCCCACGCATACCAGCTATGCACCCCACGCTATTCGCCCTGCCCCTACGGCCTCGCATACTCGTCGCCACGATGTAACCGCCTGCTCTCGCAGCGCTCGGTCATCTATCCAGATTCCAAAAACAACAGCGCAGCAGCGCGATGGAGTTGCTATGTCGTGGTACGGCAGTATGGCGCCCAGCCAGAAGCGAACGTTCTGGGCGTGTTTCATGGGATGGGCACTGGACGCGATGGATGTCCAGTTGTTCGCTTTCGTCATTCCCACCCTGCTCGCGGTCTGGGGCATGAGCAAGGCCGAAGCCGGCGTGATCGGCACCTCGGCACTGATCGCCTCGGCCATCGGCGGTGTGCTGGCCGGCCTGCTGGCTGACCGTATCGGTCGGGTCAAGGTGCTGAAACTGGCGATTCTGTGGTTCTCCCTGTTCACCGGCCTTTCGGCCTTCACCGATTCCTTTCATCAACTGCTGCTGACCCGCAGCCTGCAGGGCCTGGGTTTCGGCGGCGAGTGGGCGGCCGGTGCGGTGCTGATCGGCGAGGTGGTCGACAAGCGCATTCGCGGTCGCGCCGTGGGTTCGGTGCAGGCGGGCTGGCCAGTGGGCTACGCGCTGGCGGCGCTGGCTTACTGGGTCACCTTCAACCTGCTGCCGGACCACACCGCCTGGCGCGTGCTGTTTCTGATCGGTCTGCTGCCGGGCTTTCTGGTGCTGTGGATGCGCCGCAATATCGCGGAATCGGAAGCCTTCGAAGCCGCTGCCCACTACCGCGAGAAAACCTCGCTGTGGACCAACTTTGCGCTGATCTTTTCACCCCGCGTGTTCCCGCTGACCGCCATGGCTTCGTTGATGGCCGCAGGCGCTCTGGGCGGCAACTACACCATCCTCACCTGGCTGGTGACGTACCTGCGAGAAACCCAGGGCCTGACCGTGAGCATGACCACGCTGTACCTGGCGGTGAACATCTTCGGCTCGTTCTGCGGCTACGTCGGCATGGCCTACCTCAGCGACTACCTGGGCCGGCGCAAGACCTTCGCCCTGTCCGCCGCCGGTGCAACCCTCACGGTTCTGGTCTACACCCAGTTACACCTGCCGATGTGGAGTCTGCTGTTGCTGGGCTTTCCGCTGGGCCTGTTCCAGTCCGGGATCGTCTCGGGCATGGGCGCCTGTTTCACCGAGCTGTTCCCGGCGCAGATTCGCGGCACAGCGGGTGGTTTTTCCTACAATTTCGGTCGCGGTATCGGCGCTCTGGTGCCGGCCGGTGTCGGCCTGACCAGCGCGTCATTCGGTCTGGCGGCGTCCATCGGCGTGTGGGCGGCCTGCTCATACGTGCTGGTGTTCCTCGTCGCTCTCGTTCTGCCGGAAACCCGTAACAAGGAACTCGAAATCCATGTCTGATTCCAAGCAACCGCGTAATGGCGGCCAGATTCTCGTCGAAGCGCTGATCCGCAATGCCGTCGACACCCTTTACTGCGTGCCCGGTGAAAGCTACCTGCCGGTGCTCGATGCGCTGCACGACACACCGTCGATTCGCACCATCGTCACCCGCCACGAAGGCGCCGCGTCGAACATGGCCGACGCCTACGGCAAGCTGACCGGCCGCCCCGGCATCTGCTTCGTCACCCGTGGCCCCGGCGCGACCCACGCCAGCAACGGCGTACACACCGCCAAACAGGATTCGACGCCGATGATTCTCTTCGTCGGCCAGATTGAAAGCGCCTTCAAGGGCCGCGAGGCGTTCCAGGAAGTCGATTACGTGCAGATGTTCGGTGGCCTGGCGAAATGGGCGACCGAGATCGACAGCATCGAACGCATCCCGGAAATCGTCAGCAAGGCGTTCATCATCGCGATGGCCGGCCGGCCCGGCCCGGTGGTGGTGGCCTTGCCGGAGGAAGTGTTGTTCGGTTCGGCCGACGTGCAAGACGCAGCCCCCGTGCGCATCACCCGCGCCGCACCGGACGCTGCCGCTCTCAATGAGATGCGCGAGCTGCTCGCAGCGGCCAAACAGCCGCTGGTGATCGTCGGCGGCACCGGCTGGGACCTCGAAGCCACCCAGGCGCTGCAACGCTTCGTCCACGCCAACCATCTGCCGGTGGCCGCGTCGTTCCGTCGTCAGGACCTGTTCGACAACCGCGACCCGCATTACGTCGGCCAACTGGGCCTGGGCACCTCGCCCAAGCTGTTGGAGCGGGTGAAGAACAGCGACCTGTTGCTGGTCATCGGCTCACGCCTCAGCGAAACCGTGTCGCAAAGCTACGCGCTGATCGAAAGCCCGACGCCGAAGCAGCCTCTGGTTCACGTCCATCCCGATCCACAGGAACTGGGCCGCGTGTACAACGCACGCCTGCCGATCCTGTCGTCGCTGGCCAGCTTCGCCCACGCTGCCGCAGCGCTGGCACCGGTCGACAGCAGCGCCTGGAAGGGCTGGACCGACGCCGCCCGCGCCGACTATCTGGAGCACTCCACGCCGCCGCTGCCGCATCCGCAACTGGTCGGCGTCGATATGGGCTCGGTGGTCGCGCACCTGAACGAAGTGCTGCCTGACGACGCCGTGATCACCAACGGCGCCGGCAACTACACGGTCTGGGTCCACCGCTTCTATCGCTACCGTCGACCGGCCACCGAGCTGGCGCCTACCAACGGTGCCATGGGTTACGGTCTGCCGGCGGCCATCGCGGCCAAACTGCACGATCCGCAACGAAACGTGATCTGCTTTGCTGGCGACGGCTGTTTCATGATGTACCCTCAGGAGCTGGCCACGGCGATGCAGTTCAACGCGCCGATCGTGGTCATCGTGGTCAACAACGGCATGCTTGCGACCATTCGCATGCATCAGGAGCGTGAATACCCGGGACGAGTGTCGGCCACCGAGCTGGTCAACCCGGATTTCATCGCCCTCGCCCAATCCTTTGGTGCCCATGCCGAGCGGGTCGAACGCAGCGAGGACTTCCCGGCAGCGTTGCAGCGTGCGCAGAAATCCGGCGTCGCGGCGCTGATCGAGTTGCGCGTCGATCCACGGCAGATCACACCCCAGGCTCGTCTTGAATAAGAGGTGTAGCAATGCAGATTCTTGGTGAAACGATCATCGGCCAACGTACCGTGCGCGGCCAGGGCGGCGAAGTATTCGCCCTCGCGGCCGCCACCGGCGAGCAGCTGACACCGGCCTTCGGCGCCAGCACGACAGACGATGTCCATGCTGCCTGTGAACTGGCCGAAGCATCGTTCGACGCCTACCGGCAACTGAGCGATGACCAGCGTGCCGGCTTCCTTGAAGCCATCGCCCAGGGCCTGCTCGATCTGGGTGACACGCTGATCGAGCGTGTCCATGTGGAAAGCGGCCTGCCTCAGGCTCGTCTGCAAGGCGAACGCCTGCGCACCGTCAACCAGCTGCGGCTGTTCGCAACGCTGCTGCGCGATGGGCGCTGGCATGGCGCGGTGGTCGACAACGCCCTGCCGGAGCGCCAGCCGCTGCCACGCGCCGACCTGCGTCAACGGCGCATCGGCGTCGGTCCGGTCGCAGTGTTCGGCGCCAGCAACTTCCCGCTGGCGTTCTCGGTGGCGGGCGGTGATACCGCTTCGGCGCTGGCTGCCGGTTGCCCGGTGATCGTCAAATCGCACCCGGCGCATCTGGGCACCAGCGAGCTGGTCGGCCGGGTCATCCAGAAAGCCGCGCGCGATACCGGCATGCCGGAAGGCGTGTTTTCGCTGTTGATCGACAAGGACATCAGCGTTGGCCAGGCGCTGGTCAGCCACCCGCGTATCCAGGCGGTGGGCTTCACCGGCTCGCGCCGTGGCGGTCTGGCGCTGGTCGCCGCTGCCCAGGCGCGCCCGGTGCCGATTCCGGTGTATGCCGAGATGAGCAGCATCAACCCGGTGTTCCTGTTGCCCACCGCTCTGTCCAACCGCGCCGACAGCATCGCCAAAGGCTTCGCCGACTCGCTGGTGCTGGGTGCCGGCCAGTTTTGCACCAACCCCGGCATCCTGCTGGCGCTGGAAAGCGAGGCGCTGGAAACGTTCGTTTCTGCGGCTGCCGCAGCACTGGCCGACAAGACACCGACCACCATGCTCACGCCAAACATTCACGGCGCCTACTGCAATGGCCTGAACAACCTGCACAAGGCCGCCGGTGTGACGCTGGTGGCCGAAGGGCGCGAGCCTGAAGGGTCATTCCAGGCACGGCCGGCATTCTTCCGCACCGATTCGGCGACCTTCCTCGCCAACCCGGCGCTGGAAGACGAGAACTTCGGCCCGAGCGCCTTGCTGGTGGTGTGCAAGGACACGGCGGATCTGCAGAAAGTCGCGGCGAAATTCGACGGTCAGTTGACCGTGACCCTGCACTTCGACGACGGCGACCAAGCCATTGCCCAGGCCCTGATGCCGACGCTGGAGCGCAAGGCTGGACGGATTCTGTTCAATGACTTCCCGACCGGCGTCGAGGTGAGTTATTCGATGGTCCATGGCGGGCCGTTCCCGGCCACATCGGACAGCCGCAGCACCTCGGTCGGCGCCACCGCCATCGACCGTTTCCTGCGTCCGGTGTGCTACCAGAACGTGCCGGATTCGCTGTTGCCACCGGCCTTGCAGAAATCCAACCCGCTGAACACCTGGCGTCTGGTCGACGGCGAACTGGTCAAGGACTGACCGCCGCGCCAATCAGCGTCGCCCCCGGCCACGTGCCCTGCTCGACCATGTCGGCGGCACGTTGCCGGATGATCTGCGTCACCGCCCACAAACCGTCGGCGGTGACGCGGTTCTTCGGCCAGACCATCGCCACCGTGCGGCGAATTTCCGGGTCTTGCAGCCGGTAACTCTTCAGCCTTCCAGCCTTCACTTCCTCGATCACCGCCGCCTCCGGCAGCACCGTGCAGCCGCAGTTTTCCAGCACCAACCGCTTGGTGATGGAGATCGAGCCGTCGCATTCCAGGGCAATGTTGGCGGAGAAACCGTAACGGTTGGCCAGCGACTCGACCATCATGCGCAGGCCGTGATGGGTGCTTGGCAGAATCAGCGGGATGTCACCCAGATCGCGCACGGCAATGGCATCGCCCAGCAGTGGATAACTGGCCGGCGTGATCAGTTGCACGCCTTCGCTGAGCAGCGGGTCGTACTGCAAGGCGCCAGGGTGTTCGGGCAGATAGAGGATCGCGATGTCCACCGCGCCGTCACTGAGGCGATTGAGGATGTCTGAAGCCAGACCTTCGACAAAGTGCACTTGGGTCAATGGGTAGCGTGCTTTCAGGGCGTGGCCCAGACTGCCGAACAGAATCCGCGCGATGGTCGGCTGCGCGGCGATACACAGCTTGGCCGGCCCTTGCTCGGCACTGTCACGCATCGCCCGTTCGGCTTCGATCAGGGTGTCGTTGAGCGTGTTGGCATAACCCAGTAGCTGCCGTCCGCGCTCGGTCAGCGTCACCCCGCGCCCACTGCGATGAAACAGCCGCACGCCCAGTTCGGCCTCCAGCAGGCCGACCCGACGGCTGACCGTCGATTGATCGGCCCCCATCTCCATGGCAGCGCGGGAAATACTGCCGCTTTTGGCAACCTGGGCGAACAGGGCGAGATCGTCTGAGTTCATGGGAAGCCTTTGTCTTTGTTATGAGTAGAGTCCTGACCAAACCACTGACAGGTCACCCAGTAGAACCTTGTGGGACCTGACGGATTTCGACACACCACCACAGACCTGTGGGAGCGGGCTTGCCCGCGAAAGCGTCGAACCTGCCACGCCTATACTGTCTGAGCTGACGCCTTCGCGAGCAGAGCTCCCTCCCACGGGATTTGTGTTGGTTCCGGGAATCAGGCACGCCGCAAAACCTTATGGTTTACGACCGCCCCAGCACCTTGCCGTCCACACTGTCACCGATCACCAGAAAATGCCCACCCGCCACGTGGTGCAGTGTGCGCAATTCATCGTGGCCTTCGAAATGCCAGCGACCGTCGGAGAACACGCGCTCGTCGGCATACGCCGCGATCACCTCACCGATGAACAGGTCGTACTGGTTCTGGTTGTGCGGCTCCGGCAGCAGGCGGCATTCCAGCCACGCCGCGCAGCCTTCCAGCAACGGCGCTTCGGTGTGTTCGCCAGAGAAAGTTGCCAGCTGATAAGCGCTGAATTTGTCGACGTCCTGTTCTTTGGAAATCTCCAGCCCCGAAGTCGAACCAACGGTTTCGACGATATCCACCTGGCTGACCGTTGGCACGTTGAGCACGAACGTGCCCGAACCCTCCAGCAACCGTCGCGTCCACACCGACTTGTCCAGCACCACCGTGACTTTCGGCGGCTGGAAATCCAGCGGCATCGCCCACGCCGCCGCCATGATATTGCGCTGGCCGTTGTGAGCAGCGCTGACCAGCACGGTCGGGCCGTGGTTGAGCAGGCGGTAGCATTTGGCGAGAGGAACCGGGCGGCGGTGAATGGCGGTCATGGAGGGCGTCCTGAGCAAAGAAATCTGTTCAGGAAATTACAGGGTTTGCCGCCGCAGGAAAACGCCGATCAACCCTTCGCTGCGCAAACTGTCGCCTCGCTGAACCGCAGACGAATAACCCTTCCCTCTTGCCTCTGAAAAGTGATGTAATACTATAACAAAACATTTCAGGCATGCTCCTTGTGAAATCTGCTCCCCGACTTTCCCCGAACATCGCGACTTCCGCCCTCGCTCAGTCCGCCGGCAAGCGGGTGTTGCTGTCCCTGGCGCTGTTGGCCTTGCTGTGGGTCGGCATTGCCTGGGCGGTGGCGATCCCATGAGTGCAGCCATCGACCTGCATGACCTGACCGTGACCTATGAGCGGCGTCCCGCCGTGCATCACGTCAGCGGACGCTTCTCCGCCGGCAGCCTGACCGCGATTGTCGGCCCCAACGGCGCCGGTAAATCGACCTTGATCAAAGCCATCGCCGGCACCCTGAAACCGGCCATCGGCCGTGTCGATCGCGGCAACCTCGCGACCCGGCATATCGGCTACCTGCCGCAAGCCGCCGAGATCGATCGCAGCTTTCCGCTCAGCGTCGCCGACACCGTGCTGATGGGCGCATGGCGCGGCATTGGGGCGTTTAGCCGGATCACCGGCAAGCACGCCGAACAGGCGCGGCAGGCCTTGCAGGCGGTCGGTCTGGAGGGTTTCGAGCAGCGCAGCATCAGCTCACTGTCATCCGGGCAGTTTCAGCGTGTGCTGTTCGCCCGCCTGTTGTTGCAGGACGCCTCGGTGATTCTGCTGGACGAGCCGTTCACCGCCATCGACGCCCGCACCACCCGTGACCTGTTGCAGCTGATCCGCACTTGGCACGGTCAGGGTCGCACCGTGATCGCCGTGCTGCATGACATCGAGCAAGTGCGCCAGCATTTCCCCAGCACCCTGCTGCTCGCGCGGGAAACCATCGCCTGGGGTGACACCGCCGAGATCCTCCACGCCGACAATCTGCGCCGGGCCAAGAACATGGCCGAGCACTGGAACCCCGACGCCCAACCCTGCGACGCCGATGAGGAGGTCACGCTGTGACGCTGTACAGCCTGGTGATTCAACCCTTCGTCGATTTCGGCTTCATGCGCCGCGCGCTGGTGGCTTGTCTGGCGCTGGGCATTGGCTCGGGGCCTGTCGGTGTGCTGCTGATGCTCCGTCGCATGAGCCTGGTCGGTGACGCCATGAGCCACGCGGTGTTGCCCGGCGCGGCGGTGGGCTTTCTGTTCGCCGGTCTGTCATTGCCGGCCATGGGTTTTGGCGGCCTGATCGCTGGCCTTGCCGTGGCGCTGCTGTCGGGGCTGGTCAGCCGCTTCACCACCCTGCGCGAGGACGCCAGCTTCGCCAGTTTCTACCTGACTTCACTGGCGGCCGGCGTGCTGATCGTGTCGCTGCACGGTTCCAACGTCGACCTGCTGCATGTGCTGTTCGGCACCATTCTGGCCATCGACGATCAGGCGATTTACATGGTCGGCGCCATCGCCTCGTTCACCCTGATCCTGCTGGCGCTGATCTATCGCCCGCTGATCCTGGAATGCTTCGACCCCGGTTTCCTGCGCGCAGTGGGCGGGCGCGGCTCGCTGTATCACGTGCTGTTTCTGCTGCTGGTGGTGCTCAATCTGGTCGCCGGCTTCCAGGCCCTCGGCACGCTGATGGCGGTGGGCATGATGATGCTGCCGGCCACCGTGGCGCGGTTCTGGTCAAGTTCGCTGACCGGCATGATCGTGATCTCCACGGTGGTCGCGACCCTTTCCGGTTTCATCGGCCTGATCGTCTCGTATCACGCCAGCGTTGCATCCGGGCCAGCCATCGTGCTGACCGCCAGCGCCTTCTACCTGTTCTCGCTGTTCTTTGGACGCGGCGGTTTTCTGCGCCGTCTGTTTCCGAGGGTTCACCTGTCCGGCTGATCGTTCTCTTACCGCAAGGAAATCACCATGAAACGTTTGACGCTTCTGACCGCCGCGCTGGCGTTGTCGGGTATGGCCAACTTCGCCCAGGCGAAAACCCTGGAAACCGTCGCCTCCTTCACCGTCATCGCTGACATGGTGCACAACGTCGGCGGCGATCATGTGCATGTCACCTCGCTGATCGGCCCCAACGGCGACCCGCACGTCTACGAGCCCACGCCCAATGACGCCCAGGCGCTGAAGAAAGCCGACGTGGTGTTCGTCAGCG
Source organism: Pseudomonas sp. NPDC090208 (assembly GCF_044746785.1). Taxonomy (NCBI): domain Bacteria; kingdom Pseudomonadati; phylum Pseudomonadota; class Gammaproteobacteria; order Pseudomonadales; family Pseudomonadaceae; genus Pseudomonas; species Pseudomonas sp. NPDC090208. The sequence continues at coordinate 125,640 of NZ_JBIVCU010000018.1, forward strand.
GCCTGCACCTGGAAGGCTGGCTGGATCGGCTGATCACGGCATCAGGCTACAAGAGCGAACCGGTGGTGCTGTCCAACGGCATCATGACCCGCAGCATGGAAGAAGACGGCGAGAAGATCACCGACCCGCACGCCTGGAACAGCGCGGTGAACGGCGTCGTGTATGTGCGCAACATCATCAAGGCGCTGCAGAAAGCCGACCCGGACAACGCGGCCGACTACAAGGCCAACGGTGACAAGTACATCGCCCAGTTGCAGGACATGGACGCCTATGCCCGTGCGCAGATAAACGCCATTCCTGCCGCTCAGCGCAAGGTGCTGACCTCCCATGACGCCTTCGGTTATTTCGGTGATGCCTACGGGGTGACCTTCCTCTCGCCGCTGGGCTTCTCCACTGAAACCGAAGCCTCGGCGGCCGATGTCGGCAAGCTGATCACGCAGATCAAACAGGAACACGTCAGCGCCTATTTCTTCGAGAACTCCGGTGACCCGCGTCTGGTGCAACAGATCGCCAAGGCCAGCGGCGCGCACCCGGGCGGCGAGTTGTACGTGGAATCGCTGTCTCCCGCCAACGGCCCGGCCAGCAGCTACGTGAAGATGTTCCGCTACAACGTCGACAAGATGACGGCGGCGATGAAGGGGCAATAACCCCACCGCAAAGGCGCTTTTTAGCTGGATGCACACTTGCCACTGTAGGAGCTGGCTTGCCCTGCGACCTGCCGCGAAGCGGCAGTAAACCCGGTAAACGCGGTATGACTGATACACCGCGTACCCTGAATTTACGACTGCTTCTCAGCCGGTCGCAGGACAAGCCAGCTCCTACAATTGCCACCGCCCCGTCTCAACTCACCCACGCGCTCGCACATGAGATAGAAATCATCCTGTGGGAGCGAATTCATTCGCGAAAAATATCCCGGCTCACACGATTTTGTTGCCCGAAACACCGCATCGCGAATGAATTCGCTCCCACAAAAGGGCATGATGCCGCGACCTCAACTCACCCACGGCTCTGCGCTGTCCACCTCCCCAACGCGGTTGCGCAGGAGACAGAGATCCCCTGTGGGAGCGAATTCATTCGCGAAAAATATCCCGGCTCACACGATTTTGTTGCCCGAAACACCGCATCGCGAATGAATTCGCTCCCACAAAAGGGCATGATGCCGCGGCATCAGCTCACCCACGGCTCTGCGCTGTCCACTTCAATCCCATACCGTTCGATCACCTGCGCCGCGACCTCGGCAGGCACCCTGCCCTGCTCGATCAGCGTCGTCACCGCCGCCAGCACGATGTGATAACGGTCAACCTCAAAGAAGCTGCGCAGGCGCGCTCTGGTATCGCTGCGACCGAAGCCGTCGGTGCCAAGTACCGTGTAATCACTGCCCACATAGGACGCGATCAATTGCGGCAGCGCACGCACGTAGTCGGACGCGGCAATGACAGGCCCCCCGTCCGGCAGGCATTGCTCAAGATGACTGATCCGCCGCGTCTGTTGAGGATGCAGCCGGTTCCAGCGCTCGACTTCGCGGGCCTCTCGCGCCAGCTCGGTAAAGCTGGTCACGCTCCAGATCTCGCTGTCGATCTGCCAATCCTGCGCCAGCAGCTCAGCCGCAGCGATGGCCTCGCGCAGAATGCTCCCGGCGCCCAACAGCCGCACCAGTCCCTGGCCGCCCTCGACCGCATGGCCGCCAAAGCGATACAAACCGCGAATCACGCCCTGCTCGGCACCGGCCGGCAATGACGGCTGGGCATAGTTTTCGTTCATCAGGGTGACGTAATAGAACTCGTCGACATCCTGTTCCAGCATCCGTCGCATGCCGAGGTCGAGGATCACCGCGACCTCGCCGGCAAACGCCGGGTCGTAGGCACGGCAATTCGGCACGGTGGCCGCCATCAAGTGGCTGGAACCGTCCTGATGCTGCAAGCCTTCGCCCCCCAGCGTCGTACGCCCGGCCGTGGCGCCGAGCAGAAAGCCCCGCGCACGCTGATCGGCAGCGGCCCAGATCAGATCGCCAACCCGCTGAAAACCGAACATCGAGTAGTAGATGTAGAACGGCAGCATGCGCAAACCATGGGCCGAATAACTCGTTGCCGCCGCCACCCAGGAACTGATCGCGCCCGCCTCGCTGATGCCTTCCTCAAGAATCTGGCCGTTGGTGGCCTCGCGATAACTGAGGATCGAGCCGATGTCCTCCGGTTCATAGCGCTGGCCGACGCTGGAATAAATGCCGATCTGTTTGAACAGATTGGCCATGCCGAACGTGCGCGCCTCGTCGGCGACAATCGGCACCACACGCGGACCGAGCTGTTTGTCCTTGAGCAGGCCGCCAAGCATGCGCACGAAGGCCATGGTGGTCGACATTTCCTTGCCATCGGCCTCTGTGGCGAAACCACCGTAACCCTGCAACGGCGGCACGGGGACCGCCGTGGCGGTGTTGCTGCGAGCAGGCAGCGAGCCGCCCAGCGCCTCACGACGCTGGCGCAGGTATTTCATCTCGGCACTGTCGTCAGCGGGCTTGAGGAAGCTCAACTGCTCGGCCTGTTCATCGCTGAGCGGCAAATGGAAACGGTCACGGAAGTTGATCAGCGCTTCGCGGTCCAGTTTTTTCTGCTGGTGCGTGGTCATCTTGCCCTGCCCGGCTTCACCCATGCCGAAACCTTTCTTGGTCTGGGCGAGAATCACCGTTGGCCGGCCCGTGTGTTGCTTCGCCGCGTGATAGGCCGCGTGAATTTTCACCAGGTCATGGCCGCCGCGCTTGAGCCGGTCGATCTGCTCGTCGCTCAGCCCCTCGGCGAGTTTGCGCAGCGCCTCGTTCTGGCCAAAGAAATGCTCGCGGTTGTAATGGCCGTCCTTGGCGGCAAAGGTCTGAAACTGGCCGTCGACGGTCTGCGACAACGCACGCACCAGCGAACCATCGGTGTCGCGGGCAAACAGCGGATCCCAGTCCGAACCCCAGACCAGCTTGATCACGTTCCAGCCCGCACCGCTGAACAACGCCTCCAGCTCGTCGACGATGCGCCCGTTGCCGCGCACCGGGCCGTCGAGGCGCTGCAGGTTGCAGTTGACCACCCAGGTCAGGTTGTCGAGGCCTTCACGCGCCGCCAGGGTCAGCGCCGACATGCTTTCTGGCTCGTCCATTTCGCCATCGCCGAACACGCCCCAGACGTGCCGCGCCGCCGTATCCTGCAAGCCGCGATGTTGCAGATAGCGCATGAAGCGCGCCTGGTAGATCGAGCTGATCGGGCCGATGCCCATGGAGCCGGTCGGGAATTGCCAGAAGTCCGACATCAGCCACGGGTGTGGATAACTCGACAGGCCACGGGCATTGGCCTTGAGCGCGCCGATTTCCTGCCGGTAGTGGGCCAGATCGTCCTCGCTCAGGCGCCCTTCAAGAAACGCCCGCGCATAAATGCCCGGGGCTGAATGCGGCTGGAAGAACACCAGATCGCCGCCGTGACCCGCATCGCGAGCGCGGAAGAAATGGTTGAAACCGACTTCAAACAGGTCGGCGGCGCTGGCGTAACTGGCAATGTGGCCGCCCAGCTCACCGTAGGCCTGGTTGGCCCGCACCACCATCGCCAGCGCGTTCCAGCGCATCAGCGACGCCAGTCGTTCTTCGATGGCGAGGTCGCCGGGAAACGCCGGTTGCTGCGCCAGCCCGATGGTGTTGATGTACGGCGTGCCGTGGGCCGGGCGCCAGCCGATCTGCGGATCGCGGGCCAGTTCGGCGAGGCGGTCGAGGATCTGCCGCGCCCGCTCGGCGCCTGCGTGATCCAGCACCGACATCAGCGCCTCCTGCCACTCGGTCATTTCCAGGTCATCGTCATGAAGTTGTGCGGCGGCATTGCGGGAATCGAACTGGCTCATGGACACCTCCGGTTACATGAGCAAAAGTCTATGCTTCGTCGCGCAGATTTAATGACCGATCTGCGCGACGCATTTAACCTTCTACAGCACGAATAACTTTAAAAACGGCGAATTGAAGCACGATGAACTTCGACAGCATTGACCTGAAAATCCTTCGCGAACTGCAACGGGACAGCAGCCTGTCCAACGTCGAACTGGCGAAACGGGTACACCTTTCGCCCTCACCGTGCCTGGCCCGGGTCAAGGCACTGGAAGCCTCCGGCTGCATCCGCGAGTACGTCGCCCTGCTCGCCCCCGAGCACCTGGGGTTGCGCCTGAACGTGTTCATTTCCATCAGCCTCAAGGAACAGAGCCGCGAGGCGTTGCAGAATTTCGAGCGCCGCGTGTGCGAGTGCGAAGAGGTGATGGAGTGCTACCTGATGACCGGCGACGCCGACTACCTGTTGCGCGTGGTGATGGCCGACATGCAGGCGCTGGAGCACGTCATCATCGAGCGATTGTCGCCGATGCCCGAGGTGGAAAAGATCCGCTCCAGCCTGTCGCTCAAGCAGGTGCGCTACAAGACCGCGCTGCCGCTGCGCCCCTGACGCTGCCGGCATGAAATGGCGAACCCGGCCCAGTTCCACCGGTCAATCTGACTATGCTGTGCAACAGCGTCCCCTTTTACCGCAAGGATCCTGAATGACTTCACTTTGCTTCGCGCCCTTTCAGGACCTTGCCGACCGGCTGATCCCGCACACGCTGGCCGAACGACTGGATGGCTCCCACGACCTGTCGCACCTGCACCGGGTCTGGCGCAATGCCTGCGCGATCCGCAACAAGGAAGGCGGCGACCCGCAATTGCTGTTCGCAGCGACCCTGCTGCACGACTGCGTGGCGGTGGAAAAGAATTCGCCGTTCCGCTCAAGCGCCTCGCGCCTGGCTGCCGCCAAGGCCAGAGAACTGCTGGCAGAAATGGGCTGGGACGAAGAACGCATCGAAGCCGTCGCCCACGCCATCGAGGCTCACAGCCATTCGGCGAACATCCTGCCCATCAGCCTGGAAGCGAAAATCCTCCAGGACGCCGACCGTCTCGACGCCCTCGGCATGATCGGCGTCGCCCGGCTGTTCTATGTTTCCGGACGCATGGGCAGCCACCTCTACGACCCAGCCGATCCCCAGGCACAACACCGCGCCCTGGACGACAAACGCTTCGCCGCCGACCACTTCCGCACCAAACTGCTGACCCTCGCCGAAGGCTTTCAGACCGCTACGGGCCGCCACATGGCGCAGGTCCGGCATGAACGGGCCGAGCGCTTTCTGCGGGAGTTCATGGAAGAGGCTGGTGGCTGACCCGTTCGTCAAAAAAATCTTCCATTCGTCCCGAAACCACAACAAATCTGAAATATTTCCCTGAGATGTCACAAAGACATCACGGAACCTCTCTATAACCGAGTCTCCGATGAATTCGTCGATGGGATTGGTCAGTGTGAAAAGGTTATTGCGTGGTGCGTTCGGTCCTTCGTCCAGGCCGGCTTTTCTGCGGCGTTTCAGAATCGCTCAGCGGCTGGTGTTGTGTTTCGGCATCACGGCGCTGTTGCTGGTGGCGCTGGGCGTGTTCTGCCTGCTGCAGATGCAGAGCATCCGCGATCAGGGCGAGGCAGTGGAAAGCGGTTCGCTGCCGAGCATCGCCATGGCCGACGCCATTGCCATCGACCTGATCAAGCTGCGCGGCGAAAGCGCCCGCCTGATTGCCAACGCCGATGACCCGAGCGCGGTGGTGACCAGCAAGATCAACGTCGAGCAATTGAAAAACGAGGTGGAAAAAAGCTTCAGCGATTACCTCGCCCACTCCAAGGACAGCACCGAGCGCGACTCGATCAAGGCGCTGCAGGATGCCTACTCCGCCTTCATGCCGGGTCTGCATGACGAGATCAGCCTGATCGAGCAGAACAAACTCAATGACGCACGGATGCTGCTGAACACCTCACTGAGCCTGCAGGGCGACCTGATGGACATGCAGGTGCAACTGCTGCGCGAACTGAACAAACAAAGCGCCGCCGCGGCCGTCGACACCGCTGGCAGCCGCTTTCAGCAAACCCGCATCATCGCCGTCAGTGCCGTGGCCGTCGCGTTGATCCTGACCCTGCTGCTGGCCTGGCGCCTGAGCCTTTCCATCATCCGCCCGCTGCGCCAGTCGCTGGACATCGCCAGCACCATCGCCAAAGGCGATCTGAGCCCGCAGCCGATTCCGGAAGGCAAGGATGAAACCGCGCAACTGCTGAAGATGCTCGGCCAGATGCGCGCCAACCTGCACGGCACCATCGACCAGATTTACGCCGCCGCCAGCCAGCTGAGCCAGTCGGTCCAGGAGATGGGCGCCATCGCCGAGGCCAGCGCGAAGAACCTGCAGATGCAAAACGATGAAATCGAACAAGCGGCCGTCGCGGTCAACCAGATGAGCCAGGCGGCAGTGGAAGTCGCCGACAACGCCAGCAACACTTCGACCGAATCCAAGGCGTCCAACGAAGCCGCCGCCGAAGGCCGCCTGCGCCTGACCGGCACCATCGATTCGATCAAGGAACTGACCGGCAACGTCCTCGATTCCTCGCACCAGGCCGATGGCCTTGCCGAGCGCACCTTGAGCATCAGCAAGATTCTCGAAGTGATCCGCGCCATCGCCAACCAGACCAACCTGCTGGCCCTGAACGCCGCCATCGAAGCCGCCCGCGCCGGTGAAGCCGGTCGCGGATTCGCCGTGGTCGCCGATGAAGTGCGCTCGCTGGCCCAACGCACCAGCGCTTCGACCACAGAGATCGAAGGCCTGATCAACAGCGTGCAGCAAAGCACCCAGGAAACCGCCGAAGCCCTGCGCATTACCGCCGCCCAGGCCAGCCAGACGCTGGAGCAAGCGGCTGCGACCAGTCAGGCATTGACCGTGATCATCAGCGCCACCTCGACCATCAGCGACCGCAACGTACTGATCGCCAGCGCTGCTGAACAACAGGCCCAGGTCGCCAACGAAGTGGACCGCAACCTCAGCAGCATCCGCGATCTGTCGACTCAGTCGGCCTCGGGCGCGCAGCAGACCACCGTAGCGAGCAACGCCCTGGCGATGCTGGCGACCGACCTGAACGGCATGGTTCAGCGTTTCGTTTTGTAGGTGTGTAGAAGCGCTCATCTGTAGGAGCGCGGCTTGTCCCGCGACCTGCCGGGAACCGGCAGTAAATCCTGAGAACACGGTATACCTGATCCACCGCGTGCCCAGGATTCAAGACGGGTTCCCCGCCGCTCGCGGGACAAGCCGCGCTCCTACAGAATTTCCGCCAACAGATTCCCAGCCCATGCCCAAGTGTTTCATTATCGAAACACATCCGCACAGACGGATGCCCACGCCAACAAGGACATGCGCATGACAAAAACCGCCGTACTGAATGCCGCTCTGGCCGCCCTCACCTTGAGCCTCACCGCCCACGCTGACGTCGATGTCGAACTGGGCAGCCACGAACGCGTCACCCGCCTCTTCGCTTACCCCAACAACTGCAACGTGATCTGCTTCCGTGACTGGACGCTGGAACAGACGGTCGAGCATTACCTGAACCAGAGCGTAAGGCGCGACGGCTACAGCGCCGCCACCGTGCGCGTCACCCGTGACAGCGACCGCCTGCGCGCGCACATCACCGGCGTACCGGACGGCTACGGCAAGCCGCTGAAGGATCTGCTGGACGCCGGCGACCACGCGTACGATGGCGCGAAGAAGCTCAACGCTGACGGCAAGTGGGCCTACAACTGGTACCTGTTCCTGCCGCTGGGCATGGCGCTGGACAACCGCAAGAGCGTCGAGTTGCTGCACTTCCCGCCGGACTATTCGCTGACCCAGGCGCAGGATTATCTGCGCTCGGCCACCACCGATCGCTGGGCAGCGCTGTTGACCGACAACGGCATTCCGGCCACCCAGACGCCTGCTTACCAGACCATCATCGACATCGCGCCGATTGCCGCACCAGCCAGCGCCGGCAGCGACCTGGAAGGCGTCTACGGCTATTTCCAGGACTATCAGACGAGCATGGTCAAACAGATCAGCCAGACCGCCGCCGGCACGTCGCTGCCGATGGTCGCGTTCGGTGCGCCGGTGCGTAACTGGATCAAGCAGCAATACGGCGCCACGGTCGCGGTGCTGGGCTTGGCAACCATCAGCCCGACCACCGGGCAGAACGTATCGGTGCTGGGTTCGAACCACCCGAGCTACATCTGGTATGCCGCCGACAAGAGCAACTACGGCGGTGATGAAGCCAAGGCCGATGCGGCCGGCTTGAAAGTCATGGGGCAGGATTTGAGTGCGGCCTGCTGGCAGGCCGGCATGGGCCAAAACCCGAGCGGTGACGCCGCCGCCTTGTTGAAGCAATGCACGAACAACTGGCAGGTCACCAACAAGGTCGAAACCTGCAAGCTGTTCTACACCTCGATCCGCAACCTGACGCCGGATCAGGCGGCTGCGAAATGCCGCACCGGCAATGTTTCGCGGGAGCTGCAACAGCTGCGCAAGCCGCTGCCCGAGATGATCAAGAAAGCCAGTCTGTGAGGCCGACCGTCATGCCGACGGGGTTAACCCCGTACACATGATCGCCACAACACCTGTGGGAGGGAGCCCTGCTCGCGAAAGCGTCCGTTCAGCCACCTCGATGGTGAATGTCCCCGCGCATTCGCGAGCAGGGCTCCCTCCCACGGACTCAAGCCTCTTCACTCGCCCAATGGCCGCAACCGATACTGCGGCGGCAGTTGCTCGAAACCGCTGATGGTCGTGTTCAGGCTCTTCCAGCGGCCATCCTTGATGCCATAGATGCAACCGTGGATCGACAGTTTCTGCCCGCGGTGCCAGGCGTTCTGCACGATGCTGGTATGGGCGACGTTGGCCACCTGCTGGATCACGTTCAACTCGCACATGCGGTCGACGCGCTCTTCTTCGGTCGGCAGCTGTGCCAGCACCTCGCGGTGCTCGTAATACAGATCGCGAATGGTCCGCAGCCAGCCGTCGATCAGACCGAACTGGCGGTCCTGCATCGATGCACGCACGCCGCCGCAACCGTAGTGGCCGGTGACCAGGATGTGTTTGACCTTGAGTACATCGACCGCGTACTGGATCACCGACAGGCAGTTCAGGTCGGTGTGCAGCACCACGTTGGCGACGTTGCGGTGGACGAACAGATCACCCGGCAACATGCCGACAATTTCATTGGCCGGGACGCGCGCGTCCGAGCAGCCGATCCAGAGGTATTCCGGCGTCTGTTGCCGGGCCAGCTTGGCGAAGAACTCGGGGTCTTCTTCCTTGATGGCTGCAGCCCAACGTTCGTTGTTATCGATCAGATCTTGTAGTTCGTTCATACGTTGATGCCTCGGAAATGATGCCCAGCTATGACAGGCCTTCAGCCCTTCAGGTCACGCCGGTTTGCCACTACCGACTGGCAAACCGACTGAATCTTCATCCAAGCGCCCGGTCCACCGCTCAAGACCGCCCACAACGAGGATTGATCATGAACGATTCACGCCGGCCGTTCGGCGCCACTCAGCCCGAACCCATCGATGACAACGAAGACCGTATGGGGTCGATGGAAGAACTCAACTTCAACGACAATAACGAACCCAGCGCTCGGATTGGTGACACGATCCCCGAAGATGAGCTGGATAACTATATTCCCGACGAACGTGTGCGCGAAGCCGGACTGACCGGCGCATCCGTCGACGATCACGACCCGACCGACGATGACATGAGCCCGGAAAACCTGATTGACGAAGACGGTGCGCGCTCGCCCCGGGAACGCGGCGAAGGCGGCCCTGCCGACTTCGAGTTGAGCATCGTCGATGAAGATGAAATCGGCGCGGGAGGCGGGCTGGACGAGGAGGAAATGGCGATCTTCGATCCGCTGGATGGCAAGCCGGATCTTTGAAACAGCCCGAACGGCAACACTTGCCCCGTGGGAGGGAGCCCTGCTCGCGAAAGCATCGGGTCAGTCAACGCAGCATTGCCTGACCTGACGTATTCGCGAGCAAGGCTCCCTCCCACAGATTTTGCGGTGCGTGAAACTATTCGACCAGCGTGCAGGCCATGACCAGCGCGTCTTCACGACCGCCAGCCGCCGGGTAGTAATCGCGGCGCCGCCCGACTTCGTTGAAACCATATCGCTCATACAGGCGATAGGCGGACTGATTGCTGGCACGCAGCTCCAGGAAACATTCACGGCCATTGAGTTCGTAAGCGCGCTTCATCAGCTTGTCGAGCAGCAACAGGCCCAGGCCGCGGCCCTGGCTTTCCGGTTTGACGGTAATGTTGAGCAGGTGGGCTTCGTCGATGATGACGTTGATCACCCCATGGCCGACCTGCTGATTGCCCTCGAACATCAGCCAGATTTCGTAGGACTTCAATCCATCCAGAAAAATGCCTCGGGTCCAGGGATGGCTGAACGCGGCATATTCGATTTTCAGTACCGCATCCAGATCGGCTTCGGTCATACGGCGAAACGTTACGGCATCACTCATTTACGCTCTTCCAACGCCCCATCATTCGGCGCATCGCGCGCCAGACATCGGCCTTGCGCTGAGGCTCGTCCATCAACAATTCCAGACCCGGCAGCGCCCAGGCAAGGCCCAGGCCATCGACCTGAATATCCTGATTGTAGGATTCGGCGTCCGTCTCACCGGCAAAACGCAACGCCGGCAATCCGATCAGCCACAAGCAACTGCAAGGCGCCTCTTCGAGACGCGCATGAAGGAATCCCTGCACAAAATCCCGTGCGGCTTCCGGCCCCTGATCCATTTGCCCGCGTACCAGCAGCGGCCAACGCACCGGCTCGCCGATGATCTGCGGGCTGTCGGGCAAGCCGGCGGCACGCAGCATGTCCTTGAGCAGCAGATAAGACGGGTCGCGACTCTGGAACGGCTCGCCCGTCGCCAGCTCGACCAGCAACAGGCAACTGCCGGCCCGCAGCAGTTGCAGGGCAAACCGTGGCGGCGGCACGACTGGCGCTTTCACTACAGGCGGCGCGGGATCTTCGTCTTGAACGGCTTTGACAACAGGCTTGGTGGCCAAAGACGGGCGCGGCACCTCGATTTTCGGCCGCTCGACCGTACGCGGAGCGACCGACGGCGCGGCGCTCACAGGCGCGTTGCCGGACTGCGAAGCCACGCCAGACGACCGCTCCTGCACCGGTTCATCGACAATCGACGGCAACGGCGCAAGCAGTTCCGGACGCGAAGGCGCGGCAAACGGCAGTGGAGTGCGCGGCAACCAGCTGACCACCTGCATGGCGGACAGAAAGGCGCGGCGGCGAGGCTCGTTGAGCAAGGGACAGCCACCTGTGGATAAAGTCAGGTGGGGGATTCTACAGGCCTTCGACGAATCACGCCGCAGTTGATCGACTGAGGGTGAAAACCCGACCCGGCGATGCAGTACAATTGCCGCTTTTATTTGCCAACCAGCGGCCATCCGATGATCGAACCCAAGCGCGTCCTGCGCGCCCTCGCCGAACACTGGGCGCTTCTAGAGCCACTGTGCGAGCACTTCGACCAAGGCACTTTGAGCCTGAGCGAACTGCGTCAGCAACTGGCCGCCCAGCAACTGGAAAGCACGCCACAGGACATTACCCACCTGCTGGACGTGTGGATTCGCCTCGACATTCTGGTTCCCGTGGCGAAAAGCCCGAACCGCTTCGAGCTGAACGCGCAGATCCACGACTTCCTCTCGTACCTGCGCCGCGAGCACCGGCTGGGCCTGTGTCTGGAAATCGAAGCCTACCTGCGCCATCTGGAACGGCTGGCCGGTTATATCCAGGAAGCGTTCGAAGCCCGCGATGCCAACGACCTCGCCCGTCAACTGCGCCTGCTCGACATGCGCGTGCGCGATGTCCTGAAAAAGCTCGCCAACGACGAACAAGCGCTGGTCTCAGTGGCCGAACGGGCCAAGACCAGTGACCGGCAGATCCCGTTGCGGCAACGCTACGCCGAAGTACTGGCGACCTGGGACGAATATGTCGAGCCGATGATCCAGCTGGTCAACGCTGACGGCGCCTTTGAACAGGGCGTGCGCAAGGTCGAGAACGTGCTGCTGCGTCTGCTCACCGATCAGCAACGCCTCGGCCACCTGGTCGACGACGACATGCTGCTGCGCACCCATGCGCGGATTCTGGAAATGCAGACCAGCGCGCAATTGACCCTGCGTCATGCCCGCGAGCTGCTGCTGCCGTTGCGTGAGGAAGCCCGCCGGCATAACGCCGTGACCCGTGGCGCCGCGCTGGCGCTGTCGGCCATCCGCCGCAAGGGCATCGATGCCGTGCCGCAGGCCGCCATGCCGCTGTTTACCCGTCCGCAAAGCACCTTCCTCGGCAGTGCCAACCAGGTCGAGGCCTATGTCTACGCCCTGGCGCGCTTCGAGCCGAAGCCGGCGCGCTTCCCCAAGGCCAGTGTCACCCGCAAGGGCGAACCGCCCCGGGCGCCGCGCACGGTCAAGGAAATGATCGAACGCTGCGAAGAAGCCCTGCCGATGCCGGACCTGATGGTCTGGCTGCTGGAGCAGGAACCGAACGGCGCGACCGACGAGTTGCTGTACTGGTTCTCGCGCCTGTCGCGGGAAAAACGCTTCAAGCGCGAGCGTCTGGAACGCCGCGACTACCTGACCCAGGAGCACCGCGTCAGCCTGCGCTCCTTTGCCCTGCTCTCGAGCAAAGACGTGAACCCAGAGAATTCCGAGGGCACCGCCCATGCATCTTGATCTATCCGAAATGTCCCAGCTCGCGCCGATCTTCCGCGAGCTGTTCAAGGGCTATCACATCAGCCGCCGCGATCCGGAGCTGTATGCCCAGTTGTCCAACGCCCAAGACCAGTACCGTGCGCTGTTCAAGGCACTGGGTTTCGAGCTGGTCTGCGACACCCGCGGCTTCTATTACTTCGTGCCGGAACTGGCCGCTGCGCAGGTCAACAAGACCGCCCAGCGTCTGGCCCTGTTCACCTTCATCCTGGTCGAGCATCTGGCCGACCAGGGCCGCGATCCGGTCGCCGTGCTCGATGGCGGTAGCCTCGGTCGTGACGAATTGCCGTCACTGCTGGAGAAATACCGCGACCTGTTCCTGCAGGCTGAAGTGCAGACCCAGGACGAGCTGGAAGAAAAGATCATGCGCCGCATGACCCAGCTCGGTTTCGCTGCAGAAGAGGTGGGCATCTACCGCTTCCTGCCGCCGATGCACCGCTTCCTCGATGTCTGCCTGTCGGTCCAGCAAGACCGCGACCTGGCAGCCAGTCTGCACAGCGATCTGCCGTTGCCGACGCCGGTACTGATCGACGATGACAGCGACGAGAAGCTGCTGCAAACCGACGATCCGCTGGACCTAGCGGAATTCGATGACGTTGAGGAAACCGAAGAGCAGGCTCTAGCCCGCGCGATCGCCGAAGAACAGGAGCTTGACGCATGAGCCAGGAACGCTACGGCATTCGCCGCTTCGCGCTGCTGAACACTGCCGGTTACAGCCTTGGGCTGTTTCCGCTGGAACACCCGCTGTCGGTCTACGGCGCGAACAACCTCGGCAAGAGCGCGTCGATCAACGCCCTGCAATTCCCGATTCTGGCGCGCATGTCGGACATGAGTTTCGGCAAGTACAGCCTGGATCAGTCACGGCGCTTCTACTTTGCGTCGGACACCAGCTACATCCTCGTTGAAGTCGCCCTGCCCCATGGTCCGCATGTGATCGGCGTGGTCGGTCGCGGCCCCGGCGGCGGCTTCGGCCACCAGTTCTTTGCCTACGCCGGCAAACTGGATCTGGCCCATTACCAGAAAAACGACACCTGCCTGCGTCAGAAAGAGCTGTTCAGCAATCTGGAAAGCCAAGGGCTTAAAGCTTACGAACTCAAGCCGGACGAACTGCGCCGTCTGCTGGTGGGTGGCCATACCTCGATTCCGCTGGACCTGACGCTGATCCCGCTGCGCTCGACCAGCGAACAGAGCCTGAAGACCTTCCGCGCGCTGTTCATCAACCTGCTGCACATGCGCGAAATCACCGCCGCCAAGCTCAAGCAACTATTCCTCGATGCCTTCGAGCACAGCTTGCGTTCCGGTAGCGTCGATTACATTGCCGCTTGCGAAGAAGCCTTCCGCGATGTGCGTCGTATGGAACAGGACTACAACGCGCTGGTCACGGCTGGCCCGCTGGTCGAAGCGCTGGCCAACGGTGTCAAACAGCGCGATATCCTGCGCGGCAAACTGCATCGCCTGTCGCCGCTGCTGGATTCCTTGCTGGGCACCTGGCAGGACTACTCCAACGCGCGCAAGGAAGAGCTGGTCATTCAGGCCGAGCACTACCGTGGCGAACAGGACTCCCTGCAGAACGACCAACGCGGCAGCACTCAGGAGCTGATGCGCCTGGAGCGTGAAATCAGCAACATCCAGCGCTGGATCGGCGAGCTGGCGGTACTGAAAAACCGCTTTGCCCTGGTCGACGACGTGAAAACCCTGGAGCAACAACTGCTGGCCGCCAAGGATGCCCACGACGAACTGGCTGGTGCACTGGCACAGTCGCGACAGTTCAGCGCCGAGGATCTGGACGAGCGTCTGCGCGATCTGGAAAAACGCCTGAAGTCGGTCAAACAGCAACTCGACCATGCCGACAACAACAGTTATGCCCGTCTGCGCGAAGAGTTCTCGCAACCGGACGTTGAGCGCTTGATGCGCCTGTTCAACAGCGCGCTGTTCAGCCTGCCACTGGGCGAGCAAGGCATCGCGCTGGACGACGGCGAAGCCTGGGTCAAATCACTGGAAACAATCCTGGACCGCTTCAAGGGCGAGCGCTTCGAAGTGCCGGGCCTGTCGATCAACCTGTCGCATATCGAGCCACCGGCTTTGCAGGCGCTGGCTGATCGTGCGGCGTTGCGCGACCAGAAAGAGCGTCTGGAAAAAGAACTCAAGCAGCTGAAAACCCAGCAAGCAGTCGCGGCAGACCGCGCAGCGAGCAAGACGCAGACCGAAGCGTTGTACCAGCAGGTACTGGATGCACAGAAGGCCCTGGAGGATTTCCGTCGTACCCAGACCCTGAGCGCCGAAGAAGGCGAGAAGCTGGAACAACTGGCACAGATGGAAGCGGCGCAGGACGAACTCAAGCGTTCAAGCGACGCCTTCACCGAACGCGTCCAGCAACTGTCGGCCAAGCTGCAATTGGTCGGCCGTCAGATCGGCGACCTGGAATCCAAGCAACGCACGCTGGACGACGCCCTGCGTCGCCGTCAGTTGCTGCCGGCGGATCTGCCGTTCGGCACGCCGTTCATGGAACCGGTCGACGATTCGCTGGAAAACCTGCTGCCGCTGCTCAACGATTATCAGGACAGCTGGCAGGGCCTGTTGCGCTGCGACGGTCAGATCGAAGCGCTGTATGCACAGGTTCGCCTGAAAGGCGTGGCCAAGTTCGACAGCGAAGACGACATGGAGCGCCGTCTGCAACTGCTGATCAACGCCTATGCACACCGTCAGGACGAAGCGCTGACACTGGGCAAGGCTCGCCGCGCGGCCGTTACCGACATCGCCCGGACCTTGCGTAACATTCGCAGCGACTACGACAGCCTCGAACATCAACTCGCCCTGTTCAACCGCGAGATCAACCGGCGTCAGGTTTCCAACCTCGAAAGCTTCCGCATTGTTCTGGCACCGAACAAAGAAGCGCTCAAGCACATCGATCAAATTATCCACAGCGCCGGTCAGTACGAAGAAGGCGAAACACTGTCGGTATTCGATCTGAGTCAGAGCGCGGAGCAGGACAACAAGAACGAAGAGGCCAAGGAATACCTGGCCCGCCTGGTGGCAGCTAACCACAACCAGTTGGGTCTGAAGGATCTGTTCGAGTTGGCGTTCGAAATCACCAAGGTCAACAGCCAGCCGGTTATCCACACCGACATCGATGGCGCGGCGTCCAACGGCACGACCATGACCATCAAGGCGCTGACCAACATGTACCTGTTGCTGCACCTGATGGATCGCGAGCAGGCAGGTCGCATCCGCCTGCCTTACTACCTCGACGAAGCAGCTGACATCGACGAACGTAACCAGTCGGCACTGTTGGAAACCAGCCTGCAGCTTGGCTTTGTACCGATCCTCGCGAGTGTGAAGCCACAGGTCTCGGCGCATGTTGCCATCGACCTTGAAGGTGGTAGCGGCCCTGCCGGTATCTACATCGATGAGGCGGACTGGAAGTACATCCGTCGTCGCGACGAGGTAAGTGCAGTGAAAGCTATTGAAGTGGCGGAAGAAGCTGCTGAATAAGCTGGACTGAGCGGTAACAAAGAGCCCTGCAGAGATGCGGGGCTTTTTTGTGGGCGGCTATTAGGGCTTGAGCTGCACGAGCCAGTGGACGCCGCTATCTCAAGCCTTGCCTACACCCCCTGTGGGAGCGAATTCATTCGCGAGGCGTCACTGCAGCCAACGCATCTAGATCGACTACGGGATTGTTCGCGAATGAATTCGCTCCCACAGTTCAGGGCCAAGCAAGGCTTTTTTCGCGCGCAAAGACAAAACCCCGTCTGCTTACGCAAACGGGGTTCTGCAATTTAATCTTGACGATGACCTACTCTCACATGGGGAAACCCCACACTA